>CAZJGS010000006.1:0-5711 GCA_964545735.1 uncultured Spirochaetaceae bacterium
TTATTGTAAAAATTTATTTAAAATTATTTAGTCTTAAAGCATTTAAAACAACGAACAAGGAGCTAAAACTCATACAAAGAGCAGCTAAGGCAGGAGTTAATTGAAGGCCAAAACTTACAAATACTCCTGCAGCAATTGGTATACTTGCAGTGTTGTAGAAAAAAGCCCAAAACAAGTTTTGTTTTATGTTTCTAATAGTAGCTCTTGAAAGTCTTATAGCAGTAATAACATCATCTAAGGATCCATTAACTAAAACAACAGAGGCACTCTCTTTAGCCACATCACTAGCTTTAGCCACGGCAATACCCACATCAGCACTACTAAGAGCTGGTGCATCATTAATACCATCTCCAATCATAGCAACCATAGTATTATTCTTTTTAGCTTCTCGAATAATTTTTTCTTTTTCATCAGGCATCAAGGAGGCTTTATATTCTTTTATACCTAATTGTTTACAAATAGCGTTAGCAGTATTTTTATTGTCCCCTGTTAGCAGAGTAGATTTTATATTATTCTTGTTTAAGAATTCGATTAAATTATAACTTTCTTCTCTAATTGTATCTTGTACACCAAAAATAGCGATAATTTTATTATTTTCTTCTAATAAAAGAGTGGTAAACCCATCCTTTTGAAGTTTTATATTTACAGCATTAACTTTTTCATCAATATTTTTAATAAGTTTTTCATTACCGATATTATAAATATTGTTGTTTATTCTAGCAAAAACACCTTGTCCTAGAATTACATTAAAATCATCACATTTATCTATGGTTATATTTTTCTCTTTTGCTTTGTTTACAATTGCTCTTGAAATTGGATGCTCACTATTATTTTCAATAGAAGCAGCAATTTGAATAGCTTTATCTTCATCATAATTGTCAAAACAAACAATAGAGGCTAATTGCAATTCACCTTTTGTTAAAGTACCAGTTTTGTCAAACATAATATGTTCGACTTTTTGTAAGATTTCAAGTTGTTTTGCATCTCTAAATAAAATACCAAGTTTAGCTCCTTTTCCACTTGCAACCATAATAGCAATTGGAGTTGCAAGACCTAATGAGCAAGGACATGCTATAACAAGCACGCTTACACTTTTTTCTAGTGCATAGCCAACATCTTTAATTAAAAAATACCATACTAAAAAAGTAACAATAGAAATTAATAAGACAATGGGTACAAAAATACCAGAAACTTGGTCTGCAATTCTTGAAATTGGAGCCTTAGAGCCTTGAGCTTGTTTTACAAGTTTTATTATGTTAGCTAGGGCAGTATCGTCCCCAACTTGAGTAGCTTTATAGGTAAACGCACCAGTTGTATTTATAGTCGCGGCATAAACACTATCACCAATTTCTTTAAATACAGCAACACTTTCTCCACTTAACATAGATTCATCAATTGAAGTTTTACCATCTATTATAATTCCATCAACAGGAAGCTTATCTCCTGGTTTAATTATAATGGTATCTCCTACAATAACTCTCTTTATATTTATAACAGATTCTAACCCGTTTCTAATAACCAGAGCTGTATCAGGGGTCAAATCCATCAAAGCTTTGATTGCACTTTTTGATTTTTCTTTTGATCCATATTCTAGATATTTGCCAAGTTTTACTAAGGTAATAATCATAGCAACACCATCAAAATAAAGAGGGGAGGAAGTAAAAATACTTACAGTGCTATAAATAAAACTTGCAGAGGTTGCAATTGCTACTAAAGAGTCCATATTAGGTTGAAGGTGAAATAATGCTTTAAAACCTTTTGTAAAAAAGTGATAACCACAAAGCATAACAGAAAATGCTAATACCATTTGCAGGTAAGGCATTTTGTTTATTTTAAGAGAAAACATTGGTCCCATTGCAATAACCATAAGAATTGAACTTAGAACTATTGAAATTATCAAAAGAATTTTCATTACTGAGTGAGTTTTTTCTTTTATTTCCTTTTGTTCTTCAGATTTTTCAACAATATTAAATCCAGCTTTAATAATAGTATCAAGTATTTTTTGATCATCAACTTTCGATTTATCAAAATCAAAAGTCGCAGTTTCACTAGCAAGGTTTACGCTTGCATTTTCTACGCCATCAATTCTTTTTAGTGCTCTCTCAACTGCTGCACTACAAGCAGCACATTCCATTCCTGAGATGATTACTTGTTTATGAGTTTTGTTTTCCATAATATTTATGTCTCTCTATTTATATAACATCATATCCAATTTCATATATTAAAGTTTTTGCTTTTTCTATATCAAATTGTTCATCTGCTTCAATTATTACATCCCCTGTTTTATGATCTGCAACAACACTCTTTACATGTTCAAGTTTTAATAAACCAACAACAACTCGTCCTTCGCATTTACTACACATCATACCTTCAGTTTTTATTATATTTTTCATATTTTTTTCCTTATATATTGTTAACTCTAGTTAACTTAAATTTAATTTAAACAAATATATTAGTCAAGTAAAACATGAATGAATTTTCATATATATATATAAATTCAAATAATTCATCAAACAAGCAAGAAAAGTGTTGCATTTTGTTGCAATTGTGATATTATACAAACAGAAAAATAAATAACAAATAAATTATTAATAATGTTATATTAATATTTATGCGTTAGTGGAGGTCCTATGGATAGCAAATTAATAGTAATTGCAATTGGTGGTAATTCTTTAATTGAAGATGCAAAACATGTATCAGTTAAATCACAATACGAGGCAGCAAGAAAAACTGCAGAACATATAGCTAAATTAGTAAAAGATGGCCACAGAGTTGTTATAGCACATGGTAATGGACCTCAAGTTGGTTATATCTTATTAAGAGCAGAACATTCTGCTGATATTTTACACTCTGTTCCTTTAGATTCTTGTGTTGCTGACACTCAAGGTGCTATTGGATACCAATTACAAATGGCTTTGGACAATGAATTTGAAAAAGCTGGATTAAAAAATAAAGTAGTAACAATTGTAACTCAAGTTGAAGTTGATAATAATGATCCTTCTTTCAACAATCCTACTAAACCTATTGGTAGTTTCATGAGCGAAGAAATTGCTAAAGAAAGAATGGAAAAAAATGGTTGGGTATGTCAAGAAGACTCTGGTAGAGGTTGGAGACGTGTTGTAGCTTCTCCTAAACCAAAAGCTATTGTAGAAATTGATACTGTTAAAATCTTAGGTGATAATGGAATTACTGTTATTGCTGCTGGTGGTGGTGGTATTCCAGTTGTAAGAGCTGAAGATGGTTCTTTAAGTGGAAGAGAAGCTGTAATCGACAAAGATTTAGCTGCAGCACTTATGGCTATACAATTAGGTGCAGACCTTTTTGTTATATCAACCGCAGTTGAGAAAGTTTGCTTAAACTTCGGCAAACCAAATCAAAAGACTTTAAACACAATTACTACCAAAGAAGCTAAACAATATATTAATGAAGGTCATTTTGCTCCAGGTTCCATGCTTCCAAAGGTCCAAGCTATTGTAGACTTTGTACAAAGCACAGGAAATATGGGTTTAATCACTGATCCTGTTAACTTGTATGCTGCTCTTCATGGAGATCAAGGTACAAAAGTTATTAAATAATGTTACCCCTATAAATTTTCTATATTTACTTGGCTACTCCATTTTTGGAGTAGCTTTTTATTTCTTAAATATATATTTGAAAAATAAAATATTTGAATACAATAGGAGTAAAAAATTGGTATTATTTTAGTATAAAAACTACTAAATAAATATTAATATGTACTAATTAATGATTAGGCTATATAATAATTTAGGTATTTGAGGGGTATTATGGCTAATAATGTTACAATAAAAGATATAGCAGCACTAGCGGGAGTTAGTTATTCCACAGTTTCAAGATGTTTAAACGATAGCCCTTTGGTTTCTAATAAAACTAAAATTAAGGTTAACGCAATAGCAAAAAACTTGGACTTTGAGTTTAATGCCAACGCTAGGGGTTTGATTACTAGTAAAGCTAATGCTGTTGGAATTGTTTTACCCGAGGGGTTTTCACAGGTAAATGTTAACGCATATCATGGATTATTATTAAATTCACTTAGAAATAGTTTAGAAAAAAGAGATGTTGACTTAATTGTTACCTATCAAAAAAATCATTTTACTAAACAAAATAATATTCTGAGGCTGGTAAATAGAAAAAAAATTGATGGACTTATTTTGTTAATTGAAGATCCCACTGACCAAACAATATCCTTCCTCAAAAATAGGGAATTTCCTTCTGTATTTCTACACTATCCTCCCACCTCTAAAATTGAAAGTTTTGAAGTTATATATACAGATCACTATGTTGGCGGGCAGATTGTTGCAAAGCATTTATTAAATAAAGGACATACAAAATTTAGTGTTATTGGTGTTAGTGAATATCATAAAGAATACCATTTAAGAGAATTAGGGTTTTGCGATGAAATTAAAAAAAATGGATTCAAAGTTAACAAACTAATATCTTTTCAAGATTATTGGAGTGCAAAAAAATGCTGTGATGATAATTTAGAATCAATATTAAAAACTACGGCAATATTTGGATTAAATGATTTAATTGCACTAGGTGCAATGAGAGCTCTAAAGAATAATAAGATAAATATTCCAGATGATATAGCCATTGTTGGGTATGATAATAGTGAATTTAGTGAGTACGCTAACCCATCTCTAACAACCATTCACCAACCTCGTGAAGAACTTGCATTATTTTCAATTGAAAGGCTATTTTCTCAAATTAATGAGGAATATGATAACGATAATTTAAAACTGAGAAAGAAAATAAGCATTCAACCAGTATTAATTGAAAGAGATTCTAGTTAATACGTAATTGTAAAAATATTAAACTATCGTTAATTCGATAGTTTTTTAGCTCAATATAAAAGTAATAGTTTTAAACTATCAATAACCAACTTTGTATATAAAAAATTTAATTGATAAATTGGGATATTTTAATTTCTTTATTATGCTATTTTATCATTTTTGCTAGATTCCAGAGTTAAATAAATTAGTGTTATTGGAAATAAAAAGTAATGCACTGTTAAATGATGATTGTGTTGATTTATTGCTCCTAAATGTATTTCTGAAGAATGATAAAATAGCAAATATTGAAGTTTTTTAACGCTCATTCTGGATACTAAGTAAAGTTACAAATCGTTTGACAAAAAGGAATTAATTACAGTAAAATAAATCATATCATCACAATAAAATGTGATAATTAAAGTTATGAAAAAATAACTTATGATTATAAATATTATTTCAAACAATTATATATGAATGCGATATAAAACTGGGTAATTTTTATCAATAAAAAATCACCATTAGAAATGACTAAAGCTTATGCTGGTATGACGCATTAAGAACTACAGAAGTAGCTCCAAAAGATCTCTTTAGTCTTTAATATGAGAGTGTAGATTTGATACCTAAGCAGAATTTATATGAATATAAATATTAAATTTAGCAAAAATACTTGACAAATAAGTAATTTAATTATGATAATGGAGTAACTTCAAACGTTTGCATAAAATATGAATTTATAATAATATAGGGACAAATTATGATTATTAAAAAAGAAAAAGAATTTAAAAAAGGTTATACTCCAATTACAGAAATAAAGGGTAAACACAAAGAAATGCTATTAAATTTTGGTATTTTGAAAATGGAAAAAGGTGAAATATTTAAATCTTCTCTAGAGCTAGAGAGAGCTTATCTAATTATTTCTGG
>CAZJGS010000006.1:5811-32230 GCA_964545735.1 uncultured Spirochaetaceae bacterium
GGTGTGTTTGGTATATTTGGTCATGGTTGTGTAGTTGGTTTAGGTGAAGCTTTAGAGCAAAAAAATCATTCTCTTAAGTTTTATAAAGGCTGCAATGAGCAGGGAATGGCTCATAGTGCTATTGCCTATGCAAAAGAAAATAATAGAAAAAAAATAATGGCTGTTACAACCTCTATTGGCCCTGGTGCTATGAATTTAGTAACAGCTGCAGCACTGGCTACAACTAATAGAATTCCAGTTTTGTTATTACCTGGCGATACTTTTGCTTGCAGACAACCCGATCCTGTTTTACAACAATTAGAACAATTTCATGACTTGGGTATAACCTCTAATGATGCTTTTAAACCTGTTTGTAGATATTTTGATAGAATTTATAGACCTGAGCAAATAATGAGTTCTTTAATTCATGCAATGAGAGTTCTTGTATCTCCTATTAATACAGGAGCTGTTTGTATAGCTCTTCCTCAAGATGTTCAAGCTGAAGCTTATGATTATCCAACTTCATTTTTTAAGAAAAGAATTCATTATATAGATAGAGTTGGTGTTAATGAAACCCTAATACAAAAGGCTGTAGAATTAATTAAGAAAAGTAATAAGCCATTAATTATTTGTGGTGGTGGTGTTAGATACAGTGAATGTGGTAATGAATTAGCAGCTTTTGCAAACAAATATAATATTCCATTTGGTGAAACCCAAGCTGGTAAAAGTGCTGTTGAATACACTCATCCTATGAATTTAGGTGGTATTGGAGTTACTGGTGGCCTAGCATCTAATGAAATTGCTCAAGAGGCTGATTTAGTAATAGCCATTGGAACTCGATTAACAGATTTTACTACCTGTAGTAAATGGTTATTTAAGAATGAAAAAGTTAAAATGATTTCTATTAATGTTAATGATTTTGATGCAGTAAAAATGGACGGTTTAGCTCTTGTTTGTGATGCTAAAAAAGCTCTAATTGCATTAGATAATAAACTTAGCAAAACCAATTATAAATCTGATTATACCTATGAAATTTCAAAAATTAAACAAATTTGGGATGATGAAGTAGATAGACTTTATTCAATTGAAAAAGGTCCTAATGGTGCTTATTCACAATTAAGAGCTTTAGGCATAATGAATGAGGAACAATTTAATAAAGATAGTATTGTAGTTGGTGCCTCAGGCTCTCTCCCTGGAGATATGCAAAGAGTATGGAGAGCTTACAATAGAGAAACATACCATATGGAATATGGTTATTCCTGTATGGGATATGAAGTTAGTGGCTCCCTTGGAGTAAAACTCGCAAAACCCGATGTTGAAGTTTATTCGATGGTAGGTGATTCAAGTTTTGTAATGCTTCATTCAGAGCTTTTAACATCACTTGAAAACAATATAAAAATTAATATTATGTTATTCGATAATAATGGTTTTGGCTGCATCGATAATCTTCAACGCTCTCAAGGAATTGAAAAGTTTGGTTGTGAGTTGGTTTATCGAGGAAAAGAAACAGATAGAATTGATAAAACAGGATTAAAACTTCAAGTTTCCTATGCAATGATAGCTAAAGGTTATGGTTGTGATGTTTGGAGTGTCCACAATAGTGATGAATTGATAATTGCCCTAGAAGAGTCAAAAAAGAGTACTAAATCGACTTTAATTGACATAAAAGTTGATGAAGATTCTATGAGTGGATCCTATAAGAGCTGGTGGAGAGTTGGAACACCTGAAGTATCACCTAATTCAAATGTTATAGAGGCCTATAAGAAATTACAAGAAGAAATTAAAAAAACTAAAAAGTATTAATTTAATGAGGTTTTATATGAATAAAAATAAAGTTAAATTGGCAATATCGCCGATTGCTTGGACAAATGATGATTTACCAGATTTAGGTAAAGAGAATACTTTCGAACAATGTGTTAGTGAAATGGCTCTAGCTGGTTTTAGTGGAAGCGAAGTTGGAAACAAATATCCAAAAGATCCAGCAATTTTAAAACCAATGTTGGATTTGAGAGGGATTAGTATTTGTAATCAATGGTTTAGTAGTTTTTTAACAACACAAAACTTGGATGATGTTATTAAAGATTTTAATAATCAATTAGATTTTTTAGAAGCTATGGGGGCAAATATAATTGGCCCAGCAGAACAAGGCAATAGTATTCAAGGTAAAAATGTTAGTGTTTTTGATAGCAAACCAACCTTTAGTGATCAGCAATGGAAAAAAGTTGCAGAGGGCCTAAATATTCTTGGTAAAATCGCAAGTGAAAGAGGCTTTAAGTTATCTTATCATCATCATATGGGTACCGGTTGTCAAACTATCGAAGAAACCAAAAAATTAATGGATTTAACAGATAAAAGATATGTCTATTTAACCTTTGATTCTGCTCACTTTGCATTTTCAGGTGAAGATCCTGTTGAGGCTCTAAACTTATTCATTGATAGAGTAGCACATGTACATCTAAAAGATATTAGAAAACAAGTCATAGAAAAAGTTAGAAAAGAAAAGTTAAGTTTTTTGAATGCAGTTAGAGAAGGTGCTTTTACTATTCCTGGTGATGGATGTATTGATTTTCCTTCAATTTTTAAGATTCTTGAAGAGCACCATTATGAAGGATGGATGGTAGTTGAAGTAGAACAAGACCCTGCAAAAGCAAATCCTCTTGAATATGCTATAAGAGCAAGAAAATATATTAGAGAAAACACAGGTTTATAGGAGAATAATATGGAAAAATTAAAAATTGGAATTATTGGTGGCGGAAGAATCGGTAAAGTACATGCAGAAAGTATTACTAATTTAGTACCTAATGCAACTATTGTAGCTTTAGCTGACCCATTTATGAACGAAAAATTAGAAAACTGGGCAAAAGAGAAGGGAATTTGTGAAACATTTAAAGATCCATATGATATAATTAATCATAAGGGTATTGATGCTGTACTAATATGTTCTCCAACTAACACTCACACTCAGTTAATTCAAGCGGCTGCCAAGGCTAAAAAGCATATATTTTGCGAAAAACCTGTTGATACTGATTTAAAAAGAATTGAAGAGACAATGAAAGTAGTTAGAGAAAATAAAGTACTTTTCCAAATTGGTTTTAATAGACGTTTTGATCATAATCATTGCGCTGTTAGAGATGCAGTAATAGAAAATAAAGTTGGAGATGTCCATATAATTAAAATTACTTCACGTGACCCTGAACCACCAAGTGCTGAATATGTAAAAGGTTCTGGCGGAATTTTCTTAGATATGATGATCCATGATTTTGATATGGCTAGATATTTGAGTGGTAGTGAAGTAAAAGAAGTTTATGCAACTGGTGCTGTATTAATTGATCCTGAAATCGGTAAAGCCGGTGATGTCGATACAGCTATAGTAGTGCTAACCATGGCAAATGGAGCTTTAGCTGTTATTGATAATTCTAGACAAGCTGTTTATGGCTATGATCAAAGAACTGAAGTATTTGGATCAAAAGGCTGTGCAAAAGTCGAAAATGACACAAAAAGTTTAATAGAGGTTAGCACAAAAAATAGTGTTGAATCTCAAAAACCACTTTATTTTTTCTTAGATAGGTATATGGATTCTTACGCTAATGAGATTATTGATTTTATTAATTCAGTTCAAAATGGTGTACAAATTAAATGTGGTATTGAAGATGCAATTAGACCTGTAGAAATAGCTCTAGCCGCTTCAAAATCCCTCAAAGAACACCGTCCTGTTTTGATAAGTGAAGTATCACTCTCTAAATAAGGAGCAGATTATGGGTATGATTACAATTTCAAGAAAAATGGGAAGTGAAGGAAATTATATTGGACGTAAAGCCGCAGAAAAATTAAATATGGCTTTTGCCGATAAGGCATTTATTTCTAAAATTATGAGAGAGTATGGCTTTAGTGAATTTAAAGAAATATATGATGAAACTCCAGGATTTTGGGATAATTTCCATTCTTCAAGAGAACAAACTATTGATTTCTTAGCACGAACAGAAATTGCAATCGGAAAAGCAGATAACGTTGTATTAGTTGGAAGAGGAGGCTTTGGTCTTTTTGAAAACTTTAATGATGTATTAAATGTTAGAGCCAAGGCTCCAATGGAAACTAGAGTAAAAAGGCAAATGGCTGAACATGGTATCAGCTATGAAGAAGCATTAAAGCATGTAGAAGAAAATGATAAGGTTCGAAAAATTTTCATTGAATCAGATTTTAGATTTGATTATCAAAACACTAATAGTTTTGACATGATTATTAATACAGGAATTATCGAACCCGAAAGGGCTGTAGATTATATTTGTGATGTTTATCAATCTCTCATGAAAAAAGGTAGAAGTAGCACTTCTAAAAACTTAAAGGATTTAGATGTAGATCCTATATTATTAAAATTTGTAAAAGAAGAATTAGATAAAATTCGTTAAGGAGTTTGTATTATGAAAAAAGTTAAAGTAGGCGTAGCCGGTTATGGAACTATTGGTCAGAGATTGGCCGATGGTGTTGCACTACAAGAAGATATGGAATTAGTAGGAGTAGCTGATGTAGCTCCAACACTACCAATCCAAGCTTTATATGAAAAAGGTATGCCTTATAAACTTTTCACAGCAGCACCTGATAAGATAAATCTATTAACAGACAAAGGTATTCCTGTTAGTGGAACTTTAGAAGAATTAGTTCAACAAGTAGATATTATGTTAGATGCTACAAATGCTGGAATCGGGGCAATAAATAAAAAATTATATGAAAAATATAATAAAAAAGCTATCTTCCAAGGTGGAGAAAAAAATGATGTAGCACAAATATTCTTCCATGGTTATGCTAACTATGAAAAAGGATATGGAGCTGATTACTTGAAATTAACAAGTTGTAATACTACTGGATTAATCAGAGCAGTTGATGTAATTGATAAAAAGGTCGGCGTTATTAAAGCAGCAATTACAATTATAAGACGAGTAGCAGATCCAGGCGATTATCATAGAGGATTAACCAATGCTCTAGAAGTTGATGCTGCACCATCTCACCAAGCACTAGATTTGATGACTATTATGCCACACATTGATGCAACTGGTATTCTTATTCATACCCCCGTAACTCACGGTCATATTATTACTTCAGTTATTTCAACTAAGAAAAAAATTGGCAAAGAAGAGTTGTTGGAAATTTTCAACTCTCATCCAAGAATTAGAGTTGTTAGCTTAAAAGATGGATTTAAAGGCAATGCTTCTTTATTTAA
Source organism: uncultured Spirochaetaceae bacterium (assembly GCA_964545735.1). Classification (GTDB taxonomy): domain Bacteria; phylum Spirochaetota; class Spirochaetia; order Sphaerochaetales; family Sphaerochaetaceae; genus Pleomorphochaeta. Next base: position 11,006 of record CAZJGS010000006.1, read on the forward strand.
ATATGCTAGAGATCTTGGAAATCCAAGAGGTGATATGTATGAAATAGCAGTATTTAAGGAATCTATTGTAAACAGTGGTGATGATATTATGTTTGCTATTAATATTCCTCAAGAAGCTGTTGTAATTCCTGAAAATATTGATGCCATAAGAGCCGCTATGAAAATGCAAGCAACTTGTGAAGAAGGAACCGCTGAAACTAACAAATACTTGGGAATGAAATAATGAGTAACAATTTAGGTTTTAAATCTATGGAACAAATCAATGTAAAAAACAAAAAAGTTTTACTTAGATTAGATATTAACTCACCAATAGATACTATTACTAAAAAGATAGTTAATACCAATAGAATAGATAAATCACTTAAAACTCTAAATTATTTAAAAAACCAAGGGGCAAAAGTAGCAATAATTGCTCATCAAGGAGATACATTAGATTATCAAAATCTAATAGCACTTGATGAGCATGCACAAATATTATCAGATAAAATGGGCACTAAAGTCAGTTATATTGATGATGTTTGTGGCCCTGCTGCCATCGAAAAAATTAATAATTTAAAGAGTGGTGAAATTGTTATTTTAGGGAATTTACGCTATTTAGGTGAAGAATTATCCTCTTTTGAACAGGTTGTTAAATTAAGTGATAAGCAAATGCTTGATACTTATTTGGTTAGATCTTTAGCTCCTCATTTCGATGTTTATATTAATGATGCTTTTTCCGCAGCTCATAGAAATGCCCCTAGTATGGTGGCTTTTCAAAAGCTACTGCCAAGCGGAGCAGGTTTTTTATTTTTTAATGAAGTTTCCACACTATCAAAGATCATGAACAATCCTAAAAAGCCCTGTATTTTTGTTTTAGGTGGTGCTAAAATCTCTGATGCTTTTTCAATGATGGATAAAGTATTAAGTAATAATATTGCTGATAAAATATTAACTTGTGGTGTTACAGGAGAGGTTTTCTTAATCGCTAGTGGAAAATATTTGGGAAATAAAGTTGATAACTTTTTAAAAGAAAAAGGCTTGTTAGATTTTATTAAACAAGCAAAGAATCTATTAAGTAAATACCCAGGCAGAATTGAAATGCCCTCTGATTTAGCTTATGAAGATAATATTAAGAGAGTATGTAATGTTGTTAATGCAAAAATGGGTGATTATCTTTATGCAGATATAGGGGATATAACTATAGCTCATTACTCAAAAATAATAGCATCAGCTAAGACTATTTTTGTTAATGGACCAGCTGGTATTTATGAAAATCCGATACTTGAAAATGGAACAAAAGAGATTCTTATTGCTATATCAGAATCAAAAGGTTTTAGTGTAATAGGTGGTGGAGATAGCGTTACTGCTACAATGAAATTTACCGATTACAAAAAAATGGATTATATATGCACAGCAGGGGGTGCAATGGTTCAATACCTTTCAGGCAAAAAACTCCCCTTAATTAGTGCAATGGAAAATTCTATATAACAATAGAATGTTAGTTTATAATTTTTAAAGTGAGGGGGGCGACTCTTTCACTTTTTTTTAAGGATAATATGAAATACACAATCAAATACAATAAAAAACCCGTTGAATTAAATATTCCAGACAATACCGTTATTATTTCTCCAAGAAATGTAGAAAAAAAAGATCAACAACAAATAGTTCTTAAAGGCTTAGCAAATCCTTTGGACAGCCCAAAATTAGAAAACTTTCTTGAAGGTAAAGATACTATATTAATTATAGTAAATGATGGTACTCGACCAACTCCCACAGCTAAAATATTAGAAACAATTTATCCAACAATTAAAGATAAAAAGATTACTATTATAGTAGCTACAGGGGTTCATAGAATTGCAAATCAAGATGAAATTAAAAAAATATTAGGCGATACATATTCACTTTTAAAGGATAAAGTTGTATCACATGAAGCTAAAATAGATGAGGACTTGGTATTTTTAGGAACAAGTGGCGCAGGTACACCTTTAATTATTAATAAAAGAGTTTTAGAAAATGATGCATTAATAATAATTGGTAGTGTAGAGCCACATTACTTTGCCGGTTACACTGGTGGTAGAAAAGCTATAATGCCTGGTGTAGCCTCGTATAAAGCAATTGAGGTAAATCATAAGAGAGCGCTAGATCCACGAGCTAGAGCACTTAATTTAAAGGACAACCCAGTTCATTTAGATATGGTAGATGCACTTACCTTATTAAAAGACAAACCCATGTTCTCTATAATGAGTGTTATGGATAGAGAGCATGAAATATATACAATAACAACTGGTAATATTAATGCAAGTTTTGATGCTGCAATAGAAAAAGCTAATACAGTATTTACTTGTGAAATTCAAGAAAAGAGTGATATTGTAATTTCAATTGCCACATCTCCTATGGACATAAATTTATACCAGTCTCAAAAAGCTTTGGATAATGGAAAGCTTGCATTAAAGAAAGATGGGATTTTAATATTAATCTCTGCTTGCACTGAAGGAGTTGGGGAAGAAGCTTTTTATAATTTATTAAAATCATCAAACACTCCAATAGAGGTCTTACAAAATATATCTGATAATTATAAATTAGGATATCATAAAGCTGCTAAGATGGCTGAAATAATGACTTGGGCAGTTATTTGGGTAGTAAGTGAATTAGAGGATAGTTTGTGGGAAGATATATTTATTAAACAATTTTCTACTATTCAAAATGCAATTGATAGAGCTTTAAGTATTAAAGGAAAAGATGCAAGTGTTAGTTTATTAAGTGATGGCTGTATTACAGTTCCATTATTAAAAAATAAGTAATAAAATATTATCTACATCAAGTTATTAATGAAAAGCATAATTGCAATATAATAAACACTTAAAATAACTATTATGTTGAAGATTTTTTGAGGTATTACTTTTATCAAATAAATTGATGCTCCAATACCCAGAAATAAATCTAATAACATGCTAAATGAAATTGAAAGAGTTTGAATATTAATATTTTTCCAAAACAAAGCAAAAATAATTATTTTTGTAAGATTGAGGGAAGAGAAAAATAGGGCGGTTGAGCCAACAAATTCTTTTTTTTCTTTGGTCTGCTTGAAAAAGTAAACACAAGTTATTGCACCCGCTGCATTAGAAATCGTTGAAATACCAGAGATGAAAGATAAAAAGAATGTAACTGGTTTACTTAATGCTTTTTCTTCGATTTTAATTTTCTTTTTTTTATGATAATACTTAACAATTTCTTGATAACTAATCATTAATACCATTAATAAAAGGAAAAATGAAATAAATATAGTAAATAATCTATCGTCTATAAAAGATGCAAAAAAGCTGGTTGCAATCAAGCCAACTAAAGCCAGTGGAATAAAATTTATAACAGCCTTAAAGTTAATATCTTTTCTGTATAAATAAATTGGAATAATATCGCCTAATAGATAAATAGGGGAAAGAATTCCAATAACTTCTTTTGAAGGAATTATTGTTAAAAGTAGATACATACATATAACAGATAAATTTCTAAATCCACCTTTATCTAAGCCTAAAAAGAAAGCAGCTATTGTTAAAATTAAGAAATTGCTTGAAATAAATTGATTTGTCATACTCTACCTTCTAGTAAATAATATAAAACTTTGAACAAAGAAAAATAAAAGAATTGGAATTATAATTATAAAGTTTTGTTGTATAAAAATATCACTATAGATTACTTTAACTATAATAAATACCATTAAATATAAACTATAAACATTACAAAGCCTTTCATATATGATTAAGTTTCTGGTAGATCTTTTTTTCTTTTTGATTGTACTTAGGGATGATATAAATAAAATACCACAAAAAAGAGGGTTTAAGAAAAGGATATTTTCATTATTCCAGGCAAATTGTATATGGGAGAAAAACATTAAGAAAGTAATACAACCGGAAATTATTAACAAAAATAAAGTTAAAACAGAATTATAAATTCCAAAAATCCTTGATTTTTTATCTTGTTTTAATTGCTTAAAACTTAAACCGATCAAACCTAGAATTAACCCAATAAATGCATAAAACAACAAATGATGTGTTATTTCATATTCGTTGTCAAAAGTCGATGCACTCTCACTCTCATAAATTTTTGAAATATCAGTGTTGAATTTTTGATAATCTATTACAGCTTGCTCTAAATAATGGGGAGCAAACATATTTTCCCAGGTTGAAGTCGGTTTATCACAATCACTGCCTAAAAAGCTATTTAACACCCAATTTATAGCTAATGATTTATCTAGTTGCTCAGTAGATAAAATTCTAAAAGTAAAGGGAGTGTATTGGTTTTGTGCCCAAGTTTTGAAATCATCATCACTTACCCAATTAAAAATATCTCTAATTCTTGTGGCACAATTATCAATATAAAAATCATAAAGATAAGTATTGTTTTCGTCTTGTGAATTAAAATTTAAAAAATTAATGATATTTACTTTGTTTTTATCACTGATGTTTAAAACAACTTTATTAATTGTTCTATCATCCTCTTTAGGTAAAGAAAGCCTTTGATTTTCAAGGGATGGCATTAGTAAATAATACATTTTACCCATTATAAAGTTTTTGTAGAAGTTTTTACTATTAAAGCTAAATATACCATAATCATATATTATAGAAGATTGATCTTTTTGTTGTACTAATATTGCTGAATGTCCAAACCAACCATATATAGGATCTCCTGGGGCAATAGTAATTAAAGAAATTTCAATATTATCTAATTCATTCTCATTATACAGATTTAATGAATCAACTTTTTCAAAGTTGTTTAAATTTTCTTCACTAGGGAAAGGGTTAACTAGTGGAGTATTGTTTATAGTATTACTATATAATTGAGTACTCGAGAGTACCAAAAATAAAAGTAAAAATAATATATGCTTAACTTTAATCATAATAGTGGTTATAATAACACAAGAATAGATGGATTTCTATAAATTTTTATTTTTATATAAGGATAAATATTTATTTTGTTAGGTGTAATTGTATTATTCTCAATTTTTGTTTTTATATTTTATTAATGGGGGATTTGTGGACAGGAATATTGTAATTCAAGCTATAGTTCTCCATACTAGACGAGATGGAGTTAATAATACAAATTTAACTTTATTAAGCTTAGATTTAGGTATAATAACGGTGAGAGCCTTTGGTGCTAAAACAAGTAAAAAAGCTCCTAAAGCTTTTAGATTTCAAGAAGGACAATTCTTCTTATATCACAACCCTACAAAAAGCCAATATGTATTAAAAGATGTAAATCTAATTTGTGATCATGATTTAATTTCCACACAATTTTCTAGAGTTATTAATGCCTCTTTGATGAGTGAAATTATATTAAAAACATATTGTGACAATTTGGCTTTCACTTATGATTTATTTGCAAAATGTTTGGATTTATTAGAGGACAATAGCATAAATGAGGATTTAATAATAATACAATTTGTTTTAAGATTAATAAAAGATCATGGTTTTTTTGAAGATTTTAAACATTGTCCTAGTTGCAATAAATTGTATCTTGATGATGAAGTTTTATATTTCTCTGATTCTTTAAGTGTTCCTAGTTGTAATGATTGTTCGAATTCTTCTAATATGATATTACCACCAAAAGCTAGAAAATATTTGAGTATTACGCAAGATTTAAATCTAGAAGAAGCAATAAAGGTGCAATTATTTGAAACAACTGCATCAAGAATAAAAACTTTCATGCTTAGATGGATTGTTAGAATAATTGGCTATCCATTAAAAAGTTTGAATGTATATAACTAAACAAAGGGAATTTATGAACTGGTTAAAAAAAAGTATAGATATAGAGGAAGTAAAACAGTTATCGAGTAGATATAAACTTGACTTATTGACTTGTTCAATATTAGCAAGAAGAAGAATAGTTGAAAAGGAAAAAGTTAAATTCTTTTTAGAAAATGATTTATTATTTTTACACAGTCCCTTTGAATTTGAAGACATGGAAAATGCTATTGAAAGAGTTTTAGAGGCTATTGAATCTAAAGAAAAAATTCGAATTTTTGGTGACAAAGATGTGGATGGTATCACTAGTACTGCAATTCTTGTTAATGAATTAAGAAGATTAGACGTTGATGTTAGCTATACTGTACCTGATGGTAATGATCCCTACGGTTTAACTCTTGATAAAATAAAAAAAGCCAAAGAAGATGGTGTTAGTTTAATTTTTACAGTTGACTGTGGAATAAGTGAGATAGAAGAAATTGAATTAGCTTCATCTCTATATATTGATACAATTATTTTAGATCACCACATAAGTGGAGAAATTCTTCCAAATGCATATTCAATTATTAACCCAAAGAAAAAAGGAAGCACTTATCCCTTTAAGCATCTTGCTGGATGTGGTGTTGTCTCTAAATTCATTTGGGCTCTTAGATTTTCTTCTTCACAATATTTTAATGAAGATTATATATTGTTGCATGCTCAACCTGGAAATGATTCAATCATAATTCAGGCTATGAAAGTGAGAAATTTAGTCGTAATCGACAGAATGATAGAAATAATAAATATTGGAATAACCAATCCACAAGAGAGTCAAGTTATAGATTTTATCAATTGTGGAATACCTATAATCGTTCTAGACGAAGAAGTTGAAAAGCGACAATTAAGTAAAGCGTTTAAATCTAAAGTAGAAATATTTTTACAAGATTTAAGACCAGCATTAAATAAATCTTTTCCATCCCTAAGTTCAAAAAGTCTTTTTGCTTTATCTGAAATATCTAAAAGTGGCCGCTACAGTGAAATAGCTAAAGATGAATTAGATGTTCTTATGGGTATTTTTAACTCTTTAATATTTAAAAATGATCCATTATTATCAACAGAATTTGATAAAATTCTTGATTTGGTAGCAATCGGCACAGTAGCCGATATGATGCCAATGGAAGATGAGAACAGAATAATTGTAAAAAGAGGCCTGGAGGTTTTAAGTAAAAACCCCAGAAAATCTTTGTTGCCATTACTAGCTCAAGTTAAATTAATAAATAAAAAAATCACAACAACTCATATTGGCTGGAATATATCACCAATTATTAATGCTGCTGGCAGATTAGGCAATCCTCAAGTTGCCGTTGAAATGTTTTTAGCTGAAGATCAAGAGGAAATTGAAAAATACTCAAGTGAATTGTTTGCATTTAACAAACAAAGACAAAAGCTTGGTGATGAATCTTGGCATAGCATGCAAAATGAAGCTCAGGATAATTATGAGAGGTTTGGCTCAAAACTAGTTTTAGTAAAGAATACTAAAGTATTTCGTGGAATTACAGGTCTAATGGCCTCCAGGCTTATGAATATGTTTAAAAGCCCCAGTATGGTTCTTTGCGATAATGAAGATGGAACACTAGTTGGAAGTATGAGGTCCCCCAAAGGTTTTCATATAACACAATTCTTACAAAACTTTGAGGACCTTTTATTAAATTTTGGTGGTCATGCAAATGCTGGTGGTTTTTCTCTTAATAAAAGTGATTTAAATGAATTTGTAAATCGACTAGAAGAGAAGCTTGATCATATGGATGATATAGAAAATGTTAATGAAGATGATATTGAAATAGATTGTAGTTTGCAAGAAAAAGATTTGAATCCAGACTTGATAAAATTAGTGGAAGCTTTTGAGCCATACGGGCAAAATAATACCCCTTTAATTTTCCAAATTGAGAGGGCTTTGCTTGTAGATTATAACTTTGTTAATGGTGGAAAAAATGGAAGCAGAAATGTTAAATTAGTTGTCTCTCATAACAATTACAAATGGCCTTGTATTTATTGGAATGGTGGCAAGAAAATTGATGAAGAATTTACAAAAGATATGTTTGTAGACCTTGTATTTAGAATGGGTTATAACAGCTATCAAAATGCAGATTCTCTCCAACTTTCTGTAATAGATATCAAACAAAGTTCTTCTAAATTTAAGTAGTATTATTTAAAAGTTAGTGAGTAAATTTTATTAATAAATTTATTAAAAAGGTGTTGAATAAATGTGATTTTTTCTATATATTCAGACCTGTTGGTATAAAACCCACACAAATAAAAAAGAAATTTTTCCCAATGCATATAAATAAGGGAAGGAGGTGATAATATATGGCATTTATAAAAGTTGACGACAACGAACCTTTAGAAAAATCAATCAAACGTTTTAAACGTATGGTAGAAAAAGAAGGTATTATTCGAGAATTCAAAAAAAGAGAATATTTCGAAAAGCCATCCACCATTCTTAACCGTAAGAAGAAAACTGATGCTCGTAAGCAATTGAAAAAAGCAAGAAAATTGCACGCTGCGAAATCATATTAATTAAAACACCCGCTTAGTCTATGACTAGGCGGTTTTAGTTTCCAAGAAATTCAAATTAAATTTACCAAAAAATATTATTTTATAATTACATAAAAAAAATGTTAATTATAAATTATAATCATATTTATTGAGTAATAACAAAAAAAAATAAAATAAAATTGACAAATGCATTAATACACGATATTCTGTAATCAAAAAATAGTGATACTTTTAATATCACACAAAGAGGTTAAATATGCTAATTCTTATTTCTGACGCATTTGATGCATCCCTAGCTGATAAATTATCGGTTTTTGGTGAAGTAACTAATGACAAACAAAGACTCAGCGAAGCAAATGTTGTACTAGTTAGATCAAAGACTGTATGTACAAAAGAATATATCGAACAAGTTCCTAATTTAAAATTAATTATTAGGGGTGGAGTTGGTATTGATAATATTGACAAAGAATTTGCTGAATCAAAAGGTATTATTGTTCGTAATACTCCAAAATCTTCTTCTATTGCAGTAGCAGAATTAGTAATGGCACATTTAATTTCTGCACCTACCCATATTATTGAATATCATAATGGTATGAAAGAGGGTAAATGGTTAAAGAAACAAATCAAAAGAACTGAACTATATGGTAAAACTCTTTGTTTGTTTGGTATTGGTAATATTGCACAAAAAGTTGCAGATAGAGCATCTGCTTTTGGAATGAAAGTTGTAGCTTATGATAAATATGTCTCTTCTAGTGATAAAGCAGAAATGAAAGCTACACCAGAATTGGCTATCAAAGATGCAGATTATGTTTCATTGCACATGCCTTTGACTGAAGAAACTAGAGGAATGATCAATTCAAAATTAATTGCTAACTGTACTCGAGTACCTGTAGTTATTAATACTTGTCGTGGTCCTGTAGTTGATGCTGATGATATGTGTGCTTTATTAGAAGCTAATAAAGTTGCTTTATATTGTACTGATGTTTATCCAAGTGATCCTCCAAGTGAAGATTATGTAATATTAAAACAAGAAAAAGTTATTTTAACACCACATGTTGGAGCAAATACTAATGAAAACTTATTGCGTATTGGCGATGAAGCCTTTGCAATTATCGACGAACTTTCTAAGGGAGGAAAGCTTTAATGTCACGTAAATACAATTTTTATGCTGGTCCATCAGTATTACCTATGGAAGTGTTAGATACATTTGAAAAAGAAATTAAAGAATATCACGGCAATGGCCAATCAATGGTTGAAACATCTCACCGTAGCCCTGTTTTCGCTAATATGTATGCTGATACTCAAAATTTATTTAGAGAATTATTAGGCATTAGTGATGACTATGATGTATATTTCTTAGGTGGTGGAGCAACCTTGCAATTCACAATGATTCCAATGAACTTTTTAAAACCTGGAACTGTTGCTGATTATATTAAAAGTGGTACTTGGTCAAATAAAGCTGGTGAAGATGCTGAAAAATTAGGTAATGTAAATTATTATTTTGACGGTACAGATTCAAAATTCACAACTTTACCTGATCCTAAAACAGTTAAACCTTCAAAAAATTCATCATACCTTTACTTATGTTCAAATGAAACTATTGGTGGTATTGGATGGCAAGATTTCCCTGATACTGGCGATACTCCATTAATTGCTGATATGTCTTCAGATATTTTATCTCGTCCTGTTGATGTAAATAAGTTTTCAATGATTTATGGTGGTGTTCAAAAGAATCTAGGTCCCGCTGGCGCAACATTTATTATTATGAAGAAAGATATGCTTGAAAAACAAAATCCTAATCTAACTAATTACATGAACTACGCTAAACATTCAGCTGGTAATGGTCTATTGAATACTCCTCCTGTTTTCACAATTTGGGGTGTAAAATTAATATTAGAATGGGTTAAAAAGAACGGTGGTGCTCAAGGTATGCTTGAAAGAGCTACTGAAAAGAGTAATATGATTTATGATACACTTGATGCATCATCATTCTATACTTCTCCTGTAGATAAAAACTTTAGATCAAAAATGAATATTGTATTTAGAGCTCCAAGTGTTGAATTAGAAAAGAAATTCTTAGTGGAAGCTGGAGAAGCCGATATGTTAGGTCTTAAAGGCCACAGAAGCGTTGGTGGATTAAGAGCAAGTGTTTATAATGCTTGTCCAAAAGCAGATGTTGAAGTATTAGCACAATTCATGAAAGAATTTGAAAGGAAAAATGGTTAGTATTTATGATTAAAAAAGTAGACGAAACAAATAAGCAAATAATTCGGAATTTGATTGACGGTAGAAAACCTTTTAGCGCTATAGCAGAGCAACAAGGAATTACTGAAAATACTGTTCGCTCAAGAGTTAATAAGCTTATTGAAGATAATGTTCTTTCAGTAACTGGTCTAGTTGATCCGGAACTATTTCCGGGCCTACAAGTTGTAATGATGGGTGTTAAATTAAACACTTTAGATTTGGATAAGAAAGCAGTTGAGTTTACATCCCTTAGAGGGGTTGTTTCTGTTGCTGTTGTTACAGGTCGTTATGATTTGATGGTTCAATTAATTTTAAATGAAGATGATGATATGACTTTATTAGACTTCTTCAAAAAAGAAATTGGAAAAATTACAGAAGTTGCTGATGTGGAAACCTTTATTGTCTACCAATCACATAATCTAAAAGTACCATATGTTTTGTAATATTTAAAAATACAAAATATTTCTATCAATCTATCAACTGTCACCAAGTATTATTTATAATATTTGGTAGCAGTTTTTTTGTGTCTATTAATTTATTATACAATCATTAAATATCAGATTATTCTGATTTATTTCACTTTTTTTTAAAAATAAGTTAATTATTTTTAATGCTTTTTAAAGCAACTTTTGGCCTTATTGATAATGAGTTAATGTTCTATAATGTAAAATAATATACTATGAGAAAGTTTAATATTTAAATTAGTAGATATAAACCTAAAAAACATAGGTTTTACATTGATTGATATTCCAAATATCCTATTTAATTAAAAATTTAGTTTTCAAACGAGCTTGTAATTTTTTATTTAATTGAGTATTTTAAGTATGAAAGTTAGATAGTAATAACTTAATTGAATTTAATATTTTGGGAGATGATAGTATGAATGAAAAAGCATGGGCTTCTTTTGATGGATTTTCTTGGAAAAATGAAATAAATGTTAGGGATTTTATCCAGAAAAATTATACTCCATATTTAGGAGATGATAGTTTTCTCTCAGGTCCTACTGAAGATACATTAAAACTTTGGGATCAAGTTTTAAAATTAAACGATCAAGAAAGAGCTAAACGTGGCGTTTTAGATATGGATACGAAAATAATATCTACAATTACTAGTCACAAATCAGCTTATTTAAATAAAGAAACTGAAACTATTGTTGGCTTTCAAACAGATAAACCTTTTAAAAGGTCCCTTCAACCTAACGGTGGAATTAGAATGGCTGATAAAGCTTTAGCTGATAATGATCATGAATTAGATCCTTTAATTAAAGAATTTTATTCTAAGTATAGAAAGACTCACAATGCTGGTGTATTTGATGCATACACGCCTGAGATGAGGAGTTGTCGAAAATCTCACATCATTACTGGTTTACCTGATTCTTACGGTAGGGGAAGGATTATTGGAGATTATAGAAGAGTAGCTTTGTATGGAGTTGATTTTTTAATTGAAGATAAACAAAAACAAAAAAGCTCAACTTCTTCAGTAATGGATAATAATACTATTAGAGATAGAGAAGAATTAAGTGAACAACTAAGAGCTTTATCTGAATTGAAAGAGTTGGGTAAAATATATGGTTTTGATTTAAGTAAACCAGCACATGATACTAAAGAAGCTATACAATGGCTTTATTTTGGATATTTAGCCGCTGTTAAAGAACAAAATGGTGCAGCTATGAGCTTGGGAAGAACTTCAACTTTTATCGATATCTATTCTAATCGTGATTTAGCAAATGGTAAGTATACTGAGAGAGAAATTCAAGAATTTATAGATCACTTTGTAATGAAATTAAGACTTGTAAAATTTTCTAGAACTCCTGAATATAATGAATTATTTTCTGGAGATCCTACCTGGGTAACTGAATCAATTGGTGGGATGGGAATTGATGGTAGAACTTTGGTAAGTAAGAGTAGTTTCAGATTTTTACATACACTAAATAATTTAGGTACAGCTCCTGAGCCTAATTTAACAGTTCTTTGGAGTGTTAATTTACCAATGAGCTTTAAACGTTTTTGCGCTAAATCTACTATTCTTTCTTCTTCTATTCAATATGAAAATGATGATTTGATGAGGGTAACTCGCGGGGATGATTATGCTATTGCCTGTTGTGTATCTTCTATGAAGATCGGAAAGGAAATGCAATTTTTCGGAGCTAGAGCTAATTTGGCTAAATGTTTATTATATGCAATAAACGGTGGTGTGGATGAAAAAACTAAACAACAAGTAGGACCTAACTACAAAGCAATCACTTCAGAATATTTAGATTATGATGAAGTTTTAACAAGTTACAAACAAATGATGAAATGGTTAGCCAATGTTTATGTTAATACTTTAAATATTATCCACTATATGCATGATAAATACTCTTATGAAAGAATACAAATGGCATTACATGATAAAGAAGTAAAAAGGTATTTTGCTACAGGAATAGCAGGGCTTTCGGTAGTTGCAGATTCGCTTTCCGCTATAAAATATGCTAAAGTAAAAGTCATAAGAGATGAAAACGGACTTGCTATGGATTATGAAATTGAAGGTGATTTCCCTAAATTTGGAAATGATGATGATCGTGTTGATTTTATTGCTGAGCAAATAGTAAAAACCTTTATGAGTTATGTAAAACAAAATAATACATATAGAGAAAGTATACCAACTACTTCATTGTTAACAATTACTAGTAATGTTGTTTATGGTAAGGCTACAGGTTCCACTCCTGATGGCAGAAAAGAAGGAGTTCCTTTTGCCCCTGGCGCGAATCCCATGCATCATAGAGATACTAAAGGTGCAATTGCCTCATTGAGTTCAGTTGCAAAATTGTCTTTTAATGATTCACAAGATGGAATTTCTAATACTTTTTCAATTATACCTGAAGCACTAGGAAAAGATGATGATATTGCTTTTAGTTTTACAAACAAACCAATGTGCGCTTGTGAAGTACCAACACAAGAATAATTAATAAAAATTATAAGGATAAAAATATGAAAGTGAACGAATCTCAAATTGATAATCTAGTTACTATGTTAGATGCATACGTAATAAAAGGTGGTCACCATCTTAATGTAAATGTATTCCGTAAAGAAACTTTAGTTGATGCTCAACAACATCCTGAATTATATCCCCAACTTACTGTAAGAGTATCTGGGTATGCTGTAAATTTTAATAAACTAACCAAAGAGCAACAAGACGAAGTAATATCAAGAACCTTCCATGAAGTAATTTAAATTGGGTTATATTCATTCAATTGAAAGTTTTGGAACAGTTGATGGTCCTGGAATAAGACTTGTAGTCTTTTTCCAAGGCTGTCCTTTAAGATGCCAATATTGTCACAATCCAGATTCGTGGAAAGCAAATATTGGTACTCAAATGACTGTCGATGAAATATTAAATCAATATGATAGAAATAAAGATTTTTATAAAAATGGCGGCATAACTGTTACTGGAGGAGAGCCCCTTTATCAGCTTGATTTTTTGACTGAACTATTTGTAGAAGCTAAAAAAAGAAATGTTCATACTTGCTTAGATACTTCAGCTGGATGTTTTGATAATAAAAATAATGAAAAATATAAAACTTTGCTTAAAAACACTGATCTAGTTCTTTTAGATATAAAACATAGTAATTCAGTTCAGCATAAAACATTAACAGGAATTGCCTCGAATAAACCACTTGAATTTTTAAAGTTGCTTAGTATAAATTATATTGATGTAATAATTAGACATGTTTTAGTACCGAATATTACAGATAAAAAAGAGCATTTTGTTGAATTAGGTAAAATTTTAGCTCCTTTTGATAATATTTATGGAGTTGATGTTCTTCCTTATCATAATATGGGTGAAAGAAAATATGAAGAAATGAATCTGAGTTATCCTCTTAAAGGTACCAGAAATGCGACTTTAATTGAAGCAAAGACTGCTAGAACTATTGTTGTGAATTCATATTTAGAAAATAGATTGCTTCTTAAAAAGAAAAAGTAAGTTTTTTATTTATTGATTAAATAATATTGCTATAGTGGAATCATTTATTTATTCAAAAATATCTTATTTTATTATTTCCTTACACCATACATTTGAACATATTTGCATGTTTAATTGTTTATTATCAGCTATAAACACTAAAATCCTAGTATTAAATTGTAGATTTACCAATTTTTAATCATTTGAGTGCTATTAATGTGTAGATAATATATATTCTTAATAAAATTCCTTTTAATCTTTAACAAAATAGCTTATTATAGTAGAAGTTATTAAATACAATAATATATTTTATTGTTACTTTACAATTTATTAATTATTTTCATTTAAAAATACGGAGTTTTACAATGGCAAATCTAAAGACAAGTTATATGGGATTACAGTTAAAAAATCCGATAATAGCCGCAAGTAGTCCCCTTACATCAAATTTAGAAAGTATAAAAAAGCTTGAGGATGCTGGTGTTGCAGCTATAGTAGTTAAATCAATTTTCCAAGAGCAAATTGACAAAGATGCTGAGTCAAATGTAGACATTGAACATTCTTTTTTAAATCATGCAGATGCTTATGGTTTTTTAAAAGGAGCTAGTGAAGATCATTATATAGATATGTATTTATCCCTAGTTGAAGATGCTAAAAAAGCTTGTAGCATTCCTATTATAGCATCCTTAAACGGATCAGGAGATGGGTCTTGGATTAAAGAATATGTACCTCGTTTTGCATATTGTGGAGCCGATGGTTTTGAAATTAATCATTATGTAATCGCTTCTAATGCTAACTTTGATGGTAAAAAAATGGATAAAGATTTTATTAAATTTGCCAAAATAGCAAGAAATGGAATCAAATTACCATTATCATTAAAATTAGGTTCGAACTTTTCTTCCCCCTCTAATATTATCCGTGAATTAGATTTTCTTAAATATGATGGATTAGTATTATTCAATCGTTTTTACAATCCAGATATTGATATCAACGCAATTTCTATCAAACGTGGTAGTTCTTATTCAACTAAAAATGAATATTCTAATATTTTAAGATGGGTGGGGTTGATGAGTGAAGAAGTTAACTTAGATTTATGTGCCAATACTGGAATTCATAATGGTGAAACATTAGTTAAAATGTTGTTAGCTGGCGCCTCCAGTGTTGAATTATGTTCAGTATTAATAGAAAACGGCTTAGACTCTGTTAATATGATGCTAGAAATTTTAAACAATTGGATGGAAATCCATAACTTCTCTGATATTTCTCAATTTAAAGGAAAGTTAGCTCAAGAAAAAATGATTGACCCAACATTATGGGAGAGAACCCAATATATCAAATCATTGCATATTTAGGAGTAAATAATGGATTTACAATCATATCGTGATATTTCTCCTTTGATGGGAGAAGATTTAAAAGCAGGTGTTGCCTTATTACAAGATAACCCTAAATATATTTATAAGCTATTTGCTCTATTATTAGATAGCCAGGCACCTGATTACAAACAACAAATATTTCAATTATCCAATGATCTTTTAAAAAAGTTGGATAGTGTAAATACTTATGATGATTTTCAAAAATATATTACTTCCGGGTTTTTTATACCAACTTTATTAAAAAGATCAGTAACAAGTTTAACATTCTCTGGGATGGAAAACCTAAATAGTAAAGATTCGTATTTATTTTTTTCAAATCATAGGGATATTGTTTTAGATTGTGCATTACTTGAATTTGGCTTATTTCAAAATAATAAACAATTATGTGAACTGGCATTTGGTGATAATTTAATGAGCTCTAAAGCTGTAGAAACATTATTTAGATTGAATGGTGGTATTGTTGTAAAGAGAACTTTACCACTAAGAGAAAAATACAAAGAATCTATAAGATTAAGTAAATATTTTTGTGAAACAATTTTAGATAGAAATAAAAGTATTTGGGTTGCTCAAAAAAGCGGCCGTTCTAAAAATGGAATCGATGAAACAAGTCCAGTAATTATTAAAATGCTTTATCTATCAATGAGAAAAAGCAAGGTTACTTTTTCAAATTTGATTAATAACTGTAAACTTACTCCAGTTTCAGTTTCCTATGAATATGATCCATGTGATATTAATAAAAGTAAAGAAGAGATAACTAAATTATTTAATGAAGGTAATTATAACAAGAAAAAATATGAAGATATGATTTCTTTGGTTAAAGGTCTTCGTAAATTCAAAGGAAGAATACATATTCATGTTGGTAAACCTTTAACTGAAAAACTTTATGGTGATCACCTTGAGGTTGCAAGAGAAATAGATAGACAGATTCACCTTAATTATAAGTTGTGGCCTACAAATTTATTCGCTTACGATTATTTAGAAAATTCTCAAAGGTTTAAAGAGGAATATAAAGATTTTGATACCGAAAAGTTCTTAGCACGATATTCTAATTTAACCCCCGAAGTAAAAGATTATGCTTTAAATGCTTATGCAAATCCTGTTAGATCATATCTTAAAGAAATTGAAAATTAAAACAAAGATAGCTCTATTATTAGGGCTATCTATATTTTTATTGTCCTGTAATGTTTCTGAATTCAAATTACAGGATACTTATACTCAAATAAGCGAAATTAAAACATTTAATTTACCTGAATCAACTAATAAAAATGATATCAATAAATTTCAATTAAAGTCTAATTTTGCTAATTTAGTCTTAGCTAATAAATTTAGTGATTCAAATATAATTATATTTAAATATATACTTAAAAGTCCAAATCAAGATTTGAGTTGGGATATAAACCCTATAAAAATCGAAATCAATAACTCCCAATATATAGGTGCTAATAATATAAATTTAGCTTCTAACTATTTTGAAGAAGGTACTTATTCCTTACAAATTATCTCTAAAGATGGTAGAGAAATTAATACTACAATCAATTTGGAAAATAATTTAAATGGTAATGATGAACCCAATATATTTTTAAGTGAAAATTCAATTGTTTTAAGTGATGAGGATAGTTTTTTAAAAGATGAAAAGTTTGAATCAAATCAAAATATCAATTCCAGAAACATAGAAGTTTCTTTTTATGATAGAGAAAAAAAACTATTAAATACAGAATATTTTAATAATTTTATTATAGAAAAAAAATATCCATTTGAAATTAAAATAGAAAATTTAGAGACAGTATTTTTTATCAAAATACAATATAAAAAAGCTAATGACTCTGATATAGAATATAGGATAGATTTAAGTTCTACCCACAGCCTTCTTTAACTCATCATTATTTAATCTTATTAAAAATGTTCTTCCATGTGGACATACAGGCTCATCAAGAGCAAAAACTTTTTCTATCAAATTGATTGCAGTTCTTCTATCAACTTCATCTCCCTGCCTAATAGCACTGTGACAGGCTAATATAGCAAATAAGCCTTCTTCAATTGCTTTAGAATCTCCTGTATTATTTTTAATATAGTCAATTATCTTATTTTCAATAGGTTTATAAATAGTTGGTATCGATAATAAATTCCATAACAAATCAGAATCTCTTTGTAACTCAATTCCCAGGTTTGCATAAATATCTGTATTTTCACTTATATAATTATCTACATCTCTGTCTACTTCAAAAGATATTGGTATTAATAATTTTTGAGTGCTTTGTCTCACTCTAATTTCATCAAATAAAATTCTCTCATGTGCAGCATGCTGATCAATTAAGTATAATTCATTTTCTTTTTCAACAATTAAAAATAAATTAAAGGCTTGTCCAATATATTTAAATGTAGGGACACCTGTTTTATCCCAAAGATGGTCTACTTCAGTTATTATTGTTTCATCTTTTTTTATATCATCAATTTTAGAAGGTTGTGCTAAAATTTCCTTTGCTCTCTCAAACCAATCAGGAGTTTTTGGCTTGGGATCTTCTCCAATAGAGGCTTCATTTACAAAGCTAGAATTATTTTTGTTGAAAAAATTGGTTGAAGAGTGATAAGGGTTTTTTGGCATATTCAATTCAGTGTTTTTACTTTTAGAATTGTTTTCACCCATAGGTAAATCATTTTGATAATAAGTATCTTCTAATTTAGGGATGGGTCGTTGCATTTGTTTTTGTATCATTTTAACAACAGCGTGATGAATTTCAGCCTGAATTCTAATTTTTGCTTCTCTTTTTGTTGGGTGAATATTAAAATCTACTAAGGTAGGATCAACATCAACAAACAAATAACAGTATGGGAAACTACCGCCAGGTAGCAATTCACCATATCCATAAGTAACAGCTTGAATAAGGGCAAAATTTTGAATTGGTCTTTTATTAATATAGATTTTAATATTTGATCTGTCGCTTCTTTTAATATAGGGGAGGGCGGCAACAGCATAAAGTGAAAATCTATCATGTTTTACTTTTAACTCTAATGTATCATTTAATAATATTTTATTTTTTGAAACAAGAGCTTGAACTATTCTTTCTCTCTGTGATGTAATTGGCAAATGAAGAACAAGTTTGTCGTTATTGAAATATCTAAATTCTATATTATTAAATGCCATTGCTTTTTCTAATAAAACATTTTTACACATTGTTGCTTCTGTAGCTGCTCGTTTTAGAAATTGTCGTCTTGCAGGAATTTCAGAAAAAAGATCTTCAACTGTTATTTTAGTTCCAATGCTAGGACCATTTGGAATCAAAGTACTTTTACTGCCATTATCAACAATAATAGTGTGGGGAGACTCACCCTGGTAGCTACTAGAAATTGTTAATTTACTGACTGCAGCAATTGAGTATAAAGCTTCACCACGAAAGCCCATGCTAGTTAGATGATATAAATCATCAATGTTTGTAACTTTACTTGTGGTATGACTATGTGTACAAATATTTAAATCATCTTTATTTATTCCAACGCCATCATCAAGAATTGTAATTTCATCTAAGCCACCTTCTTTAATACTTAAAGTGATGGATTTAGCATTAGAATCAATACTATTATCAATTAATTCTCTGACTACAGAGGCAGGTCTTTCAATAACTTCGCCAGCAGCTATTCTTTGAGCTACTAATTTATTCAGTTCATGTATTCTCATAAGGCAATTATAGCACAAATTATAAAAATAATTAGAAATAAAAAATACCTTTAAAGTAAAACAAATTTAGTTTTCTTTAAAGGTATTATATTTTAATTAGCATTTCACTATTAAAGAGTAAAATCCAGTTTGTATGCCATACTAAGGGTAAGTGCTAATGGTGCCAAATTTGAACTAGGAAGAGCAAGGGCGCCTTTCATAGTTAAATCTTTAATAATATAACTTATATATGCACCATATTCTGTATTAGTATTAATTAAGAATGCCTTAATGTCAGAAATAGCTTTCAAGTGATTAATAAAGTCATTATGCAAGTAGAATCCACCTAAACTAAATTTAGAGAAATTTAAAGCTAAATTAATATCAATCAAGTCATCACCTATAGCAAAAGAACTTGCATCAAGGGGTAAGGAGTAGATAGTGCACAAATCAATAAAGTCATTTGTATAACTAATTTTAGCTATAGCAGTTAAGGTATTAGTTTCAACTGCTGTGAAAATATCAGCAACGTCTCTAGTTGTTGATTTATGAATCATATTTGTAGTAAATTTAGCAGGATCTTCTGTTACTAAATAATTTGCTCCAATTGAAAGTTTTAGTGTTTCTGAATTAACTTGTAAAGAAGCATTAGCTGCATAGTTTGTAACAAGATTTGAGCTGTTTTGATTTATAAGAGTTTCGAAATTTAGGTCAGGTAATACACCTAAATATAAGGTAGCTCCGATATTTACCTTGACTTGTATATCTTTGTTGTTAACAGGTATTAAATTTAAGTTTAAAATTGGGTAAATATCCAAAGTAGTCTTATTACCTATAGCTAAAGCTCCTACATTAATATTAACAAGATCAGCTAGATTAAAAATCCCATCAAAATATAAATTTTCTATTTCAGAGCTATCTAATATACTTAAGATATCCAAGTTAGAAATATATGAATTAAATGTTAATTTCTCAGTATCAACATTAGCAATAAAATGTAAATCTGACCCACCGAGAGTATTATATGAAAGAGCAGAATCAATGTTAGTCTTAAAGTTACTTCTATTAGCTATGATTTCAACACTATTGCTATCATTTACAAATTTTACATGATCAATCAAATCAATTGCAAATTGATTTATATCATTTACTGAAGAAGGAAATGGATAAAGGTTTGACGATAAAGATAGAGATTCATCTAGATCACCTTTTAATCTTAAACCAAGAGAATAGCCACCATGATATATATATGGGCTTAGTGTTAAACTGCCAAAATAATCAATATCGGTAAAAGTATCATCTTTTACATCAGCAGTTGCACTTAATGTTGAAATTACTCCAACGTGAGTTTTTATTTTTAAATCCTCACCACTATAGATATTAGCTTTTCTTGGTTTATCAGTTGTTATAACCTCTTTTTTATCTAAATCTTCTTTAGCTAGTAAATCTTCTTTAGAAGTATCTTTTCTAACTTTAAAAGGGATAGGTTTAAACTTTGGAGGAGCAAAAGTTGTTTTATTCTTAATTTTAAGCTGTGAAAAAGGATTAGCTAAAACAGTTTTATTAGATATTTTAATTTCCGAAAATTGATTATCTAAAACTGTATTATTGGTTATTTTAATTTCTGAAAATGGTTTTGGAATTAAAGATTTTTCATTGGAAATTTTTAAATCAAATTTATAAGGTTGAACAGTAGCTTCTTCTTTAAAAGTAGGAGCTTTTAAAGGCTCTATTTCATCAATTTTAGCTATTTCATCAATTTTAG
>CAZJGS010000006.1:32330-43087 GCA_964545735.1 uncultured Spirochaetaceae bacterium
TGTATCAGATACTATATCTGAAAAATAAGGAGGTATTAAGAAGAAGGATAAGTTTGCAGGAATTACAATTTTACTCATAAAAGAGGATAATTCACTATCAACAGCAAATGATTTTATATCAAAAGAAGAGAGTAATCTGTTATCAGATGCTAAAAGATTAGAGGAGTAAACTTTTGCATATCTAGTTGAAATAATATCTGTATTTTTTACCTTGATAGTATAATTTTGAATTTCAGAGTAACCAACACCTGTTGTTATCAAAGGAACGCCATCAATACTCATTAGAGTAGCATCACTGTTATTACTGTCTATAACTAAATCAAGACCCTTAACATTTTTTATAATAAAGGAAGAGTCATAATTTTGGTAGTTTAAATTACTAATAAGAATTACATAATCAGCAACTTCATTTGCCATATCAATTGCTTTTTGAGCATTTTCAACTAATATTTGATTTGTTAAATCTAAATCCATTAATGGTGTAATAGCTGATGGATTTGACAATCCTAATACAGCAATTTTAAAGTCATCAAACAAGTATAATCCATAAGGGTTCAAATAAAATAATTGATCTTTAGTCATTGCATTTGTACTTATGAAATTAATATTAGATTCTTTATCTAAACGAGTTAGATGGTTGGGGCCATAACTAAAATCAATTGCACCAGGAACAAAGATGTCATAGGCCATCTTGTCTAGAAGCTTAACAGCAGTTTTACCTTTATCAAAA
Source organism: uncultured Spirochaetaceae bacterium (assembly GCA_964545735.1). Classification (GTDB taxonomy): domain Bacteria; phylum Spirochaetota; class Spirochaetia; order Sphaerochaetales; family Sphaerochaetaceae; genus Pleomorphochaeta. The sequence continues at coordinate 33,061 of CAZJGS010000006.1, forward strand.
TCAACATAAGGTGATCCATTTATTGTATTACCACCATCAATAAGTAAAATATTGGAATTCTCATTTCTAGCTTGTTTTAACATACCAGAAAAAGCTGGAAAATTAATTGCTTCAATATTACCTTGGCCATTACCAGTTATAACAAAGTTAATTGTTGTATATTTATCAAAATTATTACTTTTTTGAATAGGCTTAACATTAAGTAAGTATGGTGCGTTTAAGAAATTATTTCGGTTTTCAGTACTGGTTAATTTCTTTTCAGTTTTTAATATAGTATCTTTTTGATTATAAGAACTGGAGATTAAAGTGGTTGTCGCTTTACTTTCTATATCAATATTTTGAGTTAAATAATCCTCAGGAACATCTAAAGTAAAGTTATCTGGAAAGGACATATCAATCATTTGTGCACTTTTTAATTCAGTAGTTTGAGATGTCAGTGAATTAAAGGAAGTACCGCTTCCTTTATAAAATACTCCATATTCATTTTTTTCAGTGCTTATTACATATATTTTAGCAGGGCTAGAAAAATCATATTTACTTACTGGAGTCATGATTGTGTAATCAATAATTGCTTTAGAATCAGTATCTAAAGTAACCTGTCCATCAATTAAATATAGAACAGGTTTTTTAGCAAAAGGATCAACAACTAATATTGAGTTTGCTTTTAATTCTAGTGTACCAAATTCATAGCCAATAGTTACTGGTAAATTTTCTGTTTGAACAACTACTTTAGAGTTGATCGTAATATTTTCTGTAGAAATAATATTTATTTTTTTGCCAAATTCATCATAAAGTTTAAGTGAATTTTTATTTCCTTCAATCAACTCAAAAGAAGTTGATTGAGAAAACACATTAGCTACAAAAATGGTAGCCAGAATTAGAGCAACAAATATTTTTTTGACAATTTTATTCATAATCATTCCTTCTCACTAATCTAAAAAAGTGAAAATTTGTACCCTAAAGAATATTCAGGGTCTATATCACCAGTTTCATCAGTTTCAATGCTTAGAGCAACTGTAATTGCATTGACTTGATAAAATATTATATTAGCAGATAAATTTATATTTAAGTTTTTTGTAGAAGTAAAACCTGAGAAAAAGTCTTCAGTAAATTCATTTGTGAATGAATCTTTTAAATAATTCTTTTGCACGCTACCGTAAATATCACTAATAGGTCCAATTGCCTTAGAGCTTTTAATTTCTAATTTAAGATTGTAATTGTCTAAGGATATATCTTCAAATTGTAAGTCAGAACTCAAAGTAAATTCAGAAAGTCCATTATTAGCATAGTAACCAGTATTTGCACTTACTATAAAATCTTTCTTTAATTGAGGAAGAGCAGCTTTAGCAAGCAACTCTAAATTACCTTCAACAAAAGAATTATTACTAACATTATCATCAATAATATTTTTTATATGAGCGTCATAGGTAAAGGAGGTAAGGTACCAACCATATATACCGACTCTTTGTGAAATACTTCTATTTATAGTAGTTGTATCATCAAATTCAGCCTCACTAATCAAATCGTAATAAGCAATAATACTATTATCAGGTGTTTTGACAAGAGGTAATTGTAAATCATAAACAACATTTAACCAAAAAACTGAATTTGGATCTTCATATGTTGTATTATAGGTAACAGTGTAACCAAGTGCTAATTTGTTAATAAATTCATTGTTTAAGAAGAAAAGTGGATTAATATAAAATCTACCCCCATATAAATCTGGGTAAAATAAATCAGTACTGATAAATTCTATTCCAAGTGGAAGATCGAACATAGCCCCATCTAACTTGATTTGTAAGCCAGGACGAGTGCTAAATTTTGAAACATGTATATCTTTATAGTGATATAAGAGAGCTCCATCACCAATTGTACTATTAGTAATTTTACCAACACGAAGAGCTAAATCTTCATTAAAGGTGCCCCATTGTATATAATTAATATAACTTAAAAAATATTTTGAATAAGCAATAGAATCAGTTAGGAAATTATCTTCACTTTGAGGAAGCTCAAAGTTTGAATAATCAAAACCAACCAACTCAGGGTCATTGAATTTAAAAAATACTGGAACATTTAATTCCATTGAAAATTTACCAGAACTATAGGCTGGTAGAGCAACTATACTAAAAGGATATTCGCTGTCAACTGAATCACCATTGGAATCTATCTCAGTGGAATTGTAATTTAGACCAAAATCTAGTCCAAAACTAGCAAATAAAGAAACGTTTATTGCTAAAAGTAATAATATTGATAAAGTAATCTTTTTATTTTGCAAAATTTACTCCTTAATCTTATTTTTTAAAATATCATTAACTAAATTATACAGTATAAAGTGCTATGTTAAAAGCACTTTATTTAACAATTAAAAAATTCTTAAGGAAATTAGGGTAAGTTAAAACAAAAGTAGCACTAAAATTTAGGTTCTAACAATTTTATCACAAAAATTATGGGCTTTAAATATGTGCTCCCTAGATAATTTATCAATATGACACAAATCAGAAATTATTGGTTTTAATTTTGATCTAATATTAGATGCATCAAAGGGGCAAACAGGTTTGACCACAGGTAGATTATAATGCTCTGCTAATCTTTTAAGCACATTTTCATGAATTTCAATCATAGGCCTAATAATAAATAATGTTGATGTAAAAAATTCTTGAACTGGCAACATTGTAGAAAAATTACCTCTAAAACAAGTATTTATTAAAGTTGTTTCAACCAAATCATCCAAATGATGTCCTAAAGCTATTATTTTAATATTATTATCTCTCGCATAATTAAAAAGAATACGTCTTCTATTTCTAGAGCATAAATAACAATTAAACTCTCCTTTAAAAGATATGGAATATTGAGGTTCATCAAATATGGTGAATTCAATATCAAGATCCTTAAAAAATGTATAGAGTTTTTCTTTTGCTATCTCGCTTATAGGGTGTTCCATCCAATTTATCATAACAGCTTTTAAATTGTAATTAATTGGTAGCCACTTTCTTCTAAGAGATAAAGCTAGAGCTAGGGCTAAGGAGTCTTTTCCACCAGAAACCGATAATAAAATAGTTTCATTATCCCTAATCATTTCAAAATTGTTGATAGTCCGTCCGGTTTGTTTTACATATCTTCTAACCCAAGGTGGAATATCACCTTTGATTAAATCTTTATAATCTATTTTTTCAAGCATAATTTTATAGCCTCACATACATCATCTTCTTTTATAGCATCAATTGTAAATACTCTTGTTTTTCTTAAAGATTTTTCAAATCCTTTTACAACTGATTCACTAAAAATATCATCTGTTTCCTTAAAAGATTTAACACTTCCATCTTTAAATAGAATTGGAATATCAATTTCAAAAGAAATTGGTTCTGGGATATCTACAATTAATTGATCAGCTCTTAACTGTGGGTATTTTTTTACTAAAGTGTTAAAAATATTATTTTCTGCTTTAAATCTATTATTTAAATCAGCGCAATAAATATCAAATTCATTTTCACAATCAAAGGTTTTCTCATATTTTGTTTTTAATAGTTTATTGTCGCGAACTAATAATACATTCATAAACGAAGTTGGGTGTTTTTCTGCCAATTGATTAAAACTATAATCATCCAAATTATATAATTGATCACCTTTTATAATCTGTTTATCCAAATTATATAGTAAGGTTTTTTTTATCATGGCAGTAGCGCACCTTGTTCTTTCATGCCAGTAAACAGTTTTATACATTTGATATTTTGAAAATATCAAATGTTCTAAGGATAATTTAGCACTTTCTTTTAGAGTGCTAACTCCATTGTTTATAGTTAAGTGAGAAATAATAAAGGAGCAATCTTGTATCCCATATGAAACTCCAGAGAAAAAAGCATCTCGATTTAAATAATCTAATTTATCTGGATCTAAGGCACCTGATAATAGAGATTTATATAATTTTATTTCTTTATCAATTGGTTCTGATTCAAAATCCAATATATTACAAATTTTATTTAAGTTAAAATTTTCATCAATTAATACTCTATTTAATTCATTGTCACCTTTGATAATTTGAGTAGCAAGAATTTCATGATCTGTTAAGGGTAATTCTTTTAAAGAGTGGGTGTAGGGGAAATGCCCAATATCGTGAAGTAGAGCTGCCGCTAAAAAAGAATCAACTCCATCTTTGGATAATTTAAAAGTTGTAGATTTTGAAAGCAGTGAAATAATTATTTTTCTAGCAAGGTGATATACCCCTAAACTGTGACAAAGTCTTGTATGCATAGCACCAGGATATACTAAATTTGTAGGACCTAATTGCTTTATTCTAGATAATTTTTGAAATTCCTGGCTCATATATATATTGTGAATAGCTTTGCTTAATTTTATATCTTGCCAAAGAGGATCTCTAATAACGATGTTGAAATCAATTTCTAAATATTCTAGTAGATTATTGTTTGTCATTTATTCTTCCTTTTCTTTAATATAAGTAAATTTCATCTTTTGTCTAGGTATTTACATAAAGGAGTTTATATTACTTGAGCTGTATTAATTTTTACTTTATTCTACTTAATATGAATAAAAAGATATTACTATCTACATTAATTATTATATTTTGTGTTAATTTTATTTATGCACAAGAGCAAAAGATAAAAATATACGATGTTAATATATTACCCGTTAGCTCTAAAATTGGAATGATTCAATCGGGAGAAATAGATAGCTTAGAAAATTATAGTAAAAAAATGTTCACTCAAGATTATAGTTTAGATTGGATAGAAAGGTTTGTAATCGATGAATATAAATATGGATTTACAAAAGAGAATAGTAAAGTTCTAGCCTCACTTTTGCCTGTTAAAGGACCGATTTACACTTCAAAAGCCTCTATTAAAGCTAATAATAGAGCAATTACTTTGTTGGTAAATGAAGATATAATAATAAATTTAATTTTTGATGAGCAGCTCAATAAAATTATTTCATTGAGCATTAATTAAATATTTTACTCAAGCGCTTAAAAATTCTTTTAAGCAATTTATCATCATTTACAACAGGCTTTTTACTTTCTTCAATTGCTTCTTTCATTAATAAAGCTTGACAGTCATAAGATTTATCACCGTTTTTGATTTTATTATATTTGCCTTTGTCATCGAGTCTTCTAGCTTTAACATTGTCTTTAAAGCACAATTCCATAATATGTTTTATCTGTTTTTTAATAACAGGATTATAGATAGGTGCTGCAATTTCAACTCTTCTTTCAGTATTTCTTGTCATAAAATCAGCGGAAGAGATATACATTATTTCATCTGCATTTTTTCCAAAAATAAATATTCTTGAATGCTCTAAATATCTACCAACAATACTGGTAATTTCAATATTATTAGTTTTATCTATAACCCCTGGTACTAAACAACAAATTCCTCTTACAATCATTCGAATTTTAACACCACTACAAGAAGCTAATTTTAACCTTTCAATAACATCAACATCAGTCATTGAATTTATTTTAATCTCTATTAAGCCTTCAGTGCCTTTTTCTATTTCTCTATCAATTAAATTAAGCATAGTTGGTTTAAAACTAACTGGAGAAACAAGTAATTGTTTATAAGATCCAATAAGATTAGCTATCGACATGTTTTTAAAATAGTGAGTTGCATCTAAGCCCAATTTTGGATCACTAGTAAAGTAGCTTAAATCAGTATAAAGCTTGGCCGTATTTTCATTATAGTTACCAGTACCTATTTGAGTTAAATAACTCAAATTACCTTTTTCTTGTAAAGTTATTAAAGTAATTTTAGAATGAACTTTAAAACCCTCAAAACCATAATAAACTTTACAACCTGCTTCTTCCAATCTTTGTGACCAGTCAATATTGTTTTGCTCATCAAAGCGAGCTCTTAATTCAATTAATACAGTTACATCTTTTCCGTTTTCAGCCGCCACACACAGGTATTCTACTAATTTTGCTTGAGTAGCTAGTCGATAAATAGTGATTTTAATACTAATTACATTTTTATAATTTGCTGCCTCTTTAATTAATTTAAGATAAGGATCCATACTTTGATAAGGATATGATAATAATAAATCCCTTTTTTGTAGTTGTTTGATTAAACTACTGTTGATATCAATACAAGGAGTTTTTTGAGGAATAAAGGGTTTATATGATAAGGATCTCTTTGAAGGAAGTTCAATATAATCTTCTAGTGAAAAAGCATAGGATAAATCTAAAGGAGCCGATGTTATAAATACCTGTTGCTCCGTTAAATTAATTTTTGAAGTTAAAAAATCGGTAAAAGATCCACTAATATTTGATGATAACTCTAAGCGAACAGCTGCGAGTTTTTTTCTTTTTTGAAGCAATTTCTTCATTTTTTTTCTAAAGTCATTCTCAATTTCAAAAGCTTCGTCATCAGCGTTTATATCGCCATTTCTTGTAACTCTGAAAATAGTTTTATCTTGAACTTTATACATTGAAAACACATCTTCATAATGTTTTAAAACTATATTGGCAGTACTAATATATCTGACTTTAGAATTGGGAAGAAATATAAGAGAGGGAAGTGCATCTGGAACTGGAATAACAGAAAATACTTCAATACCCTTGTGCTCAATCATAGCACCCACATGTAGTGTTCCATTGCTTAAATGAGGGAAAGGGTGTCTTGAATCAACGATTTGAGGGGAGAGTATTGGCAGTATATTATTTTCAAAATACTTTTTAACAAACTTTTCTTCAGCTGTAGTTAATTCATTATAAGATAGATTGGAAATTTGATGAATTCTTAGTTGGACTTCAACTCTTTCATAAGCTTTTTCTTTTTCTTTGTAAAGAGATTTTACTTCTTTGTAGATTAAATCAAGTTGCTCTTGTGGAGCTAAGCCTGATCGATTATCACAAACAATATCATTACATTCTAACATATCAAATAATGAGCCAACTCTTATCATAAAGAATTCATCCAAATTGCTTGTGAATATTGAAATGAATTTGAGTCTTTCTAATAAAGGCACAGTTTCGTCCATTCCTTCTTCTAAAACTCTTTTATTAAATCTAAGCCAAGATAATTCTCTATTTTGTGTGTACCCTTGAGTATGTAAACTTCTCATTTTAATCCCTTATTTAGTCTGCTACCAATATATTTATAATATTATAGCATAAACATTTAGACAACATTGCTTATTAATAAAAAACCACTTAATACTTTTTGTAAACAATAGTAGTTATTCTTCTTATTGAATTATTTTTAATAAAATTTCTTTTAGTGTAATTTTTTCTGCGTTTTCTTATTTTATATATCTTTTTTACTAAAATCGTATCTTCCAAATCATTATTAATCAAATCATTATTATTCAAATCATTGTTATTCAAATCATTGTTATTCAAATCATTGTTATTCAAATCATTGTTATTTGATATTTTGTTTTTGGTTTTTATAACAATGAAATAAAACAACCTAAATATTAAATAAGCTATTACAACTAACGCAGCAATAAATATAAAATAGTTACCATGTTTGGTATAAAAGCTCATATTTTCTTTATTGTTATCATAAATAGGGACATTATATACTCTATAATCTTCAGTAAAAGGAGTAATAGGTTGTATTACTTCACCCCAAGCAGTGATTAAACAGGTAATTCCACTATTTGTTGATCTTACTACACTTTTTCTATTTTCTATTGCCCTAAAGGCTCCCAAATTCATATGCTGCTGTTCAGCAGCAATTGATTTTGACCAACTATCATTGGATAAGTTAAGAAGTAGTGTGGATCCGTTTAATACAAACTCTCTGCTTAGATCTGAAAATATATCTTCAAAACAAATAGAAGTAGAAAATTTAACTCCATTAAAATCAAAAACTTTTGATTCATTAGAGGGTAGCCACCAATGATAATCATGGGCCTTTAAATATTGGTAGAATTTAGGGAATTGTTTTTCATATGGGAAATACTCAGTAAAAGGCACTAAATGTTGCTTTCTATAAGTATCCTCTAGTTTTCCATCAGAAAATAGAATGATTGTATTATAATCATCTCTATTCCAACTTCCATCTTCAAGAAACGGCGCTTCTTTGATATCTTTTAAAACACCTTCAACATTACCTGTAATAAGGGGAACATCAAGACTTTTTCCAAATTCAATAAAATCCTCTACTAAATTTGAAGTTTGTATATTCCTTGGATAGTTTGTATGCCAAGCAACGCTTGGTACAAATGCTGTTTCACTCCACATAACCAAATCAGGCTCAAGTTTCATTGCTTCATTTGTCAATTTTGAAAGAGTTTCAAAATTATTCTTATATTGATTATAGCCACCTTCCCAAGTATCAGCATTGTGCTGAATTGTAGCAATTTTTACGTATTTATCAGGAGTCTTATATTTCCAATAGTTTAGAGAAGAAATACCATAAATAAAAACACATAAAATAATAAAAAAATATAGAAATATACCATCTTTTTTAAATTCAAGGTATTTTGAAAATATTAAATTTTTATTATCAATAAAATAGTTTGCAATAAAGGATTGAGGAATAAACATTAAAAAAGAAATTCCCCATATTCCGGTTAAACTAGCTAATTGTGCTATAATTGGTAGGGTTATTGTAGATGAAGCGAGAGAGCCATAGGCATATCCTAAGAACCCCTGTTGCACAACATATGAATAGAGAACATAAACAATTGATTGAGAAATAGCTTTATATTTTTTTGGGAATGTATAAGATAGTTTTAATATTGGGAAAAATAATAATAATTGTATACCTTTAGCCACAGGACCAATTACAATTGCAAGAGGATGAAATGTGCTTAACCAGTAATTAAAAATAGCTAAATATGAAACACCAAAAATAAAACCTAATAGGGGAGTATAAATCCATTTTGTTTTATTAAGAGCATAAATCATTGGAATTAGAGCTATAAATGCTAACGGCGCAAAACCATTTTCATTTAAAAAAGAGGGAAATGCTAAAGCATATACAAAGGCTGAAATTAATGTTAAAAGAATTTCTAATGGTAGGGAGTAATACTTCCTTTTTTTCATTTAGAGCTCCAAGATATTAGATGGTTTTAATAAATGATAACATCAAAACATCTCTTAGGATACTAAATTCACATTTTATTAATTAATTTCTTAAAAAGTCTTGACGAAAGGTACAATAAATTATAATGTAGCGAACGAGTTCAAATGAACAATTTGGCGGCATAGCTCAGTTGGTAGAGCAATCGGCTCATATCCGTTTTGTCAGGGGTTCAAGTCCCTTTGCCGCTATTGATCTAGCTTTTTGCTAGGTCTTTTTTATGCTCAAAAATATAAACCAATTTAAATCAAAATATTTAAATCAAAAACTTATTCCATATCTTGCAAACTAATACTTAAATAATATCTGTTAATACTAACTAAATAGGTGTTTAACGATTTTTATTAAATATTTATTATTTTTTTAAGTAACTGTTGGCATAACTTACAAAGTATCGTATAGTATGAATATCTTAAAGGAAATTAAGAAAAACAAAAAACTATTCACACCAAGGAAAACAAAAAATGAAAAAATTATTAACAGTTCTAGCAATTACAACAATCGCAATGACCTCAATGTTCGCCAAATCAGCTCAAGTACAATTAATCAATACTATTGATGAAACTGAACTTACTTATGTACTAGCTTATGCTGGTGTTACAATAGAAGAGGCTACTACTGAAAAATTAATTAAAGTAAGTTCATTAACAGCCGATGGGAAGACAAAAGACATTACTGTTACATCGAATAGTAACTTAAATAGTCTTAAATGGTAGTACCGTACATGATTCAGAGATTCTTCCTGTTGTAAATACAGAGGAAGATACTAATGTATCAATAATCACAGCTGGTAAACATTTAAACTTCTTAGTAAATACATTTTTCCTAAGCTGGACTGGTGATGAAGATATTTTCGCTGGTGACTATGTAAGTAACATATAAATCGACTATACAATCGAATAAGAAATTAATATAACAATCACAAATAGGGGGAACGGTATTTGTCAAGCTAGTTTTCGCTTTCATTTTGACTTTCGTTAGTCAGACTT
>CAZJGS010000007.1:0-40689 GCA_964545735.1 uncultured Spirochaetaceae bacterium
CAACTTCTTTTGCACTTGAAATATTTTTAGCTTTTTTAATATGACCACTTTTATATTCATTAGGTGTTCTAACATCCAGGACTACAATACTTTTATCTTTATCCATAGCTATTTTGGCTTCATCTTGATCTAGTTGATGAAATTCAGCACCTTGCATTTTAGCTCTTAATATCGCAATTCTTTGATAAATATTATTAATTAATAAAAGCGTTACCGCAATTATTGCTAAATACATAGTAAAATCATTTGTATTCATATTTTTCCCCATTCATTTATTACGTATGACTATAATGTAAAATTTGAGTTTTATGGGTGATAAAATCACTTAAGGATGAAGAAACTGTTATTGCTAAAAATTGTTCTAGTATTTTTGATACTTCTGACTTATTATTGAGTGAAAGAGGTAAGTTTATGAAGAAAAAAATAGCTTTATTTTGTTTATTACTGGTTTTTGTTTCTAGTTTAGCTTTTTCAGGTAATAACAAATTTTTATTTGGTGCACTTGGAATGCATGCAGACTATTTAGCTGGTATTGGCCCAACTTATTTGAATGTTGGACTTGGTAAAACTGATTTAGATTTTATTGATGGAAATACTACTGAATTACAACTTTATTTGGGTGGTGGACTAGAAAAAAGAAATCTATGGAATTCAAAGCTTGATGGTTCTAATGCGGCCGCAAATATAGTAACTGTTGATTTAATTCGAGTAGATTGGAAGGCCAGATTAAAACAAGGTTTTTATTCTGATGTTTTAACTGCTTCTCTTGCATATGATGGAATATTTGAATATTTCCAAGATGGTGCTGATTTTGTAAGTGATTACTATCCTGATTTAAAAGGTGAAAATAATCTAGGTACTTATTTTACAGCAGGTTTAAATTTAAATTTCATGGTTGATGATATGTTTATTCAAGATGGATTTTTGGTAGATACAGAATTTACTATAGCTCCAAAAGCTATTAATTCCTTATTTGGTGAATCTGATTTCTACAGTGCAAATGCAGAAATTCAATTTGCTAAAACTATAATCAGTAGTAAAGCCTTTGATACAGGAAGAAATTTGTTCTCATTGGTATTAGTAGATAGATTTGTTACAAACTTCACTGATGGCGGTGCTGTTCCAACTTACTTTAGAAAGAGTATTTCCCTAGGAAGAAAAGTTCGTGGATTTAGTTCTTATTCTTATAATAATAAATTAACTTTTGTAAACAATTTAGATTTAAGAGTTTCCTTATTTGAATTAGATGAAATTGGATTTGCAAGAGTCTTCCCTAGATTCAACTTCTTTGTAGATGTAGGTTATGGAATGCTAGAATATGTTAATACTAGTGTAAATGAATCAAATTTAATTGCTTCAACTGGTGTTCAAGCAACTATCTGTATTTCTGATTTTGCTAGTCTTGGTTATCAATATGCTTTTGTATTTAAGGGTGATAATTTTGACAAAAATCAAACAAACGTTAGTGTTGGTTCTTTAGTATTAATGCTAGATTTTTAATCAATAATAATTTTATATAATATAAGCTTTCCATTGTTAATCTTGGAAAGCTTTTTTATTTTTATTCTTTAACAATTATATTGACTCTATTTTTGTCATAAATAGTTTTTATCAATATTGAATAGTAGTACCTCTTTGTATATAATTGGTGTCTATGAGTAATAAGAAAATTGTATCTACACATTGGGCGGATATTTACGCCGATAAGATCATCCGTGAAAAGGGTGAAAAAGATTGTTATACCTGCGCAAGTGGTATTACCCCGTCAGGCACAGTTCATATTGGTAATTTCAGAGAAATTATTTCAGTTGAATTGGTAGCAAGAGCTTTGAAAAATAAAGGTAAAAATGTTCGCTTTATTTATAGCTGGGATGATTATGATGTATTTAGAAAAGTACCTAAAAATATGCCAGAGCGTGAATTATTAAAAACTTATTTGAGAAAACCAATTACCCTAGTTCCTGATACACTAAAAAGAGCTGAAAATTATGCTCGTGGGAATGAAATGGATGTTGAAAAAATACTTCCAAAAGTTGGTGTTAATCCAGAATACCTTTTTCAAGCAGAGAGATACAGAAGTAGCGCCTATGCTGAAAAAATAAAAAAAGCTTTAGAAAATAAAGAAGAAATTAAAGCTTTTTTAAATGAATTTAGATCAAATGAATTAGGTGATGATTGGTGGCCTATTTCTGTATTCTCTTCTTTTACCGATAAAGATGATACAACAATTCTTTCTTGGGATGGTGAATATAATATCACTTACCGTGATGATTCAACTATGCAAGAAGAAACAATAGATCTTAGAAAAACTCCCAACACAAAACTACCTTGGAGAATTGACTGGCCAATGAGATGGAGTGTTGAAGATGTAGATTTTGAACCAGCTGGTAAAGATCATCATAGTGAAGGAGGCTCTTTTGATACGAGTAAAAAAATTGTTGAAGTATTTGGTGCAAGTGCTCCAGTTTCTTTCCAATATGATTTTATTTCAATTAAAGGTCGTGGGGGTAAAATTTCTTCTTCCAGTGGTGAAGTAGTTTCATTATATGATGTATTAGAAGTTTACACCCCTGAAGTTTGTAGATTTATGTTTGTTGGTACCAGACCAAATTCTGAATTTGCAATTTCCTTTGACCTGGATGTATTAAAACTTTATGAAGATTATGATACCTGCGAAAGAATTTATTTTGGCTTGCAAAAAGCTAATGATAAGAAAACAGAAAAACAAAGAAGAATTTATGAGCTCTCTCAAGTTGATGCAATTCCAAATGAGCCTTCATACCAAATTCCATTTAGACATCTTTGTAATTTACTTCAAATTCATGGTGGCGATATAGATTCTGTTATTAGCTCTTTTGATGGTGTTAGTGAAGGACAAAAAGAAAGATTAGCTGGTAGATGTGAGTGTGCTTGGGCTTGGATTACAAAATTTTCCCCTGAAGACTTTAGATTTGCACTTGCAACAAAAGATAGTGAAAAAATTGAAACGACAGAAAAAGAACTTGTAGCTGTTAAAGCCTTAAAAGATGTTGTTGCAAAAATGGATGCTTTCGAAAATGATAAAGCTTTTACCAATGCCATGTACTCTTGTGCTACAGATAATGATTTAGAAACTTCAGATTTCTTTAAAGTTGTTTATACAATTTTAATAGGAAAGCCTAAAGGACCTAAATTAGCACAATTTATGATAACGTGTGGAAAAGATAAGATATTACCTATTTTAGAAATGTATTAAATTCTAAGGCAGTAAGGTGTAAGCTTTGCTACTTATTTATTTTATGGAGGTAAAAATTATGAAGGTTATTTTAATTAACGGTAGTCCTAGAGAAAAAGGTTGTACTTTCACAGCTTTAAATGAGATTGCTCTAGAGCTAAATAAGAATGATATTGAAAGTGAAATTATTTATGTAAAAAGCTTAGAAAATAGTTTAAATAAAGAATTTATAAATGAAGTTAAACAAAAGATTGAAACAGCTTCTGGATTAATAATTGGTTCCCCAGTATATTATGCCGCAGCTACTCCAATAATTACTAGTTTTATGCTTGAATTGATGAAAGTTCTAGATAAAGATAAAATTGCCTTAATGCCTGCTGCTAGTATTGCTAGTGCAAGAAGAGCTGGAACTACATCTACGATAGACCAATTAAACAAATACTTTACAATCAGTCAAATGCCGATTGTATCTTCACAATATTGGTCTATGGTTCATGGAAATACTCCTTCAGATGTTGCAAAAGATATAGAGGGCTTACAAATAATGAGAGTTCTTGCTAAAAATATGGCTTACATGATTAAAGCTTTTAAATTAGCTAATATAGAAAAACCAAAGCGAGAAAAGATAATTAGAACTAATTTTATTTAAAAAGTAAAAGCTTATCAAGATTTTTGATAAGCTTTAGTTTTGTTTAATTTAATATCTTTAAAAGATTGGATTCTAATTTTTTTAATATTAGCACCACTTTTTCGAACAATAATGAAAATTCTAATCCAAATGTCATTTTCTTTTTCATTAAGTTCAATATCACAAATTTTAACAATTGCAAACTACTGCTCACCATACGCTCAACTTGCCTAATGGTAGGTTATTCAAATTTAAAGTTATTTACTGCAATTTACTTAGACCTAATACAATAGGTGTAGATTTATATCCGATGCCCATTCTATCTATTCCTAGATTAATCAATTCAAAAAAATGTTCTTGATTCCTAATCCCACCAGCACCTTTTATTTGGCATCTTCCATTAGCAGCTTTCATCATGGTCTTAATTACTTCAGTTGTAGCGCCATGTCTTTCGCCTCCTATATAAAAACCAGTAGAAGTTTTTACAAAATCAGCACCTGCTTTAATAGCTACATCTGTAGCTTTAGCTACCATTTCTAAGGACAAAGAATCTGTTTCAAATATTACTTTAAGCTTTGAATTATATTTATGAGCTACTTCAGCAACTGCAGCAATATCTTTCTGGACATCAATCCACTTACCATTTTTAATCCAACCGTAATTAGAAACGATATCTAAATCTTCTACATCGCCTTTTCTACAAATAATTTCAGCTTGTTTTACTTTACTCTCTGTGCTTGAACATCCAAAAGGAAAATCACAAACCACACAAATCCCTGTGTTTGTTGCTTTGCATAATTCTCTTGCTATATTTATGGATGCTGGATTAATACAAACTGTTTTACAGCCAAAATCTATTCCTTCTTGAATATATTTACGAATTTCTTCTTCAGTAAACTCTGGCTTCAATACAGATTGATCAATATATGACGCTAGTTCCTTTAGTGACATTTGATCTGCCTTTTTTAATAATTTCATAACTTCTCCTAAGAATTAATTGTATATAATGTATGATACAATTAATATATTTAAAATATATTCTATTTGCAATAGTTTTTAAAGATTCAATTTTCGAGAAAAATCTATATGATTATGAGATTTATTTGAATTGGCAAAAAGATCTATTATAAATTCACATTTATCTGCTCGGGTAATTGAATAGGTAAATTCAGAAGTTACTCCACTGAGAAGTTTACTTATTCGTTCTATTCTATATCCTACCATATTTTTTTTTCAGATTGTAATTGTTTTGCATTATTCTTATTTAGGAGAATAGCTTCTATCTTTTCTGTAGCATGATCAAGTTTTAACGAATAATTATTTTTCAGAATATCATACAAAGATAATGTTGAAAAATCAAAATTTTCAATTCCTGGAACCAGAAAATAAGGAATATAAGTATTTTCTATTAATAAAGGAACACCATTAGCACACCTTAAACGCTCCAGAAAAAAACATTATTACATGATTCAGATAATTTTAATATTTTAGAAATAGTTGAATTAGCTTCAATTCTTTTACACGTCAAAACAAGCGAAGAAGGTTGAAAATTGTTGTTTTTTATACTTTCGGTAAAATTATAAAGATAATTAATATTTCTTTCAATCTTTTTTTCAGCAATAAAAGTGCCTCTTCTTCTATATCGAAACATTAGCCCTTTATCTACTATTTGACTTAAAGCTTGCCTTACCGTTGTTCTACTTACATGTAAAGCTTCACACAATTCCTTTTCAGTGAGCATTTTTTCTCCAGGCTTTAATATACCCGTTTGTATCTGAATTTCTATATAAGAAGCTAGTTGAGAATAAAAAGGAACATTACTTGTTTTTGAAAACTCAAAAGTTTTTTTAATATAATTTAGGGTTAACATAAATACCACTCCTATAAATTCCAAGATGATTGATACATAACATGCTTTTATAATAATAAAAGAAGAAAGATAAAAAGTATAGTGATAGATTTTTCAGTAAAGTAAATGGACTAGTGAACTTTTTATCTTCAAGAACTAATTTCTACTTTAACGCTTGTTAAAGCCATAAAGAGAGTAATTTATAATAAAGGAATGTGGGAATAGATGGGATGACAATCGATGAAGTAAATGAATGCTTTATGCAAAATATCGACGAGATTATAAAGAATATAATCACAAGAAAATATAAATATCTTTTTGTTAGGAGAATGACGATTTCAAAAGAAAACAGAAAGAAAAGTTTATTAGGAATACCTACAATGATAGATAGTATAAGTACTAATTCCAGTATTTGAGTCTTCATTTTCAGACTTTAGGTATGGTTTTAGCTTTAATAGAAGCACAGATATGTATAGACCAATGATTATAAATATATGTTGAGTATAGACTTATATAAAAATTTTGATATAATAAACCATGATAAACTTATCTGCATGATTGACAAAATACTAATAGATAAAGATATAGAAAATTGGTATTAGATTATTTTAAATCTGGCGTCATGGAAAACAAAACAAATAGGAAACGGCAACTAAGAAAGCTCAAAGTAGCTAATATAGAAAAACCAAAGCGAGAAAAGAAACTTAGAACTAATTTCATATAAAAAATAAAAGCTTATCAAGATTTTTGATAAGCTTTTGTTTAATTTAATATTTTATCCAATACATAGGAATTGTTTCTCCATTTGGGTTGTGCTTTAACTCTTAAATCAAGTTGTAGCTTTTTGCCAGGAAATACTTTCTTTATATCTTTAAAAGATTGAACTCTAATTTTTTTAATATTAGCTCCACCTTTTCCAACAACAATTCCTTTTTGGGATTCTCTTTCAACAATAATGAAAGCTCTAATCCAAATAAGATTTTCTTCTTCTTTAAATTCAATATCACTAATTTCAACATATATAGCATGAGGTAATTCTTTATTAGCTAAAGCAATTGTCTTTCCTCTTATTATTTCACTAACTCGAAATTCAAGAGGTTGGTCAGTGTAAGCTTCTTTACTATATAATAGTTCTCCTTCAGGAGATAATTTAAATAGTTGAATTAGAATTTCATCAATTCCATCATCTTTTATTGCACTGGCATTCAAATAAACAGCATCAGGTAATTGCTCTTTTATAATAAATTTAGATTCTTCAATTTTTTCATCTGAAATAATATCATTTTTATTAAAAACACAAACAACAGGACGTTTAACAGCTTTAATTATTTCAATAATCGCAAACTCTTCTTCTCCAGGGGCTCTACTTGAATCAACTACATATAAAATCATATCGCTTTCACTTAATGGTGATTTAGCAATTTCTTGTAATCTTAGATTCAAAGTTTTTTCATTTAAATGATAGCCAGGAGTATCTGTAAATATTAATTGTCCCCTTTGATCAGTAAATATACCTCTTATTGCATTTCTTGTAGTTTGAGGCGTTTTTGCCGTAATAGATACAGGCATTTCAACAATTGTATTGACCATTGTACTTTTTCCACTAGAGGGCCTTCCAATAATTGCCACTGTTCCACATTTCATTTAAAACTCCTAAAATTTATTTATGTTCATAGTAATGAAAAGTTTTAATATTAACAACATTCGAGCCTACAAATATAAAATAAAAATAAAGTGACAAATGTCGGAAAAGAACTTGACATATGTCGAATAAGGGTGTACTTTATAATTGTTAGCGACATATGCCGGAAAGAAAAAGAAAGGTTTAATTTTAATTTAATCTTAAAGTTAAACATCACTAAAGAAATATATAAAGAATTATAAGGAGACACAATATGCCAAGATTTAATGGAACAGGCCCAGAGGGCCGTGGAAGTAGAACAGGAAGAGGCGCAGGCCTATGTAAACCTGCAGTAGTTAATAATAATACTGCTAAAGAGACAGTAGTTGAAACCTCTAATGAACCAATTACTAATTTAGACAATAATTTTAGAGGTCCAAATTTTAATCGCTCAATGGGTAATTTTAATAGAGGACAAGGACGTGGTTTAAATGTAGGAAGAGGAAGAGGCTGTGGTTTTAATGGTAGAGGAAATAGAGGTAATTTTAACAATTAACTTATTTTTTGTTCTATACTCGGGGAGAAAGCTATAAGTTTTCTCCCCTCATATTTATTTAGATAGCCTCTTGTGCTATTATTCATTTTATTATTAGGAGGTCCTATGCCAAGAAATAAAAAATTTAGAAGAATTGGATATTTAAGCACTATTAAACATTTTGCTCCTATAAAAAGAAATAATATAATGAATAACAGTAGTGATGATATTATTTTAAATAATGAGGAATTTGAGACAATAAGATTGATTGATTATAAGGGTTATACTCAAGTTGAATGTAGCAAATCAATGAATATTGCAAGGACTACAGTTCAACAACTTTATACAGATGCTAGATACAAACTCTCCTTATTATTATTAGAGGGTAGACATTTATTCATTGAAGGTGGAGTTGTACAATTAGTTGATGATGAGTCCTTAGAAAAAGAGATTGGAATTGGTGAAAATGAAGTTTTTAGAATGCGACAAAGAAGAAATAGGGGAAGACAATTTAGAAATAATAATGAGGATAGATTTTAAGCGGTATTATCTGTTTTTATTAATTAATTATATTGTACTATTTTACTTTATTAATTTTTTAGATTATATTGTTAAGGATATTAAATTTAGGAGTTACTAAAATAATGAGTGAAGAAAAAAAAGAAGCAAAAACTCAAGATCCTCAAATGACTGAACGCTTGTTAAAAACCCGTAGTATTATGCTAAGTGGTGAAATAAATAAAGAAAGTGCTGAAAAGATAATTTCACAACTGCTTGTATTAGAAGCCGAAGATAGTGAAAAGGATATAACAATCTATATTAATAGTCCTGGTGGGGATGTAGATGCAGGTTATGCTATCTATGATATGGTAAGATTTATAAGCCCAAAAGTAATTATGGTTGGAACTGGTTTAGTTGCCTCTGCAGCTTCTCTTGTCCTATTAGCAGTGCCATCGGACAGAAGAGTTGGTCTACCAAATTCAACATACCTTATTCACCAACCTATGAGTGGAATGAAAGGTTTTGCTACTGCAATTGAAATTTATTCAAAACAAATTGATAGATTGAGATATAAACTTGATAAAGTTATTGCTGATGCAACAAACAAAAGTGTTGAAGAAGTTAAAAAAGATACTGAAAGAGACCATTGGTTATTTAGCGATGAGGCTAAAAAATATGGCTTGATTAGTAGAATTATAGAAAAAAGATCTGATTTATAATCACTCTTTAAACTATTAATTAAATGCAATCCAATAAAAGTTCTAATATTTAAATTAGAGGTTATTATGGTTGCATTTTTTTTATTGTCATTGTGCCTAACTGTATTAGGATGTCAGCAACCACAAGTTGAAGAGTATTCAATAAAAATTGTTAATTGGAATGTTCAAAACTTGATGGATATTAATGTTGATGGAAGTGAATATACTGACTTTTCTTTATATGAATATGGAGAGGAGTCGTATCATAGAAGATTAAAGAAAGTATGTGATGTTATTGATGATTTAAATGGAGATATTGTTGTTTTAGAAGAGGTTGAAAATTCTAACGTATTAAAAGATATGGTGGAAATGTATTTATCTAGGAAGGGATATATATATTATGGAGCTATTAAGGATGATAATAGTGCTATAGCTATAGGCTTTATTTCTAAAATAGAGCCTAAAAATATTAGAGTCCATAGTGTAGAAAAAGCAAGAAGTGTCCTTGCTTTAGATTTTGAATTTCAAGATGAATCAATTAGAATTTTAGCTTGCCATGCAAAAAGTCAGAGAGAAGGCTTTGAAGCAACTGAAGAGAAAAGAATTAACTTAAGCAAAACTTTAAAAAGAATTATAAAGGAAAGTTCAGATTTTAATATTGTTTGTCTTGGTGACTTTAATGAAGATCCCACCAAATTAAATAATATCCAAACAGCTTTATACGATGTTGAAAAAGAAAATGCATTTTTCTATAGGGATAAGGGATCCTTATTAGTTTCAGGCTCTCAATACAGTCTTTTTCAAGATATTTTATATTCTCCGCAACTGGATTACAGTATTCGGAAATTTAAAAAAGGAACTTATGTTTATAAAGATAAGTGGTATAATTTTGATCTGATTTTGTTAAATAGCGATTGCTTTGATTTTATAGGTTTGGATTTTGGAGATTTTAATATTTATGCTCCTCAAAAAATCAGTACTTCTAGTGGAGTCCCTTATTCCTGGAATATAAAGAGTTTAAGCGGGGTAAGTGATCATTTCCCGATTTATGTTACATTAAAATATCTAAAAAAATAGGAGGCTAAGCCTCCTGTTTTTATTTAATAGTTTTGGGTGCAGCTTTAGGTTTTATAACTTTTGGGAATTTTAGTTCATAAAAAATCTTTTCAAGTGATAAACTTAAATTTATATTTTCAACAACACTCATGGATTCATCTTTTAGTAAAATAGGTTTTAAAGTTACAGGTGAAAAATTTAATACACCCTTTACTCCAACTTTTAGTAATTTATGATAAACATCAGCTGCTGCAATTTCAGGAACAGAAATTATTCCCACCTTTACATCAAGAGCATCAACTACTTCATCTAATCTAGATAATGGATATATTGAAATTGGTTGAGAGGAATCACTGTATACTTGAGGATCACTATCAAAGCCTGCGACAACTTTAATACCATCAGGTTCAAATCCATTATAGTGCATTAGGGCAAGACCAATTCTACCACATCCTATTATAATTGCATTTTGTGGGTCCCCCTTTCCTAATATTTGTGAAAGGGAAGCTGTTAGATCAATAATCTCATAACCACCTCTTTTTTGCCCATGTATTGATAATTGAGAAAAATCTTTTCTAACTACAGCTGCAGAAACACCTGCCGCATCTGCTAGATTATGTGCAAAAACTTTTTCTAACCCTATGGAACGTAGTCTATTAAGTGCTCGAAAGTATCTTGTAATACGTGTTAGTTGATCATTATTCATTTATAACTCCTGTTAATGTGAACCATGGTATATTATTTGGCATTATTAGTCAATATTTGTTTTTACAATTAAATATTTTATCAGTTAATATTTCGTTGCATGGGATATATATATTGAATAAGGCATTCGAAGTATGTTAAAGTATTTTAGAATCAAGAAGTTGGTTAAAAGTAAATAAAGGGTAAAATTTTTAGGAGGGTACATGTCAGAGGATAAAATAAAATTCTCGCCAGATTTGATAAAATTTATTAACGAATGGCGTCATAAACCAGGTAATCTCATCATGGTGCTGCACAGAGTTCAAAGTGAATTTAGCTATGTTTCTGTAGAAGCAGCCGTAGAAGTTTCAAAAATGCTAGATATTCCATTTGCAAAAGTTTGGGGTGTTTTAACATTCTATCATTTCTTTAAGTTAGAAAAACCAGGTGAGTTTAACATTCAAGTTTGTATGGGTACTGCATGCTATCTCAAAGGTGCAGAAGCTATTATTGAAGAAGTTTACAGTGTTCTTGGTATAGAAGTTGGCGGTATCACTGATAACGGCAAGTTCTCTTTAGAATCAGTTCGTTGTATTGGTTGTTGTGGTTTGGCTCCAGTTATGACTGTTGGTGGTGAAGTGTTTGGTAAGGTTACTAAGAATCAAATTCCTGGTATCTTAAAGAAATTTGCTTAAAAGTATAATATATGCATCGTTACATTAGTGATTTCATTTTAGATATAACACAAAATTCATTTGAAGCTAACAGTACAAAAGTCGAATTGTACTTTTGTGAGAATGAAAGATATCTAAACCTCATTATAAAAGATAATGGCAGTGGGATGACTAGTGATGTGTTGAAAAAAGTGTTAGATCCTTATTATACAGATGGGATTAAACATAAAAAAAGAAAAGTTGGATTAGGACTACCCTTTTTAGTACAAAGTGTACATGAAAGTGGTGGAAGTTTTGAGATTAGTTCAAAGCCTAACGAAGGAACCTTGGTTAAATGTTCTTTTGATTTATGTAATATTGATACACCTCCTATTGGAGATATCTGTACTACTTTTTTAGTTCTTTATTGCGATCCAAAGGCAAAAGAGTTGATAATTAAAAGAGAAATAAAAACTTCTAAAGGTCGTGGGTATTATGAATATTCAAAAAGTGAATTACTTGATATTTTAGGTGATTTTTCAACTGTTTCATCTTTATGTTTACTGAGAGACTTTTTAAAGAGTCAAGAAGAAGATCTCATTCAATATAATATTGATAGAACTATTATTTTTTAAACAAGTAAAATGGAGAAGTATAATGGCAAAAATGACATTAGAAGAACTTAGAAATCTAAGATCTTTAAAACAAAGTTCATTACAAAAAAGAAGTATTGAAGGCAAAGAAGGTCAAATCGTTATTGGAATGGGTACTTGTGGAATTGCAGCTGGAGCTAAAACAGTTTTAGATGCTTTTCTTTCCGAATTGGATGCACAAGGAATTACAAACATTTCAGTTACACAAACCGGTTGTATGGGCCTTTGCTATGTTGAACCAACTATTGAAGTTATCGTTCCTAACATGCCTGATACAATTTACGGAAAGGTTGATGCGAAAGTAGTAAAACTAATTGTAAAAGAACATCTTATTAATCATAAATTGATAAATGATCATTTATTCGATAGACCTTCAGCAGATATTTACGCTAAGGATGGAGATAAATAATGGCTTTCAGAAACTATATTTTAGTTTGTGGTGGTACAGGATGTGAATCTAGCCACGCAGACGATATTTACAAAAACCTTATTGCTGAATGTGAAGCACAAGGTGTAAAAGACGAGGTCCAGATTGTTAAAACAGGTTGTTTTGGTTTCTGTGAACAGGGTCCAATTGTAAAAATTCTTCCAGAGGATTCTTTTTACGTTCAAGTAAAACCAGAAGATGCTAAAGAATTAATTAGTGAACACGTTATAAAAGGACGTGAAGTAACTAGACTATTGTACGATAAAGAAAAGAGTCATAAACATGCTCAGGTAGAAGAAATTGATTTCTACCAAAAACAGTTTAGAATTGTATTACGTAACTGTGGATTTATTGATCCAGAAAATATTGATGAGTATATTGCTCGTGAAGGTTATGTAGGCTTGGAAAAAGCACTTTATGAATTTACTCCAGAGCAAATTATTGAACAAGTAAAAATTTCAGGCTTAAGAGGTCGTGGTGGAGCAGGTTTCCCTACATGGATGAAATGGAATTTCACTAAAATGTCTGATAATGCAGAGAAATTTGTAGTATGTAATGCTGATGAAGGTGATCCAGGTGCATATATGGACCGTTCTACTTTAGAAGGGGATCCCCATTCAATATTAGAGGCAATGACTATTTGTGCTAAAGCAATTGGTGCAACACAAGGTTATATATACATTAGAGCAGAATATCCTTTAGCAATTCATCGCTTAGAAGTAGCTATGAAACAAGCTAGAGAATATGGTTTGTTAGGTAAAAACATCTTAGATAGTGGTTTTGATTTTGATATTGAAATCCGTTTAGGTGCTGGTGCTTTCGTTTGTGGTGAAGAAACTGCTTTACTACAATCAATCGAAGGCTTTAGAGGGATGCCTCAACCACGTCCACCATTCCCTGCTGTAAAAGGATTATGGAACAAACCAACTTGTATTAATAATGTTGAAACATGGGCTAATATTCCTGTTATTATGACTAAAGGTGGTGCATGGTTCCAACAAATTGGTACTTCAGATAGCCATGGTACAAAAGTATTCGCATTAACTGGTAAAATTAAAAACTCAGGTCTTGTTGAAGTTCCAATGGGAACAACTCTACGAGAAATTGTTTTTGATATCGGTGGCGGTATTGCTAATGGTAAAGAATTTAAAGCAGTTCAAACTGGTGGGCCTTCAGGTGGTGTTATTACCAAAGAAAATCTTGATACTCCAATTGACTTTGGTGGATTACAAAAGATTGGTTCAATGATGGGATCCGGTGGAATGATTGTTATGGACGAAGATGACTGTATCGTTGACGTTGCTAAATTCTATCTTAATTTCACTGTTGATGAATCTTGTGGTAAATGTGCTCCTTGTAGAATCGGTGGTAGATCATTACTTAATATCTTAGAGAAAATTACTACTGGTAAAGGAACTCAAAAAGATGTTGATAATATTCATCGTATTGCTTTAGCAATGCAAAAAGGTTCTCTTTGTGCATTAGGACAAACAGCTCCTAATCCAATTCTTTCAAGTTTAAAGTATTTCCCTGAAGAATATAGAGCTCATATTGAAGATAAGAAATGTCCTGCAGGCAAATGTAAGAAATTAATTACTTATACAATTGATGTAGATAAATGTATTGGATGTACAGCATGTGCACGAAAGTGTCCAGTTGATGCAATTTCAGGCGAAAGAAAACAAGCTCATATTATTGATCAATCATTATGTATCAAATGTGGTGCCTGTCTTGTAGCTTGTAAGTTCGGCGCAGTAAACGTAAATTAGGCGTCGGGAGGATAAAAGAAATAATGGTTAACGTAAAAATAAATGGTATTCCCGTTGAAGTTATAGAGGGAACAACTGTATTACAAGCAGCTAAACAAGTCGGAGTGTATATTCCAACATTATGTTATCATCCAGACTTAACACCTTTTGCTTCTTGTGGTATGTGTGTATGTAAACAAGAAAATAATCATAAAATGATTAGAGCTTGTTCTACTCCAGTTCATGAAGGCTTGAGTGTAATAACTGATGATCCTGAATTGTTTGAAGTAAGAAAATCTATTTTGGAGATGACTTTAAGTACTCATCCAAACTCTTGTTTGACTTGTATTAGAAATGGTAATTGTGAATTGCAAACTTTAGCAGCACAATTTGGTATTAGAGAACAACCTTTTGAGCCTAGAGTTTCAGAATTACCTGCTGATACCTCTTCACTATCAATAGTTTTAGATCCACATAAATGTATTAAATGTGGTCGTTGTGTTCAAGTTTGTCAAGAATTACAAGGTGTATTCGCTTTAGAATTTATTGGTCGTGGTGATGGAACTGTAATGTCTCCTGCTGCACAACTAAAACTAAACGATAGCCCATGTGTAAGATGTGGTCAATGTATTGTTCACTGCCCAGTTGGTGCAATCTATGAAAAGGATGAAACCGCAGACTTAAGAGCAGCAATTGCTGATCCTAATAAAGTTGTAGCAGTTCAAATGGCTCCATCTGTTCGTGTTGGTATTAGTGAAGAATTTGATTTACCAGTAGGTACTGTATCTACAGGTAGATTATATGCAGCATTGAGAAAGATTGGTGTTGATGTAATATTTGATACTAACTTTGGTGCAGATCTAACAATCTTAGAAGAAGGTAGTGAGTTAGTTAAGAGATTAACAACAAAAGGTAGTGTTCTACCTCAATTCACTTCTTGTTGTCCAGGTTGGGTTGATTATTGTGAAAAATTCTATCCTGAATTAAATGATAATTTATCAACTGCTAAGAGTCCTATGATGATGCAAGGTTCAATCACTAAAACTTATTATGCGGATGCTTCTAAAACAGATCCAGCAAAAATTTATAGTGTTGCTTTGATGCCATGTACAGCTAAAAAATATGAAATCAAGAGAAATGATACTATGAAATCATCAGGATATGATGATGTTGATTTGGTATTAACTACTCGTGAGATCGCAAGATTATTTAGAGCTAATGGTATTGATTTTGCAGCTCTTTGTGATGAAGAATGTGATTCTCCAATTGGTGAATATACTGGCGCGGGTACAATTTTCGGTAATACTGGTGGTGTTATGGAAGCAGCTGTAAGAACAGCGTTCCATTTAGTTACTGGCGATGAACTAGAGAATATTCAAATTGACGCAGTTCGTGGTATGGATGGTGTTCGTAAGGGTGTTGTTGATATGAACGGCACTAAAGTTAGAGTTGCGGTTGTTCACGGCTTAGCAAATGTTAAAGATATTTGTGAAGAAGTACTGGCAGCCAAAAAAGCTAATGAACCTGCTCCTTATGATTTTATTGAAGTAATGGCTTGCCGTGGTGGTTGTATCGCCGGTGGTGGTCAACCTTATGGTACTGATGATAAAGTTAGAAAAGAAAGAATCGCTGGTTTATATAATGATGATGAAAATTCGACTTTCCGTAAATCACATGATAATCCTTCAATCAAGAGAATCTATAAAGAATTCCTTGATGAACCTTTATCACACAAAGCTCACAGTTTATTACATACAACTTATACAAAGAGAAAATTGTATAATTTATAAAATAAGTATTGAGTTTATATGGGGTCAGTTGTTAAAACTGGCCCTTTTTTAGGTTCTAAAAACAACTCATAGCTTTACGTTTGCAAGGGTAAATGATATTATGACTCATAATTATTTTTTTTCAAAATAATAAAAAATTATTTTATTTATATATCAAGGGGTATTATAATGAAACTTAAAAATGTCTTAAATGAAAGTGTTGTTAAAATCAATTTAGAAAGTTCCACTAAAGATGAAATTATAAAAGAATTATTAAATATATTAAAAGAAAATCATTTGGTAGAAGATATTGATTTGGCTTTTAAAGATATTTTAAGCCGTGAAGCTAAAATGTCTACAGGGATTCAACATGGAGTTGCTATTCCTCATGCAAAAACCAAAGCAGTTAAGCAATTAACCGCTTGTATTGGTCTAAAAAAAGAAGGTGTTGATTTTAGTTCACTTGATGGTGAGATTAGTAATATTTTTATTATGACGTTATCTCCAAGTGATCATATTGGACCACATGTTCAATTTTTAGCTGAAGTTAGTAGAGTTATCAAAACTGAAGAAGCTAGAAAAAGTATATTATCAGCTAAAACACCAGCAGATGTTTTAGCAGTTTTTGGAATTTAATTGTATTTTATTATAGAGGTTGATGATGGCTGAGGAAATGATGGTGTTGATGTTGCAATTAGGAGCAATCCTTATTGCAACAAAGTTTATAGGGTATGTATTTGCCAATTATTTGAAGCAACCTAAAGTTTTAGGAGAGTTGTGTGCAGGGATGATTATTGGACCATATTTATTAGGTAGCATTCCACTAGGATCCTTTGGTCCTTTATTTGTATTACCATTTCACACAACTATCCCTGTATCTCCTGAGTTATATGGGATTGCGACTTTAGGCTCTATTTTTTTACTTTTTGATTCGGGACTTGAAACTGATTTACCTACCTTTATTAAGTTTAGTGGAAAAGCTTCTGTAATTGGTATAGGTGGCGTAGTAGTCTCTTTTTTTTGTGGAGCCGGAGCAACCGTTTTACTAAGATCAAATGTAACATCTTTAATGGATCCAGCTGCTTTATTTTTAGGAACAGTTTGTACAGCAACATCTATTGGTATCACAGCAAGAATTTTAGGAGAATCAAAAAAAATAGCTTCTCCTGAAGGTGTTACTATAATGGCTGCCGCAGTATTAGATGATGTAATTTCAATTGTATTACTTTCTGTTGTAGTAGGTGTTTCTTCTGTTCAAATAGCTGGCGGATCTATTCATTGGGGTGTTATAGCAATAGTTGCTTTAAAAGCTATTGGTTTTTGGCTAGCTTGTACTGTTATTGGTATTTTAATTGCTCCTAAATTTACAAAAGGTATGAAAAGATTTAAGTCCTTACCTTTGATTAGCGAAATTTCCTTTGGTATTGCCATGCTTTTAGCTGGTTTTTCTGAAATGGCTGGTTTAGCAATGATTATTGGAGCTTATATTACTGGTTTAGCCTTGAGCCAAACTGATGTTGCTCACAGTATTAGTGTTAGAATTAAATCAGTTAGTGAATTTTTTGTTCCTGTCTTTTTCGCCGTAATGGGGATGATGGTAGATTTTTCAGCTCTTAAAAGTGTTTTAGGCTTTGCCTTAATTTTTTCAGTTATAGCTTTTGTCGGAAAACTTGTTGGTTGTGGAGCACCTGCTTTGCTTGTTGGATTTAATTTAAAAGGCGCTTATAGAATTGGTTGTGGCATGTTACCTAGAGGTGAAGTTACCTTGATTGTAGCAGGTATTGGTTTAGCATCAGGCGCTATTTCACATGATCTTTTTGGTGTAGCTGTTATGACAATGTTGGTAGCATCAGTAACTGCCCCACCTATGTTGGTGGGCGCCTTTAAAGGTGGAAGTGGATATAAGAAGAAGCTAGATGTTATAGGTAGCCAAGATACAATTACAATTGCACTTGATTTCCCTTCTAAAAGAGCTGCAATATTTATTTCAGATACAGTTATTGAAGGCTTTCTTGCTGAAGGTTTTTTTGTATCAAGTATTGAAAGTGCACATACAGTATATCAAATTAGAAAAGAATCCATTATTATCATGTTAGATATTATGAGAATTGAAGATGGTCAAGCTACTGTTAAATTGAATTGTAGTAAAAATGATGAAGCTTTTGTTCGACTAATGTTATTGGATTCAATAGCAGATTTCCAATCTTTTGCTTCTACTCTATCCTCAATGCAAGATCCAGAAATGATGAGTGCTCAATTATTAATGAGTATGTTTAATGATGATTAAATAATTGGAATAAAATTTATATATGACCCCTCTAAAATAGATGAAATTGTTGAAATTTTACTATAGTAAAGGGATATTTTTTTATTCATGAATTTGGCAAATTTTTATACATTTCTCATTTTCTCCAGTGAGAATTAATATTTTTTTATTTTTCGATAAAACCCCATTATCAGGGCTGAAATCCACCAAATCTTCTTTTCCCAAATAAGATAAAGTAAAAGTTTGTTGATTTATATCAAAAGCTAGAAGGGAATTAGAGCCTTTGCATAAAGCATATACTTTCTCAATGGTTGCTAGGTTTTGGATAGTGTCGTATCCCATATAATAAATGAAGTTGCAAACATCAGAAAACTCTGGAAGTCCATATGTTTTGCTTACATAAGTTTTTGTCTCTTCAAGGGTAGTGGAATATTTAAGATTTTCACCAATAAGTGTTCCAACAATAATTCTGTTATTTGCTCCTGCAATAAAGGTTTTCCAGTCCAAAGCTCCAGCAACTAAAATTTCATTAGCATTATATCTAAGTCCAGAAGTGGCTTTTAGTAAGCAATTACTATAACCTGGGGTATTGAAAGCAAGTGAGATATAACCGGTATCACTTGCAAATGCAACAGCATCTAGATTAGGACTCATCATACCTCTAGTACAATGGTAGTTTACATCATCAGGGTCTTTAATCATGTTTATAGCAAAAAATTTCCTATCCAAGTCTGGCTCTATTTTATATTCCCTGTAAGAATCTCCTAAATGATCAAATACTAAGAAATCCTTAGGTCTAACGAATATTTGTCCAAAATGATTTGCATATTGATGATAAGTGTCCTCAAAAAAATACTTTGTTAATTTGTTGTAGGAATAATCATAAATACTAAGAGAATTGGTACTTTGCTCTGATATAAAAACTCTATTTCTTGTGTAATCAACTTTCATATCAACCACATTAGATAAGGGCATATCAAAGGAATTATTATAAGTTTTGATTACTTCGATATTATTATTAATTAAACGACAAATTTGTAGAGTATGAGTTTCTCCACAGTAGGAAATTAATTTGCTATCAGGAAGGAAGCAAACATGCATATTACTTCCAGCATAAAATCCATTGTCGCCATTATTTATAGTTGAAACTACTTTGGGCATATAAGAAGGAGCATTAATCTTTACTTCAAATTCTCTAAAAGCTGAACTTGTACTTCCTATATCTCCGCTTTCAACAATAACGTCTAATCTATGAAACCCTATTGTAGGCTTGAATTTACAATTTTCTCCACTTCCAATTAGAGCCCCATCGAGATACCAATCAATAGAGACGTTATTTAAAGGCAAATTGTTCTCTTCAACTAGAACAGGATAAATATCTTGATTAAATGCAACAACTTGAGGAACATCATTAATATGGCAAGTAATTGGAATTCCTAAATTGTTGTTAATAACAATGGGAATATCACCTTCAGTATTTGTTTCTTGATTTAAATTGAAATGAATAGATCCCCTACTTGTTTTGTTCATGACGACTCTAATAGCCTCAATACATCCAGCTATGAGTATATCACTATCATATAATTTAGCATTAAGAGTGTAGGAATCAGATCTTGCAACTGTTTCAAAGGTTGCAATACCTGAGGTATAGTCAATGGTAGTAGGTGTTACATTTAATTTAGTATTACTTTGATTTATCAATTCAAGTTCTAATTTAGGATTGTTTGTAAGCTCTGGATCCCAAATAAAATCAATATCAATATTTCCGTTTCCTACTAATTTATTCAATTCAATTATGGCTTCAGAAGGTTTATTACTTATTTCTACAGTGGCTGTGCCACTGACCAATAATAATCCATCTGAGTTTTTTCCAACAGCGAATAAATCCCAGTTTCCCATTGTTAAACCTTTTATAGTTGTTTTGTTATCTCTAGTATTTACCGTAAATGAGTCTTTTTCAAAAGGCCCGTTTCCATTTACGGTATATTGAGTAACTTCAAGAGGGATATCTTCAGGTAGTATGGATTTGTTTCGAGTAATTTTTTCTTGATCTAGGTTTAATATTAATGAAGATGTGCTATTATTTTCTTCACAACCAGTTATAATTAAAAAAAAAGTGATAAAAAGAATAAAAATTATATTTTTTTTATGCATAAGAGTCTCCTTATTTTTCAATACAAATAAATGATTATTATTGCCTTTAATATTGGAATTTGGATATATCTATTGCCAAAGTTATATAACTTAAATATCTTATCAGTTGAGGAGTATATTTTGAAATTTATATTGAGAGTGCTAATTGTAGGAATCTTTTTTGTTTTAGTTTTCATTCCTAGAGCTGTTGTTGGGGTTTTAAACTATTGGTTATTATTTGTAGCTTTGGTTGTAGTTGTTATTTTATATATTTTCAATTCATATTACGTTAGTAAAAAAGCTGTAAATAAAATAATTAATGATACTCCTGATTTTTCAATTCTTTGTGAAAAAGTACCTTTTGATGCAGAAGGTGATTTTACTAGAGGTAGATTGGTTGTTTATAATTCGATGCTTCTATTATATAAAAAACAAAAAGGTAAAGTTGCCTTAGCTTGGTCAAAACAAATAAGTGAAATTGATTCACTAGAATTTGCTAAGGTATCAACCAAAAAAAAAGGCTTCAAAATTATATGTGGCAAAGAAATCTTTGAATTTAGTACATATTTTTTAAAAATAGATCAAGAAGTTTTTATAAAATCTTTAGATTTTGAAATGTAATTAATAAGTAGCTATACTTAAGTAATTTTAACTATTTTCAAAATAATATTCTCCTTTTAACTTAAGTCTAGGAGAACATTATGAAGAGAGTAGTTTTTTTATGTCTATTAATATTTATTTCAGCTGGTGCTTACTCTGATATAGGACCTTCTTCTCTAGATATAGCAGTAGATGTAGCATATATAGATCCATTTATTGATCACATTATTTATAATGAAATTACAATAGCCCTAAATATTAATAAAGATTTATCCCTTAGAATTCCAATTAATATTGTTTTCCCCACATCAAAAAATCTTAATTTAGTAGGAATAGGGGGATCAATAGATGTTTTGTACCGTCCTTTTTTAAATGGAATATTTATATCTTTTGCTCTTGCAAAAATACAATACTTAACAGGATATGATGCTCCTTTTGAGAAAATTCAGTACTTAAACAAATTATCATTTGGCTACACCTTTCATATTTCAGAAAAAGTCTTTATTGAACCATCCGTAGCATTTTTTAATATTAACGGTATTTACGAAGATAGTATCTTAGCCTTAAAGGATAGTTTTAATGATTTTCCTTCAGTAAGAGCTTCGTTGCTGGTTGGTTATAAAATAATAAATTTGTAGAGAATCAAATCATATACAGAGAATAAAGGAGGAAGATAGTTAATCTATCTAAAAAAATTATGAGAAAAAAGTTAAACAGTATGTTTAAAATGGTTATTGTTTCAGTATTAATTCTGGTATTAAGCGGTTGCTCTTTTGCACTAGATAGAAGCTTAACAAAGAAAATTAGTGATGAAAAATTAATTACATCAGTTTCAAAAATAGTTGATGAACAATTGGATATTGTATCACCCTATTTTGATGAAAATTCTAAAGGCATTGATATTACACAAATTACTGGTGAGCAAGTTGTTCTTAGTGCTTTAGACGAAGAAAATGGTAAAGATTACTTGAGATTTAATTATAGTATAGCTATAGATAATGATGATAATTTAGACGAATTAGCATCTCTTGCCAAAGATTTAATACCTAAAGAAGAAGCCTATAGAATTGATGATAAATTATTTGAGACTAGAGACTTTATTCAAAAAGATCTATCTAGAATTAGCAAATCTGTCCCACCAAGTCAACAAATAGCTTTTCAAAAAGATTTAAGAAAATTGGTCACAAGAAGCTTTGTATTGTTTGCAGCAGGCATTGTATATATGTTTATGCCAAAGACAATGTTTTGGGGAAAAGTATCTGCAGCCTCAGCTATTAGTGTAGCTACAGGTGTTTTATCCTGTACCGTAATGAGTTTATATCAATACTATAAATATGGTGGCGAATCTCAACAAGCCTTTAGCCAGTGGGTAAGTGAAATCTCTACAGAGCCACAAGTATCCTATGCTCTAGCCTATAGTATGATTGCAGTAGGGTTAACGATGAAGAGATCTCCTATTGTAACTGGAATAATGATTTGTGTTTTTTCATTGTATCAAGTAATAGATATGGTTAAGCCAATGCTTAAAAAATACAATTTCGCAATATAAAATTTTAGAGAGTTATGACTATTAAAACTTAAAAATCAGGCATATAATTGTTTTCTATAGTACTTTGTGTAATAATAATAGCAAAGAATTAAAGAGGAGTAACAAATGTTTGAAAATGTAAAAGATGATTTGAAATCAAGATTTTTAAGATATACAGTTGTAGATACAATGAGTGATGAGAAATTAGCAGAAACCCAACATCCATCAAGTAAAAATCAATTAGATCTAATTAAAATATTAGAAAAAGAATTAATAGAATTGAATATTGCTGATGTGAGTGTTGGAGAAGAAGGCACTCTTGTTGCTCATATTCCATCTAATGTTAGTGGAGCACCTTGTATTGGATTAATGGCTCATGTAGATACTGCAGATGATGTTACTGGAAATGGAGTGAAACCACAAGTTATTGAAAACTATGATGGAAAAGATATTCCTTTAGGTTCAACAAATAGAGTTATAAAGAGAAAGGAAAATTCTGAACTAGATAATTATATTGGATCTACAATTTTTACATCTGATGGTACAACACTTTTGGGTGCGGATGATAAAGCAGGTGTTAGTGAAATAATGTGCATTGCCAAACTTTTAGTAGAAAATCCTGATATAAAGCATGGTGAAGTTGAAATTATTTTCACCTGTGATGAAGAAACTGGCTGTGGTATGGATGCTTTTCCATATGATAGAATTAATTGTGATTATTGTTATACCATTGATGGTGGAACTCGATATGAAGTTGAAAGTGAGTGTTTTAATGCTTGTAAAGTAAGTATCGATTTTAAAGGTGTTTCTTATCATTTAGGTGCAGCTAGAGGTAAAATGGTTAATGCCTTAACTATGGCTACAATTTTTGTAAATAATTTGCCACAAGCTGAGAGTCCAGAAGCTACAGATAATAGATTTGGCTATTATTGCCCTTTGGAATTAAATGCTACAAATGATGAAGCTCATTTGGTCGTTTATTTAAGAGATTTTGACTTAAGTGAAATTGAGAGAAGAGAAAATGTATTGCAAAATCTCGCTAAGATGGTCGAGTCCTTATATCCAGGTGGTAAAACAACAGTCAAAATAAAAAGACAATATTTTAATATGAAAGAAATTTCAAAGAAAAATCCTAAAGTATTAGAGAGTATTTATGAAGCTGGAAGAAGATTAAACCAACCCTTGTTTGAATCCCCCATAAGAGGTGGAACAGATGGAGCAAGAATGGCTAACGAAAAAGGTATTCCGTGTCCTAATATTTATACAGGTGGCCATAATTATCACTCATATTATGAATGGTGTTCCTTAGATGCTATGGAAGATGCACTAAAGTTAATTTTGGAAATACTCAAAATTGGAGCTGAAAAATAAATGAGAAAAAAGGCAATTCTTATTTTCATTATTTTGATAAGTTTATCACCTATATATGCTATTGATTATAACTTTGATAGGTCTTCTTATATTTTAAATGATTTTACTCAAAATGTTGAAGATAAAATTTCCTATGCACTAAATTCTACCTTAGTTTCATATACTAAGGTAGATGATGCCTTATTAAATCTCTTACAAATACAATTAGCCAATATTTCATACAAGCAAGATGTATTAAAGGTTGAAGGGAAAATCGTTTATAATGGTTTTCAATTGCCATTAGACATTGAGTTTCAACAATCAAACAAGCAATTATTATTTGATACCTTAGAAAATATTTTAATTGATACCTTTAGATATGATCTCTCTGTCTTGTTTGAGACAACACCAGAGTATTATCTGCAATATTCAGATAATACTGATTCTTTTTTAAATAAGAATAATAAATATAGAGTTGGGGATTTGATTTATCTAAAAAATGAAGGATCTAAAAAATCTTTAGCAGTCGTTGAGTCAATTTATAATGATTTTGCAACTATTAATTATTTATATAATGCTACATCTTTGGTAAATACTCCCATATTAGACGGTCCAAAAAATCAAATTGGATTTAATATAACATATGATTATTATAAAGACATTATTAGCTTTAGTGGAGAATATTTTTATCTAAAGGGTCTTATATATCCTTTCAATACTACTTATTTAGGATTATCCTCTTCTTATTATTATAATTTGGATAATTTGAGTTGTTCTTTTACTGTTGATTCAAATTTATTATTGGAATTACCTTTATCCACTTTATTCAAATCCGTTATGATATTAAAAAATTCTTGTATTTATACTAAAGTAAAAATAGGAGCCATTATTAATGAGAATATTGAGATTCATAGTGCTTTTGAACTAGGATATAAACAATATTTAACTTCAAATTTAAAAATAGCAGTAGCATATAAAAGAGATTCAAATAATGAAATACATAATAATGTTCTTATATCAATTGAGTTTTTGTTTTAATGTTGTTAATAACTAAAATAATGGTAGAATATGATTATTAGGAGAAAAAATGAAAAAAGTATGGACTGTTATATTTATATGTTTTTTACTTTTAACTTCCTGCGTAACAAAAAATGAAAGTGTTGTGTTAAAGACTATGCCATCTTGGGTAACCAATGAGATTGTAGATGAAAATTTAATTTATTATAAAATAAAAGGTAATGGGTTTTCTCTTGGCTCTGCCACGAGCAATGCTATTAATAATTTTTATACAACTTTAAATAAATCTGTTGAAATATCTGATAAAGAGACATTTATAAATAGTTTAAGTGAAAATTACGATTATGAACCTTTAACACTTAAAATCGAAAAAACTTATATAAAACAATATGAAGATAAATCATTTCATATTATTTATTTGGTTTCAGCAAATCGATTAAAAATACAAGCAAGTAAACTAAAAAAGATTGCAATCACAAAAAAAATAAACCAAGATTTAATTGAATTAGAAAATGAAAGTGATTTCTTATACAGAGAGAATAAAGACTATCAATCTATAAAAGCTTTGATTCAAGCATACATTTTAGCAACAGAAACTGGGTTTTTAGAAAAAGCAAAAAACTATTTAAACACAGCTGTTTCAAGAATTTCATCAATAAATATTAGTGTTTATGCAAAAAATAATAAAAATAGTTTAGAAATTAAACTTAACAGAATTCAGGGATTTATTAATCCATCAGTTAAAAATGCAAAGTTATTGGCTCTGTACAACTCCAAAGATATTGATTTTAATAATTATTTGGCAAAACAAGCACTACTACCATTTAAAAATAATAATTTTGTTTTCTACTTGGATAATATAAATATAAATCTTAAAGGATTAGTCATTTTTAAGTTAGATTTTACAGAAGAAATATTTAAATTAAAAAAATTAGAATTAACAGAAGCTGCTCAAAGAATTGAAAAAGTTATAAATGAAAAAGTTTTTTCCTATGAAACCGTTTCAGATTTTAAAGATAAAAAAGTATTAGTTATAACTATAGAAAACGAAATTAATCAGGATAAAAGAGAGAGTGTGACAACTGATTTCTTTACAAAAAGGCTTACCGAGTTAGGCGCAACAGTTATAATCAATAGTGATGTTGATATCGATAATTTAGAATTATTAAAACCTGAAGCTGATTATGTATTCTTATTTAGAGCAGAAATCGTTGAAAAAGAGGAGGGGATAAGAGCGTTTGTATTATCCCATGGAAGTCTTCAAATATATGATTTGTCTAATTTTTATTTAATTTATGATAGTAGTTTGATTGATAGTCTAGCTATTAATGAAACAATGAAAGAAAGTGAAAGAGATTCGCTAATCAATGTTGCTAAAAGAACTTACCACAATTTTCTGTAATTAAATTTATTGTTTAAATAGATTTGTTTTTATTAATTTTTCTGGAACATTAGTTATAATACCAAAGACTTTTTTACTTACCAATTCGATAGCTGTTTTTTCATCATCTATGCACCAAGGAAGTACTTGGATATTTTTTTCCATAAAATTTTGTATTGTTGACTCATTTATAAGATTTGCTGCAGGTTTAGCTATATTGCATTGAAATAATTTATAACCAAGACCATTTCTAAGATAAAAAGGAACAGATTTGTCTTTTGAATAAATTATTCCCTCAAGTAAGGAGTGATTAGATATTTTTTCAAAAGTTCTTATAGCCATAGGGTTAAAAGACGTTACTATAACATTGAACTCAAGTTTATATTTTCTGATTAGTTGCCATAATTTTTGACAAAGTTCTTTGTTTTTTATAACATTACTTTTAATTTCAATATCATATAGAAGATTGTTAGAGAATGTTTGAAAAACTTCTTCTAAAGTAGGAATTCTAGTATTTTTAAATTTTTCATCTTTGTGTATACCTACATCCAATTGTTTTATTTCTGTTAAAGTTAAACTTTCTATTTTATAATCTTTATTTGTTAATCGTTTTGTTGAAAAATCATGAATTACAACAAGCTCGCCACTTTTTATTAGATGGACATCTAGTTCAATAGCAGGTATATTGTTTTCAATACATAATTGAAAAGCAGGTAGTGTGTTTTCAGGTGCAAACGAGTTCATGCCTCTATGAGCAAAAAGAATAGGTTTGTCTTTATATTGGTAAAATGATCGCATAAATAGAAGATAAGTCATATTTGCTATTTTAGCAAGATTTATATACTATAATAAAAATAACTTGCAAAACGTATTTGATTTTGATAGCTTAATGATGTGGAGGAGTTTGATGAAACTTCAAAATAAGAAAATTGGTGATGAACTTTTTGGTTTTAAATTGACTGAAATCGAGAAACTTAGTGAATATGAAGGTTTTGGTTTATTATATAAACATGAAGCTACAGCAATGGAAGTTTATCATGTACTAAATGATGATCAAGAGTTATTCTTTTCCTATATATTTGAAACAATTCCAAATGATAATACTGGTGTTGCACATATAATTGAGCATAGTGTTTTATCAGGATCAAAAAAATATCCTATAAGAGATCCATTTATGCAACTTCAAAAAGGAAGTGCTTGCACTTTTATGAATGCATTAACTTATCCCACTAAAACATTATATCCTGCAGCAAGTCCCTTGGTAAAAGATTTTAATAATATTTTTAATGTTTATACTGATGCTGTTTTTGCTCCTTTGCTAAGAGAAGAAACTTTTATGCAGGAAGGCATCAGATTACATTGTAATGAAGATGGAGATTTTGCTTACAAAGGTGTAGTTTTTAATGAAATGCTTGGAGATAGAAATGATGGGGAATATGTAGCAAATAATCTTTGTTTAAGAAGTTTATTTCCTAACACTCCTTATAATTATTCCTCAGGAGGAGACCCCTTAGAAATAGTTGATTTAGATTATAAGAAATTTAAATCGTTTTATATGCAATATTATCATCCAACAAATTCAAAGCTTTTTTTATATGGAAACTTAAAAATTGAACAATATTTAGAAATGTTGAACAAAGATTACCTATCTAATTGTGCAAAAATTAATGTTTCTAAGGAAAGGTTAATTCCAAAAAAATGGGAAGAACCTAGAACTTTATCAATAAATTGCCCTAGTAGCGATTCTGATTCAGGATCAATAATAGCAACTTCTTTTGTAACAACAGATTCATCAAGTCCATTAGAAGTTATAACTTTATCTTTTATTTATGAGCTAATGCTTGGATCTACAGGTTGCCCATTATATAAAGCTATGCTGGATTCAAAGCTAGGCGATGATGTCTCAAATATAAGTGGTATTAGTACTGATTATACTTTAATGCCTTTAACCATAGCTTTCTCGGGTGTTAAGGATAAAGAGCCTGAGCAAATTGAAAAATTTATTATCAAAAACTTAACCACTATTGCAGAAAAAGGTTTTGATAAAGAGTTAGTTGCTGCAACATTCAAAAGACTTAGTTTTCAAATTCATGAAAAACCTTCATCAGGACCAATGGGCCTGATTGTTTTAAAAAGAGCTTTGAGAGGGTGGCTTAGAGGTCAAAGTCCTTCTAGTACAGTCGAATATACTAAAGCAGTTGAAGAGTTAAAACTTAATATGAAGGATAATTCAAGATATTTAGAAGATTGGATTGATATCAATATTCTAAATAATACTCACAGATTATTATTTGTTGCTAATCCTGATTCTAAGGCTATGGATAAATATAATGATGAATTAGCAAAAAAAATAAAAAATAAAACTGACAGATTAGAAGATGATGCTAAATCCTATTACAAAGAAAAAACTGTAGAATTTTTAGAATTCCAAAATAATAGTGATTCTGTTGACGACTTGTTAAAAGTTCCAAAATTATTGATAAAAGATTTACCAAGTGATATTCGTTGTCTAAAGCATGAGACATTATCAATTGGGGATCAAAGCGTTTGGCTTATGAAAGAATCTACTAATTCAATTGCCTATTTTGATATTTTCGTTCATTTAGAAGATTTAAATCCTCGTGAAATACAACTTTTACCTTTATACACAAAAATTCTTGAAACCTGTAGTGTTGGAGAAATGGACAATACCAAGGTAATGACTGAGGTAATGCATAATACTGGTGATTTTAGTATTTCTTTAGAAGGTGGCTCAAAAACTGATTTAGAAAGATGTCTAGGTGTTATTTTTAGAGTAAAAATGCTAGGTGAAGATATAGAAAATGGAATCAATTTAACTCAAGAGATAATTAGAGACTCTCATGTTGATGATTACCCAACTATATGGAATTCAATAACTGACTTAAAAAATACATACAAATCTGTTGCAACCAGTTCAGGGTATAGATTTTCAACAATTGCAGCTTCGAGCTCTTATTCTGAGAATGCGAGTTTAATAGAGCAGTTACTTGGTATAAGCCAATGGTTATTTATAGAGTCACTAAAACGTGAAGATGTTTCATCTCTTGCTTTAGAATTTAATGATCTCAAGAAAAAAATTAATAATTTAGCTAGGATTGAAGTTCATTTAACTTGTGAAGAACCTTTGATAGAGCCTTGTAGCAAAGCCCTAAAAAAATTCTTTAATGATTTTGAGGTTAACGAGAAAATTGTAGCAAAAAAAACAACTAATTATTTGTTAAATAATAAGCTTGTTGAAAATAAAAAAGCATTTATTTTACCTTCAAGTGTAAATCATACAAGTTTTGTTATTCCTTCAAAGCCATTAGGAAGTAAAGAGCATTCAATTCAAAGAATATTATCTTCAATATTATCCGGTAATGACTTGTGGAATGATATAAGAGTTTTAGGTGGTGCTTATGGTGTTGATTGCCATGTAGAAAGTTTAGAACAGTTGTTTATTTTTATTTCAGCTAGTGATCCAAATTTAACATTAACTTTTGAGAATTATAAAAAAGCTTTACTAAAATATAGTGAAATTTTAGTAGATCGCTCTTTAATTGATGATGCTATTATAAGTAATGTGGCAAACGATTTAAAACCTTATGGCCCAAATAAAACTAGTATAATTGACTTTAGACGTATATTGTATAAGATTACTGATAAAATGAGAAAGAGTGCTAGAGAAGCTATTTTGCTTGTTGATTCTGATGATGTGAGAGAGCAAGCTAAATCTTTGAGCAGTGAAAAAAGTTATTCCTTATCTTTCTTTTGTGATAAAAAAACATTTGATAAAGAAAATGATAAATTGCAATTAAATGAAGACGATTTAGTTTATCTTCCTATATAAAAAAATCCCACAGCAAATGTGGAATTAATTCTATTATAGGATAATTTTAACTAATAAATATGTTTTAATCCTTTATTAAATAAAGCACCACTAACTCGATACATTGAAAATCCTGAAGTTATAATTGCTATGTCAAATTCATTTGCCATAGCAATCATATCTTGACTTGGGATTTTGTTTCTTGCAATAACAATATTTCTAATATCGCTCATTACTGCAGTTCTCACAGCTTGGTTGCTTGATAATCCTGTTATTAATAGAATATTGTCTTCAAGTAATGTTAGTACATCACTCATCATATCACTCGCGAAGGCAAAATCAACTTCATCTTCCAAGTGACTTTCTCCACACAATATTTTTCCTGAACAAAGTTCTAATACATCTTTCAATTTCATAGTAGAATTATAACATTTATTTATCATCAAGCATAGTAAATTTTTATTATCTGTATGGAAATATCGATAAAAATAAAAGCATTTTTTACTATTCATGTGTATAGTTTATTAGTTTATTAAATGATAGACAACTCCAGATTTATGTTATAGACTTATAAAAAATGATTAATAATAAGTGTTTATTATTTATTAGGAGTGTTCTTGCTTAGGAGTATTTTTATATAATGCCGTTAAAAAAACCATTTTTAGTTTGTTTTATATTATTTTATATTTCACCAGTAATGTTTGCCATGTCCAATTTTGGCACTTATACCTATAATATTGATACTGTTTTTTCAATGATGCAGTTATCTTTAATAGAGGATGGATTAAATCCCACGACTGAAGAATTTCAAGATAATGTTGAAAGTGCAAAATCAATGATTTTAGCCTTTGGAGAAGAGGCCTTTATTTCAAATATGAAAAGCCAATCACCATTTAGTTGCATTGAAATTCAAGCTGATTATTTGGTGCTCAAATTAAATAGTGGTGATTTTAGAATACCTATTGAAATTCTAGAAAATGAGGTTTTCTCAAAGGCTCCAGATAATTATGGTATAATTTTAGGTTATTTTAAAGATAATAAATTATATTTCAACTTTATCGTTACTTTTGAAGGCGAAGAACAAGCTTCAATATTAAAAGAAAATAGATCTTTTTACATGATTCCATTTGGAAAACAAGTTTAATTTACCATTTTTTGCTTAATTGTTAATATATTACTGTTAGTAAGTGAAATACCAAAAGTTTAACTAGACTTATTAAATATTCTATTGTAAAGTTTTAGAGAAAGTTCTCTTTTTAAATGGTTTGAGTCTGGGGGTGGGCAATAACTAGAGGAAAAGAGGCAAACCCCCTGCAACGGAAGGATATATCACCGTGAAGAATTATTCAAAGTATTTTTTTTCTTTGTTGGTAGTGGCTTTAATATGCTCAAATGCATATGCATTGCCTAATACTGAAAAGAAGAAAGAAGAAAGAGCCGAGTTTATAACTCAAATTGACCCAAAATCAGAAATTAAGGTAATCGAAGTAGATACTATTAAAGATTTAGATAATCCAAAATCTTTAGAAGATAAGTTTAGTTATGCATATTCTTATTTACTTTATTTATCAACCTTAAGTCAAAATCTAGATATCAATGCTGAATATTATGCAAAAGGTGCTATTGATGCAGCTGAAGGCAAAGCTTTATTTAACGAGCAAGAAATTGTTGAAATAATACAAGAAATGCAGCAGCAAATGTTAAATCGAGCTCAAAAATTACAACAAATTGAAGCCGATAATAATTTAGAAAAAGCTGAAGAATTTTTAGTTGAAAATGCTAAGAACAAAGAGGTTTTTGAAACAGGTTCAGGATTACAATACCGCGTAATTCGTGAAGGCCTTGGCAAACCTCCCACAGTTGAAGATCGAGTAGTAGTTCAATATCAAATATATACTCAAGATGAGGTTTTACTACTTAAAAGTGACGGTGCCAAAAATTTTGAATTAGATTCACTAGTTCCTGGATTTATTGAGGGTATAGAATTGATGAATGCAGGGGCCAAATATAGATTTTTTGTACATCCAAGACTAGCTTATGGAATGGAAGGAACCAATGATATTCCTCCAAATTCATTATTGATTTTTGATGTAGAATTAAAACAAATACTGAATGATCCTATTTCTTTGGCTATTTGAAAATAAAGAGGTAATAAATGAAAGAACAGAGTTTTTTAAAAAAAAATTTAATGATATCAATGATTTTTGGAATAATTATTGCAATTTTTGGAATAGTTTTACTGTTTCAAGGTGCAGAATTTTTTAGTTTAGTCGTGTTTTTATATGGTTTGATTAGTATTTTTACTGGTGTTAAAGGCTTGATCTTTTCATCAAATTTGCAAGAGCAGAAAAAAACAAAAAATGTTAATATTTTCTCATCTGTTTTTAGTATTATTATTGGTATAATAATTATAGCCTATCCATATTTTACTTCTTCCCTTGCTATAAATATAATAATTTATTTGTTGGCAGCTCAATTATTAATAAGTGGATTAGGGAATTTATTTAGCTCTTTTGGCTTGAAAAATACCTCCTATGATAGTACATCTCGCCTTGTAAATGGATTAATAAATATTGTTATAGCAGCAGTCTTTTTTATTTTCCCAAGTCAAGTTGCTCAATTTTTCTTAAAAGTAATAGGCGTAATTTGTATATTTTATGGTACATTCCATTTCCTATGGAGTTATAGAATAAGAAAAGTAGAAAAAGAATTTGCAAAAAAAGAAGTCGAAGGTGAATTTGAGAAAGTAGATTAATAAATATTGATATATTTTATTAAAACGCACAATTATTGTATATTTATTGAATTTTTATTCATAATTTATTGACACTGATAAAATTTTCTATATAATAAGAAATATGAAAACTATCCGAACAATGCATCATCATCTATTCAGTTTTAACCAACTCTAAGTGGTCTGGATTGTTCGTTATATCCTTATATTCTCCGCTTAGCGGGGATTTTTTTTAACCAAAAGCATTATAATAAATTAGGAGATCAAAATGGAAAAAAGATTAAGAA
Source organism: uncultured Spirochaetaceae bacterium (assembly GCA_964545735.1). Lineage (GTDB taxonomy): Bacteria > Spirochaetota > Spirochaetia > Sphaerochaetales > Sphaerochaetaceae > Pleomorphochaeta. Next base: position 33,162 of record CAZJGS010000007.1, read on the forward strand.
TAGCAATTCAAAACAAAGGAAGATTAAGTGAGAAATCATTAGATTTAATAAAAACCTGCGGAATCCATTTTGGTTGTGATTCTAGAGTATTAAAAGAAGTAGCTTCAAATTTCCCACTAGAGTTTTTGTATGTGCGGGATGATGATATTCCTTCATATGTAAATCAGGGAATCGCAGATATTGGGATTGTTGGTCAAAATGAATATGATGAGCAACAAATTCCTTTGATAATTGTTAGAGATTTAGGTTTTGCTAAATGTAGATTGTCTATTGCTACTTTAAATGATTTTAAATATGAAGGTTTAAAATCACTTGAAAATAAGAAAATTGCTACAAGTTATCCAAATATTCTAGATAAAATATTAAAAGAAAATGGTGTTAAGGCTTCATACGTTAAGGTTAGTGGTTCTGTAGAAATTACCCCAGCTATTGGTGTTGCAGATGCTATTTGTGATTTGGTTAGCACCGGTACAACTTTAAAAATGAATGGTTTAAAAGAAGTTCAAAACATTTATACAAGTTCAGCTGTGATGATACAAAATAATAATCTAGATAGTTATAAAATTGAAATATTAAATAGACTTCTACTTAGGATAGATGCAGTAAACAGAGCGAAAGATTACAAATACGTTAGTTTTAATTTACCTGAAGAGCATTTATCACAAGTAAATGGGTTGGTTGGGTCTATGAAATCTCCGACTGTTACAAAACTATTTGAAAAGGGCTGGGTTTCTGTACAAACTGTCGTAGCTGAAGATAGTTTTTGGGATGCTTTTGAAAAATTAAAAGCAATAGGCGCTCAAGGAATTTTAGTAACTAAAATTGAAAACATGACGGAGTAATAATATGATTCCTTATTTTTATAAACCAAGTGATATACAATTGGATTCTTTATTAACAAGAGTTTTAAGTGATGATTTAGATGTAGAAAAAAGTGTTAAATCAATTATAGAAAAAGTGATAAATGAGGGAGATCAAGCTCTTTATTATTATGCTAAAAAATTTGATAAAGCCAATCTTGATAGTCTATTTGTAAGTGAAAGAGAGTTTGAACTTTGTGAGGCTATGGTTGATGATAAGTTAAAAAAAGCTATATTTAGAGCTAAGGCTAATATTGAAAAATTTCACAAAGCACAAAAATCAAGAGGGGAATTTGTAGAAGTTGAAAAGGGAATCTCTTTAAGTAGAAAAATTGTTGCTATTAATAGTGTTGGTTTGTACATCCCTGGAGGTACAGCCCCTCTTTTTTCAACTGTATTAATGTTAGGTATTCCAGCTATTGTCGCAGGCTGTAAAAATATTATTCTAGCAACCCCTCCATTAAAAGATGGAAAAGTTAATCCTGTAGTATTATATGCTGCTAAGATAATAGGAATTAAAAATATAATAAAAGTAGGAGGAGCAAGTGCAATTGCTGCCCTCTCCTATGGTACACAGACAATTTCAAAGGTCGATAAAATATTTGGTCCAGGGAATAGATATGTAAGCTATGCAAAAATGCTACTATCAAGTAGAACCGCAATTGATATGTTAGCAGGCCCTAGTGAAGTAATGGTTGTAGCTGATAAAGATACTAATGCAAGTTTCGCAGCAAGTGACTTTTTATCCCAAGCAGAACATGGATATGATAGTCAGTCTGTACTCTTAATATTAGCAAATGAAAAAGAAGCTTTAGAATTTAAAAATAAATTTATTTTACAAGTAGAAAAGCAATTACAGCAATTGGATAGAAAAGAGTATTTGCTCTCTTCAATTAAAAATTCAAGAATAATAGCTACAGATAATTTAGATAATTGTCTTGAGATAATAGATAAGTATGCACCTGAACATTTGGTATTAAATTTAGAGAAAGCAAGAGGAATATGTGATAGGGTAAACAATGCAGGCTCCATTTTTATGGGCCCTTATGCTTGTGAAAGTGCAGGGGACTATGCCAGTGGAACCAACCATACTTTGCCAACAAGTGGATGGGCTAAAAGTGTATCGGGTGTCAGTACAGATTCTTTTATTAAAAAAATAACAATCCAAGAAATCAGCTATGAGGGATTACAATCCCTTGGTGAAACAATTATTACAATGGCTGAGGGCGAGAACTTAAGTGCTCATGCAAATAGTGTTAAAATAAGGTTAAAGGGTCGTGATAATGATTAAAAATTTAATTAGAAAAAATATTAGAGAATTAACTCCTTATAGTTGTGCTAGAGATGAATTTAATGGAGCTGCTGAAGTTTTTTTAGATGCTAATGAAAATTACAAAACCTATTCAACTTTTGATTACAATCGATACCCAGATCCCCGTTGTACTGTGCTAAGAAAACAGATAGAGAATAAAATTGGGCTTCCATTTGAAAACACTGTAATAGGAAACGGTAGTGATGAATTAATAGATAATTTAATAAGAACTTTTTGTGAACCAAAAGAAGATAAACTTGTTATTATGAATCCAACCTATGGCGCTTATAAGGTTTTTGCAGATATAAATGATGTTCAAACAATTTTTGTTAACTACAAACCTACCTTCGAAATAAATTTTGAATTATTAAAACAAACTATAGAGAAAGAAGAAAATCTTAAATTGTTATTTATTTGTTCTCCTAATAATCCAACCGGACGTGCTGAAAAAATATCTGATATTGAAGAAATATTAAAGTTATTTAAAGGTATTGTCATAGTTGATGAAGCTTATGGTGAGTTTAGTAGTGAGGAAAGTTGTGTTAAATTATTAGAAAATTATGATAATTTAGTTGTATTGAAAACTCTTTCCAAATGCTTTGCAGCTGCTGGAATCAGAGCTGGAATTATGGTTGCTAGCAAAGAAATTGTAGTTGTAATCAATAATATGAAAGCACCATATAATGTTTCGTCTTCTACTCAAGGAGAAGCTCTTAAGATTTTAGAGAAAACAGATACAATATATAAACAAAGAGATGAAGTTATCGAAAGAAGAAAACTCTATTATGATAAATTTAATTCTTTAAGTTATGTAAAGAAAGTTTACAGTAGTGATGCAAATTTTTTATTGATGCAAGTTAAAGATAGTACTTATCTATGTAAGAGACTTCAAGAGAAAAAAATAATTATTAGAAATAGATCCAAAGATTTATATTTAAAAAATTGCGTTAGAATAACCATAGGCAGTGAAGCTGAATGTTTTGAAGTTTATAATGCAATTTTGGAGGTTGGAAATGAAACAAAATAAGGGCCCACTTTTATTTATTGAATGTGATAGTTTAGTTTTTAAACCCAAGAAAGATAAGGATTTAGGTTATATTAAATTCCAACCATCTGTTTTTCGAGGCTTATCTTCAATAGTAGATCGAAGTAATTTCAATTTAGTTATGATTTTTTGCTGTGACAAGTCTTACTTGAAGGGAATATCTGAAGAAAAAATTGCCGCAATAAGCGATAAAGTACACGAAGCTTTTGCTTCAGAGAAAATTTACTTTGAAAAAGATATAATTGGATATGACTTAACAAATAAATGCCCTAAATTTACTGCTGATAATTTAAAAGTAAAAGGTTATTTAAATGGTGATTATGATATTGAAAATTCCTTTATTATTGGATCTAAAAAAGAGAATCTTTCATTAGCTCAAGAGTTAAATATGAAAAGTATTGTTTATGATAATAAAGATTCTGAGCTAATTAAACAAATTAATAAATCAAATATTTCCTTAGTTAGCAACGATTGGAATGAAATATCGAACTTTTTAGTAAAAAGTGAGCTAAAACTGACTCGAACAGCTAATGTTGTTAGAGTGACAAAAGAGACAAATATAAATTTAGAAATCAATCTTGATGGTACAGGGCAATCCAATATTAATACAAATATCAAGTTCTTTGATCATATGCTAGAGCAAATATCCAGACATAGTGATATTGATATTAATTTGATCTGTGATGGTGATTTTAGCGTTGATGAACATCATAGTGTTGAAGATGTTGCAATAGCACTAGGTACTGCAATATCACAGGCTATAGGGGATAAAAAAGGTTTAACTCGATATGGTTATAGTAATCTTGCAATGGATGAGGTTTTAGCCCAAGGAGCAATTGATTTTTCAAATAGACCCTATTTAGTTTATGATGTTCCTATTTCTAGAGAATATATTGGATCTTTCCCAACAGAAATGTTTGAGCATTTCTTCAAATCTTTTAGTGATGCAAGTAGCTCAACTCTACACTTACAAGTTAGCTCAGGTAATTCCCATCATATGATTGAAGCCGTATATAAATGTTTTGCAAAGTGTTTAAAACAAGCTTTATATGTATATCCATTTAGTGATAAATTGCCTACAACAAAAGGGGTCTTATAGTGGTAGCTATAGTAAAATATAATGCAGGTAATATTCAAAGTGTTAAATATGCTTTAGAAAGATTAAATGCTGATTTTGTAGTAAGTGATGATCCAAAAGTACTGAGAAAAGCTGATAAAATAATTTTCCCAGGTGTTGGAGAAGCTTCTTCTGCAATGAATTATTTGAGAAAAACAAAATTGGATCAGGTTTTAAAAAGTTTAGATCAACCTTTTTTAGGTATTTGTTTAGGCTTGCAATTAATGTGTAATTCTAGTTTTGAAAATAATACAGATTGTTTAGGTCTTTTTGATTACCAAGTAACAAAGTTTGATGATACCAAAGGTTATAAAATACCACATATGGGATGGAATCAGATTTCGTTTGACGATAAAAATCCATTGTTTAAGAATATTGAGCAAAATAGTTATTTTTACTTTGTCCATAGTTATTATGTTCCAAAAGGAGATGATACTTTAGCATTCTGTGACTATAATGATATAAAATTTAGTGCGGCATTGCATAAAGATAACTATTATGGAGTTCAATTTCACCCTGAAAAAAGTGGAGAAATTGGTGCTAAGATTTTAAAGAATTTTTTGGAGCTATAATTTATGATAATAATTCCTGCAATTGATATAATTGAAAATAAAGTTGTAAGACTTACAAAAGGCGATTATGGTTTAGTAAAAAATTACTCCTTAGATCCCTTGGAAATAGCTAAACAACTAGAAGCTAATAATATAACTCATTTGCATTTAGTTGACCTAGAAGGTGCTAAAAACAATAAGATAATGAATCTTAAAACATTAGAAAAAATAGCTTCAAATACTAACTTGACTATTGATTTTGGTGGTGGAGTAAAGACTGAGCAGAGTCTTTTAGATGCTTTTAATGCTGGAGCAAATCGCATAACTTGTGGAAGTATCGCAGTGAAGAATAGAGATTTGATATTAAAATGGCTTGAGAAATATTCAAGTGATAGATTAATTTTAGGTGCTGACTGTAAAAATAATATGATTGCCACATCCGGTTGGCTTGAAGTCAGCCAACTACGAGTAGATGAATTTATAAAAGGTTATATAAAACAAGGGTTTAAAAGAGTTGTTTGCACCGATATTTCAAAGGATGGTATGTTAAAAGGCCCTTCTTTTGATTTATATCAAATGTTAATACAAAATTGTTCTTCGTCCTTAGAGCTAGTAGCTTCAGGTGGAGTTAGTTCAATTGAAGATATCAAAAGATTGTATGAGGGTCATTTGCACAGTGTAATTGTTGGCAAAGCCTATTTAGAAGGTCGAATAAGCATAAAAGAATTAGGGGAATTACAGGAGATGTATAAATGCTAGCAAAGAGAATAATACCCTGTTTAGATGTTAAAGATGGTAGAACTGTTAAAGGTGTTAATTTTATTGATTTGATTGATGCTGGAGATGCTAGTGAACTTGCAAAACTTTATAGTGATTTAGGCGCTGATGAATTAGTATTTTTAGATATTACTGCTACAGTTGAAAAAAGAGCTACTCTTGCTAAATTAGTTAAGAAAGTTGCTTCAACAATTAATATCCCATTTACAGTTGGAGGCGGTATCAATACTGTCGAAGATGTTGATGTTTTATTATCATCAGGTGCTGATAAAATTTCAATTAATTCTAGTGCATTTAAAGATCCCTATTTAATAACTAAAATTGCAAATAATTTTGGAACTCAATGTGTAGTTTGTGCCATTGATGCTAAAAAAGACAGTAATTTTAAATCAGGTTATCAGTGTTATGTACATGGTGGGAGAGTGCCAACCAACCGAGATGTCTTAGAGGTTGCTCTTGAGTTTTACAACAAGGGAGCCGGTGAAATATTGCTTACCTCAATGGATACGGATGGAACGAAGGATGGATTTGCTCTTGATTTAAATTGTATGATAAGTCAAAGTATAACAATACCTGTTATTGCTAGTGGTGGTGCAGGAAAACTTGAGCATTTTTATGATGTTTTTACAAAAGGAAAAGCTGATGCAGCATTGGCCGCTTCTATTTTTCACTTTGGTGAAATTTCAATTCCAGAGTTAAAATCATATTTAGTAAACAAGCAAATTAGTATTAGGGAGTTATAATATGGAATTAACAGTTAAAGATATTGATAAAGTTGATTTTGATAAAGGGCAGGGGCTTATTCCTGCAATTGTTCAAGATGCAATAACTTGTAAAGTATTAATGCTTGGCTATATGAATAAGGAATCTTTACAAGAAAGCTTTGATAGACAATTAGTTACTTTTTTTTCTAGAAGTAGACAAGAACTTTGGACTAAAGGTTCAACAAGTGGAAATTTTTTAAATTTAAAAAGTATAAGCTTAGATTGTGATGAGGACACCTTATTGGTAAAAGCAGTGCCTACTGGCCCTGTTTGTCATACTGGAGCAGATACTTGCTTTAGTGAAAATAATACTGTAGAAGATATGGATACCAAAGATTTTTTATTTTATTTAGAAAAGATTGTTGAAGATAGACGAGAATTCCCTATTGAAGGCTCTTATACAAATCATCTTTTTTCTAGAGGAATTAAGAAAATTGCCCAAAAAGTCGGAGAAGAATGTACTGAATTAGTTATCGAAAGTATGGATGATAAAAAAGAATTATTAATTGGCGAAGCCGCTGATTTATTATATCATTTACAAGTTCTTTTAACATTTAAAGAGGTTAAACTTATTGAAGTATTAGAATGTTTACAAGTTAGACATACTTAAAATTAAACAATTCTAATTTTATTATTCCTTACACTCTTTCATAGAATGATATTCATCTTCACTGAAAATAATATGATCAATTATTTCTATTTTAAATATTTAAACACATTTTTTTAATCTTTTTGTTATTTGAATATCATTTTAAAATGGAATTAAATTTTCAGATAATTGATTGTGACAAATAATATATAATGCAAAACTATCGAATTTAAATCTTATCATAATTGAGATGAGATTTTTTCTTTTGTATATTTTACATGCTTTAAGTAGCTGTTTATGGTCATCTTTAGTTTTTTTACATTTGTTTAACCTATACTCATATCACAATGGCTCATATATGTGGACAAGTAAAAAGTACTTGACTATTGAGCCACAGTATATTGCTAATAGGTATTTTTATTACAATTAAGTTTTAGTGTTAGATTAGTAGCCTCTGGATGATAGACTATATTATATAAACCTTCCTAAAATATCCTATATAATTATTTTTCA
>CAZJGS010000008.1:0-37647 GCA_964545735.1 uncultured Spirochaetaceae bacterium
ATATCTTTTTGCATAACAAAACCTCCAATGTCGAATGAATTATAACAGATAAATACTCATTCAACCACAATATAGTTCTTATTTTATAGGATACAAATTGTATTTAATTAATAGGTAAGGATTGAATTCTTTCTTGAAAACTATCAATTAAGGTTTCAATAAGTATAGAATATTTGTGGATATTATTATTCATCCTTTGAATTGGACCGGAGATGCTTATGGCAGCAACAGGCTTGCCTCTAACAAGAATAGGAGAAGAAATACACATTATTCCTATTTCATGCTCTTCATTATCAATAGCATAACCTTTTTCTTTTATAGTTTTTAATTCTTGAATTAAGGATGCCCTATCTATAATTGTTTTTTCAGTAAATTTAGTATATTCAATTTTTTCTATTATTTTTAATGCTTCTTCTGGATCTAAATATGCCAGCATTGCTTTTCCAAGCCCCGTACAATATAAAGGAGCTTCTCCAGATATGTGACTAGAAGTGCTAACTCTTAGTGTTTGTGTTGATTCAATTTTATGTAAATATGTAAGTTTGCTATTATCTAATTTTGCAAGGTGAACAGTTTCATTTGTATGTTTGGCAATAGCTTGAATTATTTGTACACCTTCTTCAAGTAGAATACCTTCAATGCTTGATGTAGTATGGAAGTTATTCATTTTGCTTGTGATAAAATATTGTTCATCTTTTGGGTTTTTTGCAATATATCCTAAATCATCTAGCGTATTCAAAAATCTAAAGACTGTGCTTTTATGAAGATCTGTTTGTTTTGCAATATCAGAGAGTATTATTTTTTTATTTTTAGATATGGTTTCAAGAATTTTCATTGTTCTCTCAACTGCTGTAACTTTATTTTCTTCCACCTTTTTGCCTCATGTTTCATTTATGTGAATGTGTTTCATTTATATCTTGACAGATTAATGAATGTGTTATAAAAATAGTATAGAGTATAAAAATGAAACGGTCAATTAAAAATGAAACACTGTAATTTTGAAGGAGATACAAATACATGATGGAAGATAAAATTCTTAATGAACTAGAAAAAAAAGGTATTGTGGCTGTTTTAGTCATTGATGATGCAACTACAGCTGTTGATAGCGCCAATGCATTATTAGCAGGTGGAATTAGTGCAATAGAATTAGCCTTAAGAACACCCGTAGCATATGAAGCAATTGAATTAATTCAGAAAAATGTGCCTCAAATGATGATTGGTACTGGTACTATCATTAAAAAGGGGCAAGCAAAAAAAGTAAAGGAACTAGGAGCTACTTTTGGTCTAGCACCAGGATTAAATCCAGAAATTATGCAAGAAGCTAAAGAATGTGGACTCCCATTTGCTCCTGGAATTTCAACTGCTAGTGAGTTAGAAAAGGCTATTAATCTTGGATGCAATCTTGTAAAACTATTTCCGGCCGAAGCTTTAGGGGGTATTCCTTATTTTAAAGCCATGACTGGCCCTTATAAATATTTGAAATTAAAATATTTTCCTTTGGGTGGTGTAAGTGAAGAAAATTTAGAATTGTGGGCTGCTGAAAAAGATATTATGCCAATTGGTGGTAGCTGGATTGCAAGTCCCCAATTAATCAAAGACAGAAATTATGAAGAAATTACAATAAGAGCTAAAAAAGCAATTGATATTTATAAAAAAGTAAAATTAGGAGTAAATAATGGTAAATAAAATAGTGACATTTGGTGAAATTATGATGAGATTAAATCCTCAAGGTTATTTGAGATTTCTTCAAACCACTAATTATGATGTGAGTTTTGCAGGTGGGGAAGCAAATGTTGCTGTATCTTTAGCAAATTTTGGAGAAAATGTTTCATTTGTATCTAAAGTTCCTAATCATGAAATTGGTGATTCTTGTGTTAATTCATTAAGATACTATGGTGTTGATATTAGTGATATTACTCGTGGTGGAGAAAGACTTGGTGCTTATTTTGTTGAAAAAGGTGCTAGCCAAAGAGCATCAAAAGTAATATATGATAGAAAATATTCAGCTGTTTCTCTTGCTACAGCTAATGATTTTGATTGGGATAAAATTTTTAATGGTGCCACATGGTTCCATTTTACTGGAATTACACCCGCTCTTGGAGGTAATCTTCCAAAAATTTGTTTAGAAGCTTGTAAAAGGGCCAAAGAAAAAGGTATCAAAATTTCTTGTGATATTAATTACAGAGGCAAGTTGTGGAGTCGTGAAGATGCTAATAAGGTTATGTCTACTTTGATGCCATACGTGGATGTATGTATTGGAAACGAAGCTGATGCTAGTGATGTCTTTGCTTTAAAAGCTGAAAATTCTGATATTGAAAAAGGTGAATTAAATAAAGCTGGCTATATTGGCGTTGCAAAACAGTTAAGTGAAAAATTTAATATTGCTACAGTCGCATTTACTCTAAGAGGTAGCTTAAGTGCAAGTATTAACACTTGGGCAGCTATGTTATATGTTGATTCAAAAGCTTATTTCTCTCCTCAATATACTATCCAAATTGTTGATAGAGTTGGAGGAGGTGACTCTTTTAGTGGTGGATTAGTTTATTCACTTATTAATGAATATGATGAACAAGAGGCAATTAATTTTGCAGTAGCGGCTTCGTGCTTGAAACATACTATAGAACATGATTTTAATTTAGTAAGCCTTGATGAAGTAAAATCACTAGTTGCTGGTAATGCCTCTGGTAGAGTTGTTAGATAAGTAAATAAATATTTATTTAATTATTATTTCTATTTAAATCAACCTTTTTAGACTACTTTATTTATTTTTTTATTATATAATTTATTATGTATTATTTTTAAAGGTAAGATAGCGATTAAAATCAGGTTGAAAAATATTATTAATATTAAAATTTATTATGATTACTTATTAGAATTACGAATAAAGAAAAATTTATGAAAATTAATGTTAGGACTAAGTTATGAAAATTAAAGATATAAAGACTTATATAGTCTCTCAGAAACTAGACAATAATACTCGATTTTGTTATTCACAAGCTTGGTATAATTCAAGAACAATAATGATACTTGAAATTATCTGTGATGATGGAATAATCGGGTGGGGTGAAGCCTTTGGCAATTCATTTATAAATCAAAGTGTAGTCGAAAATGTATATAAACCATATTTAATTGGCAAAAATCCTTTTGATAGTGAAAAGCATTGGGATGATTTATATAATATGCTAAGGGATAATGGTCAAAAAGGTTCATGTATTGAAGCTCTTAGTGCAATAGATAATGCACTTTGGGATATAAAGGGTAAATATACTCATCTTCCTGTTTATACTCTTTTAGGAGGAGCAAGACGAGATAAGATTATGCCTTATGCAACTGGGCTTTATAGAAATAGTTTAGATCAAGATCCTAAAGACTTGGTTCGAGAAGCTTTAAGATATAAAGAAGCCGGCTTTAGGGCTATTAAGACTAAGATTGGATTTGGAATAAAAGAAGATATTAAATTAGTAGAACAATTAAGACTTGCACTTGGTGATGAAATAGAGTTAATGGTTGATGCCAATCATGCATATAATTCAATGAGCGCCATTAAAGTTGCAAGGGGGATTGAGAAATTTAATATAGCTTGGTTTGAAGAGCCTGTTCCTCCTGAAGATATTGAAGGTTATAAAGAAGTAAGAGCAAATACTATAATACCCATTAGTGGTGGAGAAGCAGAATTTACTCAATATGGATTTAATAACTTTATTAACAATAGATGTGTAGATATATTACAGCCTGATTGTTGTGTAACTGGTGGTTTAAGTGCTTTCAGAAGAATAACAACTTTAGCAAAAATAGCTAATATTCAAGTATATCCTCATGTGTGGGGATCTGCAATTGCAGTAGCTGTTGGAATAAATGCATGTTTTTATCAACCAAATTACCCTGAAGCATTAGTAACTCCAAAGGTTTATTTTGAGTTAGATAGAACTGAAAATATTTTTAGAGAAGAATTAAATCTTGATAAGCTACAAATAGATGATGGTTATATCTATAAAAAAGAAGTTGAAGGTTTAGGTTTTAATATTAACCGAAAGTTAATAGAAAAATACCAAATAGGTTAATTTAAAAGCACTCCAAAACGGGAGTGTTTTTATTATATTTTTTGAAAAGGCCAGCTTATTATGCCACCAAAATCAAATACATTGTTATATCCCATAAGTGCAAGCTCTGAAGTAGCAACTCTAGATCTAACACCAGAGCGACAATATATAAACAGTTTAGTATCCTTTTCATATAATTTTTCAGCTTCATCACATACAAGATTTAAGGGTATGTTTATTGCAAGAGGAATATGCTCAGTATTAAATTCCTCTTTTGTTCTTACATCTAAGACTACTATATTACTCTCACTATCAATTCTTTTTTTTGCTTCTTTTGCACTTAGGTAATGGTATTCAGCTTTTAACATTTTTATTTTACTACCTCATACGGCCATTTGTTTATACCACCAAAATCATATACATGTGTATAACCTTTTTCAACCAATAATTTTGCAGCTTGAGAGCTTCTGTTTCCCGATCTGCAATAGAGGTAAAGTTTTTCATCCTTTTGTGGATATTGCTCTAATACAGTGTCTACTACAATACTTAATGGTATATTTACTGAATTAGGAACATGGCCTGAGTAGAATTCACTTGGAGTTCTAACATCAATAATTGTAATATCTTTTTGTGAATCGAAAGCAGCTTTAGCTGTTTCAGCATCAATTCTATTATATTTAGCTACAACTTCTTGTGTTGTTGTTTGTTGTTTTGTTTCGTCTTGCACTTCTTTTTTTGCTGAAGCAAAAAGGGAAGGAGTTAGCATCAATAAAATAATTGAAATAAGAATAATATAACTTGTTTTGTTTTTCATTTTAATTTCCTCTTTTTTATAAATATAAATATAGACTAATGTGAGATTAAAATAAGTGATGATGTCACTTATTTATAAAAAAACTCATTTAAATCTTTGTTAATAGTTAAGAAAAATTAACTCTAAATATGTTAAAAAATACCAATCACTAAAAAAAATAGTATATTAAAGCTTTATTATAAAATGTTAAAAAAACAATAAATAAAAAAAAAGCTCTGTCATTTTAGTAAAAAATAAATAATGATATATTCTATTTAGTTATAAATTAATATATACTATAAAATATACTTTAAAACTCAAAATTAATGAATAAAATGCTCAATTTGTAAAAAGATATAACTTATTTGTAAATTGACATTTATCAAACAGATTGTTTATTCTAAAATTGCTTACAAGAAAATTAAGAAGGATAAAAGAGTGAAAGAAACTTTTAGTATTATATTTGGCGTATTAGGTGGCTTAGCTATATTCATTTATGGCATGAACTTAATGAGTGAAGGTTTACAGAAAGTTGCAGGAGAGAGGATGCGTCAAATTCTTGGTATTTTAACTAAGAATGTATTTTTTGGCGTTATTGCTGGTGCTGTTACTACTATGGTATTACAAAGTTCTAGTGCTACAACTGTGATGGTTATAGGCTTTGTAAGTGCTGGCTTAATGAGTTTGCCTCAAGCTATTTCTGTAATTTTAGGTGCTAATATTGGTACAACAATGACAGCTCAATTAATCGCTTTTAAACTTAGTGATTATATTTGGCCAATTTTATTTTTTGGGTTCTTGTTAAATTTTGTTTCTAAAAAAGAGAGAACTAAAAATATTGGTTTAACAATCTTTGCTTTTGGCTTGTTGTTTGTTGGTATTGAGACTATGGGTAATTTGATGAAACCTTTAGCAAAATCTGTGGTTTTTGTATCTATGATAGAACAAGTTTCACATATCCCTATACTAGGCGTTCTCGTAGGTGCAATAATGACTGTTGTTGTACAAAGCTCTTCTGCTACAATTGCTGTATTGCAGAATTTGGCTAGCACGGCTGGTCCCGCGGGGACACAAGCGATTATAGGTTTAAAAGGTGCTATTCCAGTATTGCTTGGTGATAATATTGGTACAACAATAACGGCTTTAATCGCCTGCATTGGTCAATCTAGAAATGCAAAAAGAACGGCAATAGCTCATAGTATATTCAATTTAGTTGGTGCAATAACATTTTTATTCCTTGTTGCTCCTTTTGCTAAGTTTATTGCATTTGTTTCGCCAAAAGGTCCAGAGCTCAGTATAATATCGAGACAAATAGCTAATGCACATACTTCCTTTAATATTATAAATACAATTGTTTGGATGCCTTTTGTTTGGTTAATGGTTAAAATTGTTACAACTCTTGTTCCCTACAAAGCAGAGGAGGATGAAGAGGAAAAAACAGGTGCAATATATTTGGATCCCCATTTGTTATCTCAACCTGTATTTGCAATGACTCTTTGTCAGCAAGAGGTATTACAGTCTTGCTCAACTATACTAAAATCATTGAAATCAACAAAATTAGCAATTATTCCTTTTGATGGAGATAATGCACAAGAAATTAGGGCTGTATGGAAAATACAAAGAGACTTACAAAGAGAAGTTCAGCACTATCTATCTAAAATGATAGCTATTGGTACTCCAACTGAAGCACAAACTAGCGCAATAACTGAATTATTATTAGTAGCTTCTGGCTTAGAGAGAATTTGTATTCAAATGGGTAACTTTATTGATGAAATGATTGAACTTGAGAATAATGGCTTATCCTTCTCTGATAATGGAGAAAGAGAGCTTAGACACAGTCTAGAAGCTCTTATTGAATTGTTTAAAGCATCTCTTGAAGTTCTTAGAGATGGGGATGATGTTAGTATTGTTATGGTAATAGCACTTAGAGAGAGACTAATCGATATGGAAAAAGATATGCAAGATAATCATTTAGAGAGATTAAATTCTGGTGTATGTAATCCTAAAATGACTCCTTATTTCAATTCAATTTTAGGCAGATTAACTAGCATTGGTACTTATTGTTTAGATATTTGTCAGTCTTTAAGTTACGGTTTGAGTGTAAGTGTTGAAGAGCGTTAATATTTATCTCTAAGGATAAGCTGAGGCTTTAAGCTTTGGCTTATTTTTGTTATAAGTTAGATAGTAGATATTTTGGAGACTAAAATGAAAAAAAATACATTTCAAATTGTTCTTATAAGGCATGGTTACTCTTTGGGCAATGCTTTAAAAACTTTAAGTGGTCAAAGTGATGTTCCTCTTATAGAAAAGGGACGAAAAGAATTAGTACAGTTCAGAGATAAATATGATTATATAGATACAGATCTTTATTATAGTTCAGATTTGAGCAGATGTGTTTCAACCTTTGAAGCTTTATTTGGACCAGAGAAGAAAATTGACAAAAAATTTAAAGAATTGAGAGAAATAAACTTTTATGAGAGAGAAAATGAAAATTTTATATCAAATGAGATAATAAGAGATTTATTTGATAGGTGGGTTGATGATGATCCAAGCACAAAAGGACTTGAGTCTTTTGGTGAGATTGAAGATAGAATGGTAAAAATGTTCTACAAAACCTTAAATGATTTAAAAGCTAATAATTACGCCTCAGCTTCTATATTTACACATTCTTGTGCTATGAGGTGTTTATTAATTGGACTTGGCCTTTATGAAAGATCTGACTACCATGATATAAGTGTTAAAAATGGTCAAGGCTTTGTAATAAATGTTGAATATGATGATAAATTAGTGATCAAAGATTGTACCAATCTTTTTGATTACATATCTTTAAAGGAAATATCTTAAATATAAAGGATTTTACTAAAATTAATATATTAAAACATATTTGAAGGTATAATATATGTCAAATTTAAACTCAGCTCCTAGAAGTGTAAGACTTCACCTTGGTATTTTTGGTAAAACAAATAGCGGTAAGTCATCTCTTTTAAACGCTATCACAACTCATTCAACCTCTGTTGTTTCTCCAATCAAAGGTACAACCACAGATCCTGTCTACAAAGCAATCGAATTAAATGGCTTAGGCCCTTGTATTTTGATTGATACAGCAGGCTTTGATGATGAGGGAGAACTTGGTAAATTACGAGTTAAAAAAACTCATGATGCTTTAAAAAAGACAGATATTGGTATTTTATTGTTTGATGCAACACAAGAAGATTTTGATAAAGAAATACTTTGGGCTAAAAAATTAATAAAATTAGATAAACCTTTTCTTCCTGTAATAAGCAAAGTAGATTTGAATTGTGATGTTACTCATATTGAAAAGTTAATACAGGATAAATTTAATAAAAAAGCCCTTAAAATATACGCTTCAAAACTAGATATTCAACATTTAATTAGAGAAGAATTAATAAAAATAAATAAGAATAAAGTAAAAAATAAGAGTATTGTAGAAGGTCTTGTAAAAGAAGATGATGTTGTAATGCTTGTCATGCCTCAACAAATAAATGCACCAGAGGGAAGATTAATTTTACCTCAAGTCCAGACTATTAGAGATTTACTAGATCATAAAGCTATTGTTATTAGTGTTGGCACAGATCAAATTGATAGTGCTTTAAAGGCACTTAAAGAGCCACCATCTCTTATTATTACTGATAGCCAAGTATTTCCTTTAGTTTATAAGAAGAAGCCAAAAGAGAGTAGATTAACATCCTTTTCTATTCTTCTTTCAGCTGTTAAAGGGGATGTCCAAAAATTTGCAGAGGCTGCTAAGGTAATCGACAGTTTAACACAAGATTCTAAAGTATTAATTGCTGAAGCCTGCACTCACGCCCCACTAACTGAGGATATTGGTCGGATTCAAATACCTAGACTTTTAAGAAATAAAGTTGGTGAAAAATTACAAATTGATTTTGCAAGTGGATCTGATTTCCCTTCAAATCTAAATCAATACGAATTGGTAATTCACTGTGCAGGTTGCATGTTTAATAGAACCTACATGTTAAATAGATTGATGGAATGTGAAAATCAAAATGTATTTATGACTAATTATGGAATTTGTATAGCAAAATTATCAAACATATTAGATAAAGTTGATTATTAGAGGTAATTAATACCTCTTAATCAATTATTTTATAAAACTATTTAATTGCTGCCATTTTGAGTCCATGTCTTTCATTAGAGCTATTTGGGTTCTCGATCTATCGAGGTTATGCTTTTCTCTTTTTATAGCATAGTAAACATCCCCGTTAAGATAATCAGTTAAAAATCTAACACCCATTATTTGAGTAATATTTCTACCTGATTCTACTAGTAATTCTTTTTCCTTTTCACAAATAAAGGAGGAAGCAACTTGTAAATATCCATCAAGCAAGGCTTTAAAATAATCTACATTGCATTTCATTTTAGTTGAATCAACTTCATCTTCAAGAGCTGTGGAGGTGGCAGTTCTAATCATGTCTCCCACGTCAAATAAAATAGTTCCAGGCATTACTGTATCTAAATCAATTACACACAAAGCTTCTTTTTCATCGTTAGAGAATAAAACATTGTTAATTTTAGTATCGTTGTGAGTAACTCGACTTTTTATAATACCCTCTTTATAGAGATCCCAAATAATTAAGCCCCTTTGTTTGTTGGCTAGGAAAAAATCGATTTCAGCTTTTACGCTTTGTACTCTATCTTTCTTATCATCTTTTATAGCTTGCTCTAATTGTTTGTATCTAAAGCCCATATTATGAAAATTATTAATTGTTTCAAAAAGAGTACTACCATCAAAATCAGATAATTGTTGTTGGAAATTACCTACAGCCATTCCAAGAAGAAATGCTTGATTGTTGTTGTTTATTTTCTGATAAGTTTTAACATTGTCAATAAATTTATAAGTTCTCCAATAATTATTATCTTTATCTTGGTAAAGGAGTTGATCATATCGGGTTTTGATAACTTTTAAGCAACGACTCTCTTCATTATTCAAACCCTTAATTTTTAATTGAATGTGAATTGTCACCTTATCGATGTTGTGCATAACTTCAAAGGGCTTTGTAAATACATATGTGTTTATTTTCTGATGTGTATATTTTTCAATCACGCCATCATTATCAACACTTGAAATGTATGTAGAATTAATATGGCCTTCTTTGTTGGCTTTATATTTAAGAAGGGTTCCCTCTATTTTAAAATTGTTAAAAATATCTGCAAAATCCATGTTTTCACTCCTTATCGTAAATAAGTATAAGTGTATCGTGGAGTTAAAGTATTGAGGCAAAAGTATAAAAAATTTGCACAATTAGAATTGTTTGTATCTATCTTCTTTGGTTAAATGTAAAATTGATTTGGAATATTCACTTGGGCTCATGCCAACAATTTTTTTAAATTGCCTAGAAAAGTAATGTATTGTGGAATATCCTAATTTATCAGCTATTTGAGTAAAGTTATTGGTTCCATTTCTGATTAGTCTTTTTGCTTCCTCAATTTTTAGTCTATAAAAATATTCCATAACACTCCAACCTGTATCATCTTTAAATAGTTTTTGTATTAAAGATCTGCTCATAGAGCAGTGATTACAAATATTTTCTAGAGTAATATTTATATTAATATTTTCTTCTAGATAGGTTATTACAAGTTGAACACGTCGTTGGTTTTCTTTTTCATGTATTGAGACTTGTGAATTGGTATTTACTTCTATACTGTCATTTAATAAATTAATTAAAAAAGTTTCTAAGGAAAGAGCTATCAAGTCTAAAGAATATTTTGGAGCTTTTGCGCTTACAACTAATTCTTTAAAATAAGGGTCCCCCAAGTTGTTGATAAAAGCCTTTTCTGATTCATTGATTATAGTTGTTAAGTAGGTTGATAAATTCTTATCTATTTTTAATATTTTATCTTCAAAAAACTTCATGCTTTCATCATTGCAGTCAAAGGAAACTACAAGAAGGTTAGGTGAAATTTTCCCATTACAAAAAACATCATGGAATTGATTGGGTTTGTGGAAAACAATTTGACCTTGTTTTAATTGATATACTTCATCCTCACTAGTTATGCCAACCTCGCCTTTATCAACATACAAAAACTCCCAAAAATCATGAGTTTCCCCATTAAAGAGAAAAGTGCTTGGGTATTCAAAATAATGAACTGTAACAATGTTATCAATTTTTAGTGATCTTTTTAGAGGTGTTAAAGCAAATCCATCTTTTATTTCTTTCATGAGTATAAATATATCCTAAGTTTATGTTTACATCTAGTTTTATTTTGAGAAATTAACATTATTGTTCTGTAGTAGGGGTCCAACTGTAGTTTTGAAAAGATGATGAATGTGTAATAACTTATTAAGTAAATAGATAAACTAATTTGACCCATATTTCTCTTGTAAAGAAGAAATTAAAACTATTTGTCATGCAATAATAATAATTTTGTACAAGTAAAACGGGTGAAAATTATAATCTATTGTCATATCTTACATATTGACAATATAGAAAACTCATGTTATATTTCAGTAGTCTGACAGTGGGACCGGTTGATTATATCCCGTTATTATACTTTTTAGTTTTTTTGTTTCCCACTGTTTGTTTCAGCGTTGTTTTCCCCCTCATTTATGAGGTGATGACTGAAACACAATTGTCGTTTATTCGACATCCCCTCCAAGAGTGCAAGCTTGTAGGGGAATTTTTTTGTTTTTTATATGTGCTAATATTTTTGTTTTTATAGAATTGAGTTGTTTAGAGTTTGATATCATGGTATTTTAAAGGAAAGATGATAAGAAAAAAGTAGGAGTATTTTTGTGAAAATTGTAATTATAGGAAATGGACACGCAGGCAATACAATCGCCTCTAAACTAGATACAGAAGGTGTAAAAGTAGATCTTTATTCTAATGAAGAGGTTAGTTTTTATAGTAGAATACGCCTTCCAAGTTGTTTAGGTAATAAGGAAAAACTAAAATCTTTATGTGCTAAAAATGAACCTTCTTATATTCATCATGAAGCAGTAGTAGCTATTCATCGACCAAGTAAAACTATTTTATTAGCTGATGGTCAATCAAAACATTATGATAAATTAGTATTAGCTACAGGATCAAACCCTTTAGATTTTTTTTGTGATTCAGGCTTAGATGGTGTTTATACTCTTAGAAACTATTGTGATGCTTTAGAAATCAGTGATGGCTTGAAATCTCCAGTTTGTGTTATAGGTGGGGGCTTACTTGGCCTAGAAAGTGCACTTGAAATAAATACTCTAGGCTTTGATGTAAGTGTTATCCAAGGGGATGCTTATGTCTTAAATAAACAAATAAATGAAGTGGCAGCTAATATGGTTTCAGAAAAATGTTTAGAGAGAGATAATTTTAATATAATCTGCAGCCAGTTTGCTAAATCGGTTGAAGGCAATAAGAGAATAGAAAAGTTGATTTTGCAAGATGGAAGAGAAATACCTTGTAAAACTTTATTAGTAGCCGCTGGAGTTAAGCCCTCAGTCTCTTTGGCTAAAGCTTGTAATCTTGATATAGGTAAAGCTATAAAGATTAACGAGTTTTGCCAAACTAGCGATAAAAGTATTTATGCTGTTGGTGATTGTGCTGAATATAATGGACAATGTCCTGGCTTAATACCAATTGCTTTGGCAACTGCAAGTGTTTGCTACAATCATATATTAGGAAAAAAAATACCCTATGTTGCTCCTAATCAACTTCCAACTAGATTTAAAGCTGATGATTTATTAGTTGCTAGTTTTGGAGAAATGATTGGAAAATGCTATAGCAAAAGAGTAGAAGACAGATATGAAGCTTGGTATGTTGAAAATAAAAAAGTAGTAGGTGTAATCTTGATTGGATCAAAATCACACTTACCACTTGCTAAAGCTTCTTTAAATAAAGAAGTTGAAAATATTGATGTTTTACTAGATTTCTAGTTTTTTTAATACATATAATCTAGAGCCATAATCGCCTAGCACTCTAGTTACTTCATTAACAAAGCCTGTGCCACCATATTCTTGATTAAGAATTAAGCCAGCTTTACTGAGAAACTCACCATAAACTCTGTGGTGAGTTATTTCTGAGTTTAATTGCATGATTTTAGAAATCTCTTCAACTGCTTTTCCTTTTAATAAATTTGATGGTAAAAAATGATATATTAAATCACCAAATACTGATAAATCAAACTTTTGAGCTCTGTTGAATACTTCATAAAAGGCCTCATTGTCGACGATAGGAATTTGTAATCTTTCAAGTGGAGGATTACTAATAGTTCTTGTTCTAAAATCAAGAACTATAATTTCACTCTTATCATTGTTCATAACAGCCCAAACAGCTCTTTCCTTATTTGTACTCATTTTATCTATTCTTGCTAAAGTTCCAAATTGTAGAGTTTTTCTGTATCGCTTGTAAAAGATAATTTGTTCTTTTACTTGCTCTAGTTCATTGCCACTTATTGTATTTAAATCAATTTCGTAGCCTAAATTTCCAATTGCAGCAACATTGAATCTGGATTCGATATCACTAACTCTTAGAGTTTGATGATTTGGACTTGCACTTACATGGTTGGTCATGGCACTAAGAGGGTAGCCAAAACTTGTTCCTTCTTGAATAAATAATCTCTCATATACATCAGTACAATCACTTGTCCAGTTTTGAGGCATAAAACTAAGCATCCCTAAATCATATCTATTTCCACCAGATGCGCAGGATTCAAATAAAATCTTTGGGAATTTCCTTGTTAATCTATCGAGTAATTTGTATAAGCCTAAATAATATCTGTGCAAGAATTCGCCCATATTTGAAATTTCTGCATTAGAAGAATAAAAATCACTAAAGACTCTATTAAAGTCCCATTTTACATAATCTACTTCTCCAAGAAGGAAAATATTAGACAAAGCTTCTTCAAGATATGAAATAACATCATCTCTGCTTAAATCTAAGATAAATTGGTTTCTACCTACACTAGGTTTTCTTCCAGGAATAATAATTGCCCAATCTGGATGTTTATCATAGAGATTACTATTTTTACTTATCATCTCAGGTTCTACCCAAATTCCAAAAAGCATATTCATTTTATGTATTTTAGAGGAAATATTTCCCAAGCCTTCACTTAGTTTAGAGGTATTTACCTGCCAATCACCAAGACTTGAGGTATCATCATTTCTGTCTCCAAACCAACCATCATCTAGTACAAAAAGTTCAGCACCAATTTCTTTTGCTTTTTTAGCTAATTTTACAACTTGAGTATCATCAAAGTCAAAATAGAAAGCTTCCCAGGAGTTCACTAAAACAGGGCGTTCTTTATTTTTCCAATAACCTCTGACTATATTATTATTTGCAAAATAATGGAAATTCCTGCTAATTGAGCTAAAACCCTTATCACTATAACTCATTATAGCTTCAGGAGTTGAAAACCTTTCATTGGGATGTAAAATCCATTTGAAGGTAGAATCATTTATGCCAGTAAGAATCCTTGTTTGATTATAAGGAGTTACTTCAACAACTTCTTTATGATTGCCACTATAAATTAAATTGGTAGCATAACATTTGCCACTAAATTCTGAGCAGCCTTTTTCACTAATATATATTAGAGGGTTATGAGTTGCACTTGAGGCTCCAAGCTTTGAATCGTTAATTACAATACCGGGGGTTAGTGCTCTTTTGTTAATATGTCTTTCTCTTGCCCAAGCGCCATCAAAGGTTATTAGATCAAAGTCGTCCTGGTCTATATCAAGTTGAAGGGAGGATAACCTCTCAATAGTAATATTTTTTTTAGCATAGTTAAAGAGTTCAGCTTTTCTAGTAATAACATCACAAAGAGAAAAAACTCCATAAGTTATGATAAGTTTAATATCTAATTCTTTATCTTTAAGAGTAACTCTCAAAGTATCGGCTTCTTCTCTCGAACCGTAAGATTCAGGTAGAGCATAGAAGGTTTTTGCTTTAGCACTTACTATTTCATAACTATCAAATACAAAATCTAGTGTCGTCATACCGCCGTTATAGCTAATTTTAGCAAAGGGTTCTCTAAAATCACCTTTACCTGGAGTTGAAACTTCTTGCTTCATCAAGCCCAAATTAAGTTCACTATCTTCTTCATATAGTGTTGAGGTTCCTGCATTTTGCATATACTTTGTACTTAGCAGTTTGGCGTTGATACTAGCTTCATTCAAATGTGAGCCATAATATAAATGTTCCAATTGCTCATTTTTGTTTGCTTGGAATATATAAGTTGTATTTGTACTAGATAATGTAAAAACTCCATTTTTCTCATTAATCATAAAAAATCTCCTTGTACTAATATGCATCTATACTATAATTATAGTAGAGATATTGAAAATTTACTATGTTTTTTTAATACAATGAAGGAAAAGATAAAATGGACATAAGAAGAGTTAGAATTAAAGACGATGATAATGCAACTGTACTAAGTAATGATCTAATTAGAGCTGTTGTTCAAGATTATAATGGTAGGCTTATAGAATTTAGTGCTATGAATATTCATGGTGGTTGGGTAAATTCAAACAAGTTACACAGATTCCCTTTTTCAAAAGATACTGTGGATCAAGGTATTAAACACAATGATGAAGATCCTTTGATGGATAAACTCTATGGCTATCAAGTAAAAATTGTAGAACCTGAACTTTCGACTAACAGTGAAGATGATCCTTTGATTGGTAAAATAAGTACCTATGATGATTTGTTATATAAAAGTGAGAATCTAAATAAAGATGAAAATGATGCTTATTTAGATGCTGTTTTTGAAAAAGACCGGGTAAAATGGATTGTTCAAAGATACGGCAGTGATGAGACTACAGGTGGAGTGTGGGTACTTTCACAAAATGATGCAAATTATAAGAAAAACAAATGGTCAACAAAAAGACTTGATGTAGTTTTGCCAAATCAACCTGTAATATATTCAGCTATGTATATAAAGAACACATCAAAAGAGAAAATAAATTTACATGTCGGCTTTGATAATACAATAGGTGCTCCTTTTCTAGAATCAAATTGCTCCTTAAATAGTAGTGCCAAGTTGTGGAATAAATTTAAAGACGTCGATAGCACTAAAGTTATGGAGAGAATCGCCAATAGTGAGAAGCCTTTCGCTTTGGACAAAGCTCCTTTGATCACCGGTGGTAGTTGTGATGTAAAAAATATTTCAGGAATTATTGGAACAACTGATATTTTATATGCTAAAAATAATTTGGATACCAATTATCATATTTGGTACAGTATAATAAATCCACATCATCAATTGGTATATTTATCCTTTGCCCCTGGCAGAGAATTGATGGAAGATATTGATATAGATTTAAATTATTCTACAATGATTTTAGATTATGGTGGAAGAAATCATCCACCCTGGTCCTTGTATGAAGGTGGACCAAGTAATGAATTTTCTGTTCATTTGGGCTCTAGTACTTCCTATTATGGCAATGGAAATGGTGTTAGTCTTGAACCTGGTGAAGTAAAGCGGGTTTTATATGCTAGATGTTTAACCACTTATGATAACACAAGAATGGGTAATAATTTTTCATCTTTTGAATCTTTTAATCACAATATAGTATTAAAGAGAACCAAAAGTTCGATTGTAATTCCATCCGATCCAAAGTTTGAAGTTATAAAGAAATTTGGGAAGAATTTAATCAAATTTGATTGAAAAAATTACTATATGTTTTAGTTGTTTAGAAAGAGCTTTCTCTATATTGAGAGAGCTTTTTTACAGTATTCACCATAGTGTTATAATATTGTGGTTTGATGCTAGTAGATATCAAAATCTCTTAGGTAAATATTACAAGAATACCTAAGAGTATTTGATAATCTAATATTGTTTAAATGATCTGTTTTTCAACTATAGCAACACTAAAGCTCTTATATTGGAACATATTAATATCAGAAATCTTGAATTTATTTAAGTTGCTATTTCAATTGGCTTTCACCTTTAAAGTAAAATGTAGAGCATTGCTTAAGAAACTCAGGATTATCAACTGGATATCCTGAAGCAATACCCATAACTGCAGCCTTTTTACATTTAGGGCAATGACCTGTTCTTGGATAATTTTGTTCATTTTCTTTAGTAAAATCTATATCTTCATCATTTGTTTTAAAGATATACCCACAATAAGTACAACCACAAATTTTGGAGCCGTTAATAGTATCTTCATTTTTTATAATTTTCTTTTGAGCTTTTTCTAGCATCTCCTGTGGATAGTTTATGTCTTTGCTCTTTAATCCTTTTACATTATTAGCAATAGCCTCACCAATAAATGAACTTAACATTTCCCAGTTAGGAAATTCAGGAGAATCAAATTTAAGCAAAGTGCCATCAAAAGCATGGGCTCCATTAGCATATCTGTCATCAATGAGATAATCACCTTTTAATAGATCTTTATGATGTGAAAGGATAAGTCTTTTATAAGCTGAAGCACCAAGATATTTTTTTACCCATTCAACTTTATCAGACCAAGCACTAGGATTATCCCAGGGAGCAGTTGAGAGTATATAGAATTCAGCATTTTTTGAATGTAATTTATAAGCCTCTATAGCCCCAGACATTGGTTTCATAAGAGAGAAAATTCCAGGAATATCATCTTCATTGTCTTTGTAGACTGTTTTTGTCGCATCGTCTATTTCTGTAAGCCCAGATTTAAAATCTACTAGAACATTATCCATATCAACATAGAATACTAGTTCCTCTTCTCTCTTTTGAGTTATTGACTCATTTATTGTTTGTTTATTCATAATCTATTGAATTCTCCTTTATAACATATTATTTCTTATACTAATTCTAGATGAGTTTTATAGCAAGAAATATGTGCACTAAGGGATAGTTTTTGTGTTGTAACTAATAATCTATAATGTTATTCATATTCTATGAGGGAAAATGAGTGAATAACAGGGTCTATAGTCGGTGAAATAAGCAATATATTTACTTTAATTAAAAATCAACGATTACATGAGATATTATCTCATATTGATGTAGAAAAATTGGCAAATTACTAAAAAATCACTAAAATATAGATTAAAATAGGGTTGTTGTTTGACTTACTTTAAATTTCAAATTATACAATTAAAAAAAAAGAGTCCAAGTTTATTAACTTGAACTCTTAAAAGGTGCCAATCGGATTTGAACCGATGCATCACGGTTTTGCAGACCGTTCCCTTACCGCTTGGGTATGGCACCGAAACAACGATTGTGAGATTACCAAATTTATGGGTGTTGTTCAAGTCTATATCACTAAAAAGTGTCAAAAAATCTAAAATTAAGATAAAAGCAGGCAAATATGAGTTAAATATATATTTTTATGAAATATAAAGTATTCAGAGCTTTGAACATTTAATGGTAAAATTATATATATATTTGAACTTTTTTTTGTTGACAGTTAATTATTTTGAATGTATGATATGTACAAACGAACAAAAACGTTCAAAGGATACAAGATGTTACCTGTTGAGAGACAAAGATATATTCAAGAATTAGCAATGAAGAAAAAAAGTGTAAGTGTTAGTGATCTTGCTCCTAAACTAGAGGTCAGTGAATTAACAATACGACGAGACTTAGATGGTCTTTGTGCTAAGGGTGTATTAGAGAGAACTCATGGTGGTGCAACTTTAAGAAGAAACCTTAACATTGAACCAGATTACCTACAAAAAGCATCTGAATGTTCTAAAGAAAAACAAGCTGTTGGAAAACTTGCTGCCTCATTATTAGAAGAAGGGGATACAGTTTATATTAATAGTGGATCAACTACACTTGAGGTAATCAAATCCATTTTAGAGAGAAATATAGATATAACAATTGTAACAAATAATATAGATGCTATGTGGCTTTGTAAAAGTGAAGGGAATGTTAAAATTATCTTTGTAGGTGGATACTACAGAGCTAAATCTCATTCTGTATCAGGACGTTTAGCTTTCGCACTTATAGATCAAATTTATGCAAATAAGTCAATTATAGGTGTTGATGGATTTTCTCCTATTGCAGGACTGACAACACCTGTATTAGAAGAAGCTGATACTACTAGAGCTATGATAGATCATAGTGTAGGATCGAAAATTGTTGTTGCAACAGAAAATAAGATTGGAGTTGTATCTAATTTTAAAACTGCCCCAATAGAAAGAGTTGATATTTTAGTTACAGATGAAAATGGTGGAAATCTACTAAAAAACACTGAAATTAATAAACATATTCAAGTACTTATAGCAAAATCATAGGAGGAAATTTATGAAATTTGAAGAAACATATGCAGATAATTATAAAAATTGTGCATGGATCCCTTTTGAAGAATTAGAGAAATTTATGAGAGAAGCTCTTGTTAATACCGGCATTCCAGCTTCTGATGCAAAAACAATTGGTGAAATACTAATTGAATCAGATAAAAGAGGTATTGATAGTCATGGAATTGGTCGACTAAAACCAATTTACATTGATAGAATTGACAAAGGTATTATGAATCCTATAACTGAAATTGAAGTTGTAAAAGATAAAGAAGCCACAGCGGTTTTAGATGGTCATAATGGTTTAGGTCATGTAGTTTCAAAAAAAGCTATGGAAATGGCAATTGAAAAAGCTAAGAAATATGGTATCGGTATGGTAGCAGTTAGAAACTCAACTCACTACGGTATTGCTGGTTACTATCCACTTATGGCTATAAAAGAAGACATGATTGGTATTACTGGTACCAATGCTAGACCTTCTATTGCTCCAACTAATGGTGTTGAAAATATGATGGGAACAAATCCTTTAACTTTTGGTCTTCCAACTGATGAAGAGTTTCCTTTTGTATTAGACTGCGCAACTAGTGTATCACAACGTGGTAAAATTGAAGTTTATGGACGAGCTGGTAAAGATTTACCTGCTGGTTGGGTTATCGGTCGTGATGGTAAAACTCGTACCAATACAAAAGAAATATTAAAAGACTTAACAACTGGAAATGCCGCATTAACTCCACTTGGTGGAATTGGTGAACTAACTGGTGGTTATAAGGGGTATGGTTATGCAGCTATTGTAGAAATACTATCAGCAGCATTACAAGATGGATCTTTCATGAAAGACTTAAATGGTTTTGATGATGATCACAATCCAATACCATATCCACTTGGACACTTCTTTATTGCAATTAATCCAGAGCATTTTATGGGCGTAAAAATCTTTAAAGCTATTGCTGGAACAATTTGTAGACAATTAAGAGATAGTGAAAAAGCACCTGGTGAAGATCAAATCTTTACAGCTGGTGAAAAAGAATTTATTTCTTATAATTATAGAAAAGAACATGGCTGTCCTGTCCCTCCATCATTGCAAAAAGTAATGATTGAATTGAGAGACAGATGGAGCATGGATTATAAATGGAATTTTGAAAAATAAAAGAGGAAAATTTAAATGGCAACTTTAAAAGAAAGAGCATTGGCTTATCACATTCAAGGTAATGTACCTGGTAAGGTTAGTGTTGTACCTACCAAACCTTGTGTTACAGCTGATGATTTAGGTCTAGCATACACCCCCGGTGTAGCAGCACCTGTATTAGCAATAGCAGAAAATCCAGAGGATGCATACAAATATACTGCAAAGGGTAATCTTGTAGCGGTTATTTCTAATGGAACAGCTATCCTAGGTTTAGGAGATAGAGGAGCTTTAGCAAGTAAACCTGTTATGGAAGGAAAAGGTGTCTTATTTAAGAGATTTGCAGATATCGATGTTTTTGATATTGAAATTGATGAAAAAGACCCTAAGAAAATAATTGAATTTGTTAAAACACTAACTCCAACCTTTGGTGGTGTTAATCTTGAAGATATCAAAGGACCTGAATGTTTTGAGATTGAACAAGAATTAATTAAGCAATGTGATATTCCTATTTTCCACGATGACCAACATGGTACTGCAATTATTGCAACCGCTGGTTTAATGAATGCTACTGAAATTGTTAACAAAAAATTAAGTGAAATTAAAGTTGTTGTTAATGGAGCAGGAGCAGCTGGTATTTCATGTGCAAAAATGTTTTTAGCAGCTGGTGTAAAACCAGAAAACTTAACAATGTGTGATAGTCGTGGTGTAATTTTCAAAGGTCGAACAGAAAGAATGACCAAAGAAAAAATAGAAATGTCTGTAGAGACCAAAGCTAGAAATTTAGCAGAGGCTTTAGTTGATGCTGATGTATTAATGGGTCTTTCTGTAGCAGATTGTGTAAGTGCTGAAATGCTTTTATCAATGGCAAAAGACCCTATTGTATTTGCAATGAGTAATCCTAATCCAGAAATTGATTATCATCTAGCTATTGAAACTCGTAGTGACTTGATTATGGCCACAGGTAGAAGTGACTATCCTAACCAAATTAATAATGTATTAGGTTTCCCTTTTATATTTAGAGGAGCACTTGATGTTAGAGCTTCAAAAATTACTGAATCAATGAAGATGGCTGCAGCTAAAGCTTTAGCCCAATTGGCAAAAGAACCTATTGTTAAAGAAGTTGAAGCTGCCTATGGTAGAAGCTTTAGTTTTGGTAGAGACTATATTGTTCCTAAACCATTTGATCCAAGAGTAATTGAATATGAAGCAGTAGCTGTTGCAAAAGCCGCTTGTGAAGCAGGTGTTGCACGAAAACCAATTACTGATTGGGAAGCTTACAGTGCATCTCTAGTAAAGAGAATGGAAAAATATTGGAATTTATAAAAGATAATATTTGATATTTATACTCTAAGGGTACTTGTTGCTCTTAGAGTTTTTTGTTGATTCTGTGAAGAAATATAATTATGGTTTTCTTTTTTTCTGATTATGACTATTATGTAGGAAGAACACAGATATAAGGAGATAATAAGATATGAATAATTATGATAATGATTCTCAGCCTTACAAGGAAGAAGATTGCGTAAAAAAGAGCACAAGCGATGATGCTTCTTCAGTTGTATTGATTTTAGGCATAATAGCTATTGTTAGCACTTTTTCTTGGTTATTTTCTTTTGTTGGAGTAATTCTAGCAATTATAGCTTTGGTAAAGGGAACCTCAATTAGACATAATTCTAGCGCTGCAATGGCAGGGTTTGTATTGTCGATTGTGTCCCTCTCAGTATTTGCTATGGGTGTAATTTTCTTTATAGGATTTTTAACGCCTCCTTTTTGGTGCATGTTTTAATTTGATTAAGCAAAAATAATAATAAATAATTTATATCTCGTGTATTAATAATATGCGGGGTATTTTTTTAAGCTACTATATAGTTTTTTTAATTCAATATGATAAAAATTAGACATATTTTGTAAATATGCTAGTAAATTGACATATTTACTATTTATGATATAATTTAGTCATAAAGGGGTAACTTTATGACTACAAATAGTACAAAACAAGGATTAATTGCTGTTATAGCAGACATTATTGATTCAAAAAAAATAGATGTGCATCAAAGAAGGGTTTATCAAAAACAATTAAAAGACATTTTGAAAAAAATAAACAATCAATTTTATGATGATATTTGCTCAAACTTTATTATCACCTTGGGCGATGAATTTCAGGGTGTCTTGAATAATGCTGAACATTTATTTGACATAATTGATATGATACAATTCAACTTAAAAGAGATAAGAATAAGGTTTGGTATAGGAATAGGGGAAATAGTAACAGATATAGATAGAGAGGCCTCTATAGGCTCAGACGGCCCAGCATATCATAGAGCAAGAAACTCTTTGCAAGCGCTAAAGAAAATAAAAAATAATGAGCAAAATCTTTATATTCAAACACCTGATTTATTAATTAATGAACTTTTAAATACTCATTTGTTTTGGATTTCCAAAACCAATAAAAGATGGAGTGATTTACAGTTAAGCATTATTGAAAAAAAAATTGAAACAAATAACATTACACAAAATGAAATTGCCATTTTATTGGATATTGATCAGTCTCGTGTAAGTAGAAGTCTTAAAGCTTCAAGTTTTGAGAACTATTTACAATCACAAAAGGCTATTTGCCAAATAATTGAAAAAGAGAGAAGAAGAATATGATAAATGATATGTTGCTACTATTTTTTTATTACATGTGATTGGAGATTTTTATACTCAAAGTCAGAAAACAGCAGATAATAAAAATAAAAGTTATAAGTATGTTATATATCAGAGAGCGTCGTTCGGTAGATATTTACCGCTATTAAAATAAAGAATTTATAAGAATTAAAAATCTATTAAACCTAAAAATGCTCTCCTATGTAAAAATAAGAGAGCATGTTTTTTCAATATTTATTTTTCATAAATAATTTAGAGATATATATGAAATCCAATACCTACTTCATTATTAGCTTTAATAATTGGGTAAGGCATTATTTGATTACTACTTGCAACATTTAGTTCTTTATTTTTATCAATGTTTCTAGTTAAATATGTTGCATATATTTGACCAGCTAATGTAGATCCCATAATAATACCTGTTGCTACTTCAACCTCTAAATCAACAAAATTATCAAGAATTAAATAAGAGAACACACCAACTAAAGCTCCTCCAAGACCACCAACAGAGACTAATCCACTTCGAGTTCCTGACCATTTTATAGTATCCCATAATGGTTGTGAACCAAAGTATGCTAAGTTAGAAATACCTATACCTAATAATAGATCTGTAGTATTAAATTCCATTTGTAACATTAAAGCAGTTAACCAATAATAGTAGTTACCCCAAGCGTATGATTGAAACCCAAAGAAACCTTTTCCTTTTTCTAATTCTTTATTTCTCAATCCAAAATAGGATAAATAAAAAGAACCATTTAATGCTGCTAATTGTGAAGCTTGAGTTATTTTATCATCATACTGACCATAACCTAAAATTTCCTCTTCATAAAGTATTCCTAATAAATATAAGTAATTTCCCATAGTTACTGTTTGATTTGTTGCTAGCCTTGAATACAACTCTGAAGTTATTTCATATTCTTTTGATAATTGCGAAGAAACTCCAATACCAGCACCAACACCAGTGAGACCAGTAAGTCCTATTGATAATGAATCACTAGGTAGTTCTAAAAGATTAGCCAAACCAAAGGCTGTATAAGTTAATGTACCGATATTATTTAAATAAAAAGGAACAATCCCGGAATTGTCTTTTGTGTTATTTAAAGAAAAAAGATAATCACTTCCTTTTACCTGATATTTAGATTTTGGATATAAATCCACTAATTGCTCAAAAGAGGCTATTGCTTCTTCATCTTTTTCTTGGATAATAGATTCCAATCCATTTATGTATAATGATACATCATTATTTGCATATAAAGAACTTGTTACTATAAATAATATTAATACTATAAATAATCTTTTTTTCAAAAATTCACCTTCCTCATTTAGTTTTATTCTAACATATTATATTGTTTTGTATATTTTTAATCTTAAATATATATATGTTAAGATAATATATCATTGTTTATAGTAAGATGCCAGTCAAGACAGTTTCTAAAATATTTCAACCTATTTAAGGATAATAATTTCAGTGCTTTTAGTTTTTAAGCCTGCAAATATATTTATAAAAAATTTTCTTTTAGGTATTAGAAAAAGTGATTAAAACGATGATTTTGATAATCTTTTAACTATTAAATTGGGTAATAAAATAGGAAGTTTAGAAAGGTTATTAATCTTATTGTTATTTTTTGCAAATCAGTTTGGTGTTATAGGTTTTGTTTTTACTGCAAAATCTATTGCTAGATGGAAAAATCCTAGTGAAAGTAAAGATTTCGCAGAATATTATTTTGTTGGAACTTTATTGAGTGTTATTATTGTGGTAGCTGTTTATTATATATTTACCAATCAAATTAATTTGTAAAGTAGGGATGCTAAAAAGCATCCCTCTCTATTATTTATATTTAGAAATATTTTTATGATAAATCTTGTTTTATTTTATCTTTTACATTATTTAATGTTTCATCATATTGTGCATCGAGTTTTTGAAGATTGTCATCAAGTAATTTCATAAACTCTTTATCTTGTTCAGCGCTATAAGTATAATCAGCTCCATATTGTTGTTTTAGTTGTTCTTGTTTTTGCTTAAGAACTGGTGCAAACTGTTCCTTCATTTGATTAACTAGTTCGTCCTGGTGGTTTAAGTATTGTTTAAAGAATTCTTTAATTTGGTTTAAAGTACCAGCTAATTCATCACTATCATCTTTTAAAAACTCTATAATTTCAACAATTTTATCAATAGTCGTATCAAAACTTAGATCTTTGGGAAGTGATAAATTTATCAAAAGACTATTTATAATACCTTCTTTAAGATTTGTTTTATCAGTTTCTTTTTCATATACACTTTTAAATTTTTCCATAGAAAAATCAATATCATTAATATATAAACCACATATTTTTCTACCAAGTTTTATGGTATTGTCTTTTTTTATTTTATCTAAATCAACATGTAAGTTTTCAGTTTTTTCTAAAGCTAATTCCCAAGCAGATTTGATTCTGGCCATAATCACACCTCAATTTTTGTTATTTAAAGCAAATTCTTTATAAGATTTATGATAATCACAAATAAACTAATTAACAAGTACCTAAAAGATATGTTAAGTTTCTTTTATGATTAATACAGCCCATATGATTTATAGTTTTGATATTATAGGAACTATTATTTTTGCCCTAACAGGAGCATTAAAAGCCGTAGAAAAAGATTTAGATTTTCTTGGTGTAATAGTTTTCGCTACCACAGTTGGTTGTGGTGGAGGTATGATTCGAGATGCCCTAATAGGTGCAACCCCGGCTGCCGCATTAACTGATTATATTTATTTGGTTGTGTGTGTGGTAGTTGGTATAATTGTTTTCTTTTTAGGCTCTTTCATTCAGTCTGAGCGTAAAATCATAAAATATTCTGACGCCATAGGTCTAGGTGTCTTTACAGCCTTAGGTTGTGCAAAGGGAGCACTATATGATTGCTCTGCCGTGGGTCAAGTTCTGTGTGGTATTGTAACAGCAACAGGTGGTGGTGTTATAAGAGATGTTATGAGTAAAAACATACCGACCATATTAACAAGTGATTTTTATGCAACAGCCTCTTTGCTTGGAGGACTTTTATATTTATCTTTAGAAAAGACACAGTTATCAAAGCTATATTTATTTACAATATGTGCGCTCTTTGTTTTTATAATAAGAGTTATAGCTATTAACCTTTCAATTGAATTGCCAAGAAGCCGATCAATTTGGAAGAAAAGGACTTAAAAATGATTGAAAGTATAAAAGAATATTATATAAATCCCTATAAAAAAGAATTGAAAGCTACAATTATACAAATTTCTGATAATAAAATTTATCTCGATACAACAATTTTTTACCCTGAGGGTGGTGGACAACCAGGGGATAAGGGCTTTATAAATAATTACAAAATTGTTGATACCCAAAAAGAAGGCGAGAGTATAGCTCATATATTAAATGAGCAACCCAATAATCTAATAGTTGGGGATGAGGTTCTTATAAAATTAGATTGGGACACGCGATATGCTTATATGAAAATGCATACAGCTCAGCATTTAATCAGTGGTATTTTACAATCATTTTTTGATGTATCTACTGTTTCTGTCCATCAAGGATCTGAAGTACTAGCTATTGAGATCGATAATGATAAATTCAGTGAAGATTCCTGCTATAAAGCTGTGGATATAGCAAATAATAAAATAATTGAGTCCTTAGATGTTAGCTATAGTGAAATGAAAAGGTGTGAAGCTGAAAACTTAAATCTAAGACGAAGTATAAAAGTTGATGGACTAATAAGAATTGTTAACATAGAAAATACTGATTTGATTGCTTGTGGTGGTATCCACGTTAATAATACAAGTGAAATAGAGAGGATAATGTTTTGTGGTGTGGAAAAAGTAAGAAAGCATTATAGACTCCTATTTAAAGTTTCAAAACAGGCATTTGAAGCAGAAAGAGAAAATACTTCAATTATAAAAGAACTTAATGTATTACATAGTTCCACATTAGGAACATTAGTATCTTGTAGTAAACAATTAATTGAAAAAAATATTGACTTAGAAAAGCAGATAAGCCTTTTACAAAAAGACAATACGAATTTGACTCTAAAATCGCTTGTAGAAAGTAGTGAAGATAAAATTATTGCTAAAGACATGAGTGCTTTTAATATAGAATTTAAAAGTATTGAATTAAGTGTTGATAAAGTGTTGTTTTTTTATAGTGTGGAAAACTCTTTTTTAAAATGGTTTATTTATCTTGGTCCAAGTTTTGAAAAATATAATATTAAGAGCATTAGAGAAGATGTTTTATCTATTATAAATGGAAAAGGGGGAGGAAGATATCCCATATTCCAAGGTAAAGGTGAGTCTAAAAATATAGAAAAATGTGTTGATGCATTTTTAGGTTATTTTAATGAAAGATAAAGATGATAAAAAGCATGCATTTTTGAAAGAAGATGGTAGAATATCTTGGCCAAAACTCATAATTAAAACTTTCTTTATGTTTGTAGTAATTTTTGGTATTTTTTTAATTTATGACAAAGTGCTCAAATCTAGTGTGAGAGCCACTATGTTTGCAAATAATTTGTATGAAAATTTAGGTTATAAGGGTGTGGCTTTATTTGTATATATTTGTGATACCTTTATAGTTCCAATGACTCCGGATGTTATGTTTCCCTTGGTATCTTCACAATGGAGTATAATTCAAATAACAATGATTATGGGAACAGCTTCTTTTTTAGGGGGAATAAGTGCCTACTGGTTAGGGCGCTCTGTTTCTTTAATAAAAATAGTTAGTAGAACATCTGAGAGAATTATGGGATCTCATAAAATATTGATTCATAAAAAGGGAGCCTGGGCAATTGTATTAGCCGGATTGACTCCCATTCCTTATTCAACTGTCTGTTGGACAGCTGGTATTTTAAAGGTTAACTTTATAGATGTATTATTTGCTTGTTTAGTAAGATTCCCTAGGATAATGATATATTATTATCTCTTTAAAGCAGGGGTGCAAATAATAAACTTTTTATAATACCTCTAGTGCTTCATCTATTATCATCTGAGTCCTAAGGGGAGCATCACCAATATATTCATCAGCATTTAATAATTCATCAGCTTTTTCTTTGCTAACATATTTTAAGATAACTTTATCATTTGTAAGGTCTTCTTTTAACTTGTTTTCATTTCCTTCTTGAACTTGTTTCCAAGCTTCTAGGCTATGAGAGCGAATTACTTCATGCATTTCTTGTCTATTAGCACCATTTCTTCCTAGTTCCATTAACAATCTTTCACTTGCAGCAAAAATACCATAAGTCTTCATATTCCTTTGTATTGCAGTTGTATGAACATTCATATCTTTTATTACTTTTATAGATGTTATTAATATTTCATCACAAGCTAAGAAGGTAGTAGGTAAAACAACTCGTCTGTTTGCACTATCATCAAGAGTCCTTTCTAATAAAGTATTAGCACTATTTTGCCAAACTGTATTTGATTGGGAACTTACAAATCTACAAAGACTATCAATTTTTTCACTATTAATTGGATTTCTTTTAAAAGGCATAGCAGAAGATCCAATTTGGTTTTTACCAAAAGGTTCTGACCACTCTCCAATAGGAGGTGATTGTAATAATCTAAAGTCAATAAAGAATTTATATAGTGTACAGGAAAGAGAAGATAAAGCATTTACAACACGTAAATCTTGTTTTCTTGTATATACTTGAGTAGCTGCACTAAATGCTTTTAAATCAAGTTTACTCATGACTGTGTCTTCCATTTGTGCAGCACTCATACCTGTGCCTTTTAAAAGTTCAGTATAACTAGCAGCTGTACCAACAGCTCCTTTCATACCTTTACCTTTGATATTATCTCTAACATGCACTAAATCTTTAATATCATCAATCAAATCTTGAGCACTTTGAGCTATTCTGTAGCCCACAGTTGTAGGCTCTGCTGGTTGAATATGAGTGAAAGCCATACAAGGTAACTCTTTGTATTTGACCATTTTATCAATAAAAAGCTGTAAAAGTTCTTTTGATTTATTAATGATAATATCTAAAGCTTCTTTTAAGCGAATAGCATCCATATTATCGAGAATATCCATGCTTGTAGCACCTAGGTGAATAATAGCCCCACCTGTTGGACATTGCTCTGCATATGTTTTAATTTCAGCCATCAAATCATGGTGAATAATATTTTCAATTTCAGTAGCTCTCTCTATATCAATATCAGTTTTGTGATTCAATAATTCTTCTACTTGTTTTTGAGAAACCAAGCCAGCGTCCTTTTGAGCACTAGCTAGGGCTATCCAAATTCTTCTTAAAAGAATTCTCTTGTGTTTTTCACTGTAGATTTCTCTCATTTGAGAGCTAGCATATCTCCAAGTAAAAGGGGATATAAAGGTATCATGATTGAATGACATCATAAAATTACTCCATTGTATTAAAAGTATTTAAATATGATATTATAGAATAAAAAAAAAGGGTTAAGCTTTTTTGCTTAACCCCTAAATAATTATAAAATAATAATTTGATCTCTTTCTGGGCCAACTGAAACAAATTTAATTGGAGCACCAACTAGTTTTCCAATTTCAGTACAATAATCTTGTGCTTCTATTGGTAAGTCTTTCCATTTTCTTGCATTAGTAGTATCGCTTTTCCAACCCTTAAATTCTTTATAAATTGGTTTTGCAATTTCTTGAAGTGCAGTTTCTGGCAAGTAATTAACTACTTCACCATTAATTTCATAAGCAGTACAAACTTTAATTGTATCAAAATGGTCTAAAATATCTAATTTAGTTATAGCAATATTTGTAAAGCCATTTATCCAACAAGAATAATCAGCAGCGACAGCATCAAACCAACCACAACGACGTGGGCGACCTGTTGTTGCGCCATATTCATGTCCAATGTCTCTAAGTTTTTCACCGTCAGCATCGAATAATTCAGTCATAAATGGACCGCCACCAACAGAAGTTGAATAGGCTTTTACAACGCCAATGATTTCATCAATTCTATTCGGTGCAATACCAGCTCCACTACAAGCCCCACCAGCTGTGGGATTACTACTAGTAGTATATGGATAAATACCCCAGTCTAAGTCTCTCATTATTCCTAATTGGCCTTCTAATAAAATCTTTTTATTAGATTCAAAGGCTTCACGAATAATAGGAACAGTATCGATGATTCTATCACCAAACAAGTCTCTCCACTTAGCACAAATTTCAAGCATTCCTTCTAAAGTTACTTCAGGAAGATTGAAATAAGCTAATTCTCTATTTTTTCTAGGAAGAAGCATTTTTAATCTATTTGTTAATCTCTCAACGTCTAAGATATCGACAGCTCTGATACCGCTTCTAGCAGCTTTATCACTGTAAGTTGGTCCTATACCTTTTTTGGTTGTTCCAATTTTCCAGGTTGAACTTTTGCTAGCTTCTTCAGCACCATCTAAAGTACAGTGAAAAGGCATAATCAAATGAGCTCTTTTGTCAATGAATAAGTTTTTACCATCAACACCAGCTTTGGCAATATTATCCAACTCAATTTTCATTCCCTCAAAATTTACTACTGTTCCAGCACAAACGATATTTGTTGTATCAGGATTAAATATACCTGATGGGATAATATGAAGAGCAAATTTACCTTTATCATTAATTACAGTATGTCCTGCGTTATCACCACCTTGAAAGCGGATACATAGATCGGCTTTTGTTGCTAAATAGTCAACAACACGACCTTTTCCTTCGTCTCCCCATTGGGCTCCTACAATAGCACTTACACTCATTTCTTTCTCCTTAGGCTTTATTTAATAACATGGCCTTTTCATTTTCAGTATGTTCTTCAATATCCTCAGCATCCCATGGATATTTGATCCATATATCATCAATTTCCATAGCAGGATAATATCTTTTGATTTCATCTGGGAAATTAACATCTTTTTCTTTTCTTTTGTTGTGAAGAACCAAAACGGCTATTTCTTCAGGTTTATATTTTAATAGTTCACCAACACAATAAGCAAGAGTTGTTCTAGTATCATCAACTTCATCAATTAATAATAATTTTTTACCCTTTAATTGCTCTTGAACTTCATCAATCCATTGGATTTTAGTTGGATGGTTTCTATGTTTATTATCAATACCATAGTAGGAAATTCCTACTGCATATATTGGTCTATTGATAAAGGTTTTGATTATTCTAGCTGGTATAAAGCCACCAGATCCGATTGCAACAATTACATCAGGATCAAAGTTACTGTCTTTAATTTTGTTAGCTAAATCTTTGATTAGTTTGTGAACGGTGTTGTAGCTTACATAAAATTTGTCGTTTTTCATAAAAAGAAGTTTCCAATTCTATATATTTATAGATTTCAATATTTCATTAGCCTTGAGGAAGCATTTCTGCAATATAAGGTAATGTTCTGTATCTCTCGTTGTAGTCTAAGCCATAGCCAACTACCCAAACATCAGGAATTGTAAATCCCATATAGTTTATTTCAACAGAAACAGTATGCCTATTAGGTTTATCCAATAAAACTAAAGTTTTAACACTAGATGGATTTCTTGCTAGAAAGTTTCTAGTTAAATAATCAAGGGTATATCCTGAATCTAATATGTCTTCGATAATTAAAACATGTTTGTTTTCCATGTTTTCTCTAGTGTCCATTAGAAGCCGTACATTACCGCTTGTGCTATCTCCGTTATAGGAAGATAAAGCAATAAAATCAACAACATGAGGTATTGTTAACTTTCTACATAAATCTGCGGTCAAAATAAAAGAGCCCTTCAATACCCCTACGAGTATAAGGCGCCCCTCAATATTTGCATATGCTTCGTTGATTTGATGCGCTAGTTCATCTACCCTACGGGAGATTGTGTCAGCATCAATTAAAACTCTAACTAGATCTTTAGTTAAAGCAGGTATAGCTAATGAAGATTCCATAGCTCCTCCAAAACTTAATATAGTTATTTGTACAAGAAAAAGTGATAATAGTCAATTAAAGAAATTCTGTTACATTTGAATAATTGCTCATATTATATAAGCAAATTAAAACTAAATTTTAGTAATTATGGTATAAAACAAATATGTCATTTTTAATCAAGAATCGATAATTTTTGTATAAATATTGAAGACTTTTCTTTAAAATTTATCCCCGATACTAAAAAAATCTAAAAATTTTATTAATCTTTTAGTAATTAGCCCCAATCTCTATAAGTCTTTCATTAATAGCTGAAAAGTTTGCAAGAGGGGTTTGAGGAGAAACTTCACTTCCTGATGATATAATAATATTATCACCGCCATGTTTTATACAATAATCTACCCAGCCTTTTATTTCTTTGACATTACCTCTTAAAATAATACCAGCAGCTTCAATATGACCTGCGAGAGTACATATGCCTTTACTCATTTCAATTGCCTTATCAAAGTTAACAAAATGGTCAATATCTAAAATATCGGTATTACTCATTAACATACTTGAAAATATATGATTAATATTTCCTTCAATATGAAGTTTAGAAATTGCACCTGCATCATGGATAGCTTTGATTATTTTCATTTCGTTTTCTAAAATTAAATTTTTATATGAATCTACACTAAGTAATGATGCTATATTTTCTCTAATGCCTATAATATCTGCTCCACTTTGAATTTGAGAAAGAGCACAAGAGATTTCCTGTTCTGTAATAAAATCAAGAATTGCTTTTATTTCATCTTCATCGTCATTTAACGCGCTCATACCTAAATTCAGTGTTGCCAAGTTACAAAACTGAGAAAGGGGTCCTTCTACCCATCCTAATATAGGGTATTCATCACCTAAATTTTTCTTAAATAATTTAATAGCTTTTAATCTGTCTAAAGTCCTTTCTGAAGCAAAGGGATCCCATTTTCTTAAATCATGGCAATTATTTAAATCATTGATAAAGGGAATATTGCAAACAGGTGGTTGGTCACGAAAAAATAATACAGTTGCTCCAAAATCATAAGTTTCCCTATAGGGA
This sequence comes from uncultured Spirochaetaceae bacterium, assembly GCA_964545735.1. Taxonomy (GTDB): domain Bacteria; phylum Spirochaetota; class Spirochaetia; order Sphaerochaetales; family Sphaerochaetaceae; genus Pleomorphochaeta. The sequence continues at coordinate 32,710 of CAZJGS010000008.1, forward strand.
TCACTCATAGTTGAAAGAATATCAAGTCCAAAGTCTTTGGTTGTTTTGGTTTGTGCTGCAACTAGTGCCCTATAATCACTACAAAAAGTCCCATAATCAATATTTGCATATTTGGCTGAAAACCATGATGAAATGCTTAAATTAGGAATTTTATCAACTTTATTTCCTGCGATTCTTTCAAAAACTCTTTGTTTAGGCGTCACGGTCCTTCTCCTGATAATATTAACCCAATTTTTTAAATAGCAATATTAACACTCCTTAAATCTGGGGATGAAAATAATTTTAAAATTAAGAATTGAAATTATATCTTTGAAATATAATCGCCCCAGAGTAGGGACGATTATTATTAAATTAAACTCTAGAAAACAGCATCAGGCTCGTAATAGTCAGCAACATTATTTATGTCAACAAGTACTGAAGGTAAAATAATTGTTTCTTTTACATTTTTAGTGTGGAAATCATTACTTCTATTTCCTTCTGCAACATCAAGACAAAGAAGAATTCCATCATAAATCATCTTTGGAGGATATGTAGCTGTAGCTTTTACAATAGGATCATTATCCATAATTTTCTTGTAAACAACTTTAGATCCAGCTCCACCAATTGCAACTTTAACATCTTTTCTTCCACTTTCTTTTATAGCTTGTAAAACACCAGTTAAAACATCATCGTCTTGGCAGAATACAGCATCAATTTTATTGAACTGTTGTAGGAAGATTTCCATGATTTCTAAACCTTTTTGAGTAGACCAGTTAGAAAATTCATAGTTTCTTCCACCTTGAAGGTTAACTAATTTAGAATCTTTTTCCATTTCATTGAAGAAAGCTGTCATTCTTTGTTCATCAATTGGAATTGGCATACCACCCATTACAACATAATTTTTTAGTCCATTATCCATCATGTATTTGCTTAAGAATTTTCCAGATTCAGTTCCTAAACCAGGATTGTCCCCTGCTACATAAAGATAACCAAAATCATGGTCGTCAGAGAAACCTCTGTCTACTACGATACATTCGATTCCTTCGTCATAAGCAGCTTTTACACTAGGGTAAAGAGGAGCAGAGTCATGTGGTAGAATTACCAAGTAATCCATACCCCAAACTGTTAAATCTTCAACATCAGAAATCTGTTTTGCATAACCATCAGCATGAAGTACTTTAAATTCATATTTACCTGCATACTCAACTTCTAATTCTTCGACAGCTTTATCTGCCCACCAACCAATACCACCGGTCCAACCATGATCTGGGGAAGGAACTGCAATACCAATTTTAGGTATAGCATTGGCTTCTCCTGCGCCTTGCGCAAAAGCAAAGTTAGCAACTAAGAATACACACAAAAGTGAAACAACTAATTTTTTCATTTTTTTCCTCCAAATGAATTATTATCTATTTTTTATCATTATTGTACTGTAGTAAAACAGCAATAATAATTACAAAACCTTTTACTGCTGGTTGTAGGAAAGGACTTATTCCCCCTAAAACTAACATGTTATTAATCATACCAAGCATTATTGCACCTAAAACTGTTCCAATAATACTTCCTTTACCACCACTCATCAGTGTGCCACCAATTACTACGGCTGCAATTGCATCCATTTCGTAGCCTGTACAATCTGATGGGTTGATACAATTTAAGCGACTAGTCCACATCATGGCAGCTATACCAACTGTTAAACCAGTTACTACATAAGGAATTAACTTTATAAAATCTACTTTGATAGCTGAATAAACTGCTACCTTTTCATTAGAGCCCACTGCACAGATATAACGCCCAATACTGGTATTTGTTAGTAATACGTGCAATAAGAATGCTACTATGCCAAAAATCCATACTGGAAGAGGAATCCCAAAAAATGAAGCCATTCCAATTTTTCCATATAGAGAGTTAACACTTAAAATATTTCCTGCATTAGAAAAATATTGAATTAATGATCTAAAGATACTCATTGTTCCCAGGGTCACAATAAAGGGAGCAATTCTGAATTTTGAAATCATTATTCCATTAAAAAATCCACAAAATCCACCAAATAAAATGCTAAAAACAATTGTTAATATTATTCCTAAAATTGAATTAGGTCCAAAAAGATTTAGGAAATAGAGACTTACACCACCGGTAAAAACAGTCATTGAACCTACTGAGAGATCAATACCCCCCGAGATAATTACAAGAGTCATTCCAAGAGCAATAATACCTGTATAAGATACTTGTCTTAAAATGTTAGTTAAGTTTCTTATTTTAATAAAGTTTGGCCACCCAATTACTATTGCAAGCAAAAATAATATTATAAAAGCAATACCAATTGCGTGATCTTTAAACTTATAATTTTTAAAATATGAAATAATTCTATTTTGTACACCCATACTATATTTTTCCTTTTAACCCTGTTGCATTAAACATTATTTCTTCTTCATTAATAGCAGTACCGGTTATACAATTTCTGATCTGCCCTTCTTTCATTACATAAACACGAGTGCAAAGTCCAATTATTTCTTCCATTTCTGATGAAATCAATATGCAACTGATGCCACTTTCTGCAAGAGAATGTATAAATTCATAAATTTCTCTTTTAGCATTTACATCAATTCCCCTTGTAGGTTCATCTAGGATTAAAATTTCTGGATCTGTATCCATCCATCTTGAAAGATAAACTTTTTGCTGGTTCCCTCCACTAAAGTATTTAAGTTCCATTTTTTTAGAAGCTGCGACTATATTAAATTTATCAATATAAGTCTCTGCAGTATTATCTTCCTTCTTTTTATCTATAAAAGGGCCTTTTTTATACTTTTTAATGGAAATCAAACTCATATTTTTAGGAATATCGAAAATCTGAACTATTCCCTTCCCCTGTCTATCTTCACTTATATATCCAAGTTTATGTTTAATAGCATCAGTAGGGTTATTGATTTTAACTTCTTTCCCTTTGATCCAAATTTTGCCTGTTTCTCTTTTTCTCAATCCCATAAGAGCTTCCATGGTTTCAGTTCTTCCCGCTCCTACAAGACCTGCAAAGCCTAGAATTTCACCACGTCGTAAATTAAAACTTACATTTTTTAGTAAATTCACAATATTAATGTTTTCAACCTCTAAGATTAAATCCTCTGCTTTTCTCTCCAATTTTGGAGGGAAAACCTGAGAGAATTCTCTACCAATCATTTGTCGTGCAATATGTTTTTCATTAACCTCGTCAATTTCTTCTATTGCAATCAATTTGCCATCTCTTAAAATAGTCACTCTGTCACAAATAGTTTTAATTTCATGTAATTTATGGCTTACAAAAACCATAGTTACACCATTAGCTTTCATCTTTTTCATTAAATCAAAGAGGATTACTATTTCTTTGCTTGTCAAAGTTGTTGTAGGTTCATCAAAGATTAAAATCTTAGCATCAAGCATAAGAGCTTTCGAAACTTCAACCATTTGTTTTTCAGCTACACTTAATTCACTGATTAATTGATTTACATCAACAGCCATATTTAAGGCAGCCATCTGCTTAGAGGCTTTTTCTCTCATAAGATTTTTATTTAAAAACATACCCTTATGAATTTCATTTCCAAGAAAAATATTCTCGTACACAGTAAGATGATTTATCAAATTAAATTCTTGAGGTACAATCGCTATTCCAAGGTTTTTTGCAGAAATATAATCTTTTATTAAAAAAGGTTGCTCATCTAAAAATATTTCACCGCTAGTAGCCTGGTAAATGCCACAGATAATTTTTATCAATGTACTTTTACCAGCACCGTTTTCACCAATTAACCCCATAATCTCACCAGGTTTTATTCCAACAGAAACTTGGTCTAAAACCCTAACACTGGAGAATTCTTTAACGATATTTTTTACTTCAATGGCAAATTGTGATTTATTCATTAGTTTTCCATGTTTCCGTCGAAATTAACATTAGAAGCAGCAAAGTCAATCTTTCTAGTAAAAGCCAAAGCATCTTTAGCACCAAATAATCTATCCATACCATTGTCTTCCCATTCTACAGAAAGAGGTCCTTGATAATTTGCTGCATTAGCTTCTCTGATGATAAATTCAAAATTTACATCACCGTGACCTGGGGATACAAAGTTCCAACCTCTACGTAAATCACCAAATTGGATATGAGAGCCAAGAATACCACTTCTTCCATCAAGTTTTACATAAACATCTTTAATATGAACATGATAAATTCGATCTGCAAAATCTCTAAATAACAATGCTGGATCAAGTCCTTGCCAAAGTAAATGACTTGGATCAAAATTAATTCCTAAGGTTTCTCTTCTATTAAATTTTTCTAGTAGTCTTTGAGTAGTATAATAATCAAATGCTATTTCAGAGGGATGAATTTCATGAGCAAATTTGACTCCACAACGATCAAACTCATCAAAAATAGGTGTCCATAAATCATAGATTTCTTGAAATCCTTTCTCAACCATTTCTTCTGAAGTTGATGGGAATGAATATAAATATTTCCAAATAGGTGAGCCAAGGAAGCCTGTTACTACATAGCAACCCATATTCTTTGCAGCTTGAGCTGTATATTTCATTGATTGAATACCCCATGCACGAATATCTTCATCAGTTTTACAACTTTTTGGAGCAAAATCTGCAAGTCGTGGGTCCCCAAAAGCATCTCCAACACACTGTCCACCAAGATGGTTTCCTAGTGCCCAACATTTTAAATTATATTTTGCTAAGGTAGCCTTTTTTTCTTCAACATATTTTGGATCTTTTGCTGCTTTTTCAACATCCATATGATCACCCCAACAGGCGATTTCTAATCCATCATAGCCCATTTCTGAGATAATTTTACAAACCTCTTCAAAAGGTAAATCTGCCCACTGTCCTGTAAAAATTGTTACAGCTCTTGCCATTGTTTCCTCCAACTTTATTTATTTATTGTAATCCAAGCTGAGTTGTTATTATTACTTTCAACACACTTTTCAACGTAAT
>CAZJGS010000009.1:0-31226 GCA_964545735.1 uncultured Spirochaetaceae bacterium
TAAAGTTAGCAAAATCCTTACAGGAGGAAAGTAAATCTATATCATAAATATATTTGCCTTCTTCCGACTTTTCAAAAAAATAAAATCCAAGAAAAAACTTTCTAAAGGCATTGCCTTTGTTTGCTTCTTCATTTAACGATAATACTTCTTCATCTTTGTCATACATTAATTTAAATTTTACCATTTATATCCCCCATAATTTTTGATATATCAACTAACTCTTTTAATCTGATAACTTCAGCTTCAAAAGCTTCTTTTCCCTGTTGTGTTAGAATATATTCCTTTTTCTTTCTTGATTCTAAATCTTCACTAAATAACTTGATCCATCTCTTTTTTATTAGTGTGTTTATAGCTCCATAAAGAGTTCCAGCACCTAGTACTACTCTATTACCGGTTAATTCTTCAACTTCAAGAATTATTCCATAGCCATGATTTGGATGACGTAGTGCTAATAAAATATAAAATGTTGTTTCTGTTAATGGTAGTTCTTTACTCATCTCAGCTCCTTAGGTAAATATTATGATAGTCAATAAATCATCACTCGATACATTTGTCAACGATATATATAAACAAAAAAACACCCCGCTATATTTTTTATAAATAACGAGGTATAAAACAATCACTTTTTAATTTTAGATATAATATAAATCAGGTTCAAAATCTTTATCCAGAGGATAAATTGGTCTTTTCATAACCTTATATGGTAGTCTTTCAAACAATTCATCAGAGGAACCTGTAGTTAATGCCATCAAAGATCTTTTAGCTATACTTCTAATCTCAGGCTCTAAATAACCTAATTTTACAATTATAATCTTTCTTTTTTCGACTTCAACACCAAGAGCTCTTATTACATTGGGGTCATAACAACCTATATGCTTATCAGATACAATTACATCAACTCCTTCAATATTTAATAATATCAAATTGGTGTTTTCAGCATCTTCAAAATTCCTATATTTACTTACAAGTTTTGCTTTAGCACAAACACTTGAACTTTTTACAGTATCATATTTAGAGCCAAGCTTAATATCGAGGGTTAATCCAATATCTTTATCTTTAAATAAATCTACTATTTCTCTGTCATAAAAGGACTGATAAATGAGAGGTGGATCTAATTTCTTTAATTCATCATTTTCTAATATTAGTTTTAAAAAATCAGTTACATCAGAAGAAGATCCTGCTGTTGGATTATCCCCTGAATCAGAGATTACAACAGGATATATATCATTGTTAACACTTTCTAGAGCATTGTTGAGTGCATCTAAAGGCATTCTTGTTTCATTGTAGAAATGAAAATCTTCACGTCTACTCCAAAATATATTTGCAAATTCCATAGCTTTTTTAGCAGCCAAATCCTTATTATCTTTTGTTACAACAAGAGAGGTTACACCATTTTCTTTTGTATCTGCCCAAGGAAATCCCAACAAATAAGAGAGAGCAAAAATATCACTATTATTTTTTTCTTCTTCTCTTAAGCCCTCTATTAAACTTTTCATAGGTTCAACAGAAGTTTCACTTTGCTCGCCTGCAACTAAGAAAGGAATATGAACAGCACTCATGGTTGGTTTAATACCTTTTTCTAAGCATTCAATAACTATTTTAGCAGCGTGAATCCCTGTTTCAAAAGTATCGGTGTGAGGAGCACATTTGTAACCTACAAAAGCATTACTATATTTGATCATCTTCTCTGTAATAGTTGCATGCATATCAAGGGAGGTAACAAGTAAAATATCTGGATAAATTTCTCTTATAGCTTGTAATAAATCACCCTCTGCTTCTCCAATTCCCTTAACTCTCATGGAGCCATGAAGGGATAAACAAATTGCATCTAAATTTTTTTCTGCTTTTAATTTTTCAATAAATTCATTTTTTAATTGTAAATAATAATCTTTATCCCATTCCCCATTAGGTACAGCTCTAGCAACTAGCGTTGGAATAACTTCAAAATCATTATCTAGTAATGTTTTTATAATACCTGAGCAAGAATCTTTTCCAATTTGCTCGATTAGAGATTTTCCTCTCTTAACCCAAATATCATCCTTACAAGTTACAATTGGATTAAACGTGTCTGATTCATGGTGTAAGCCACCAACTAATATTCTCTTTTTCATATAATTACTTCCTATTGATCAAGGCCTATTGGGGATCTTTTTGCATCCCAACCCTTTAGTCTTGATGTAACTGTTGGTAAATTAAATAAATATTTTAATACTAATTTACTAGCCCCTTCACTAATGTCATCTTCATATGTACTTGCAATTGTAAAACAATCGCTTTCATTTTCAGTTTGACTATTTAATATGGCTGCCTTTAACAAATGTTCTTTTTTTGTTAAATATCCACCAATATAAATAATTCTAGGGTCCAATAAACTGTGAGCAAATCTTAAATTATCAACAAGTTCTTTAAAAAAATCACTCAATACTGATTCATCATTTTCAATATTGGCTAAAGCCTCATTTGATATGGATAGTTGTTGTTCAAAATCTTTACCATGATATAAAACACTTTTAAACTCTCCGGCATGAGAGGTATAGCCTCTTCTAAGTCTACCATCGATTACAACGCCCATACCAACTCCAATAGGTGGTACCCCTTGTGGTACTTCTGTAGTTTTATACAATTGGATTAGCGTATAAATAAAAGTATCATTATTGAGGCCCACATGGTTAAAGGCAGCACAATTTGCATCATTTTCAAAAAATATTTGATAGGGATATTTCTCTATTAAATCTTCGGTACAATAATTATATAAGCCTTGCGTCCAACTAAATATAATCTTTTCACCTTTTTGATCCACAATCCCAGCTACGGCAAAACAAGCACCTAAAATTTTATCTTTACAATTAGATTCTAATTTAGTTAAGACGTAATTTACTATAAATTCAAACCTTTCTACACTTCCTTTAGGATGTGGAATAAAGGTATCATCATACCTTTCTGTAATTTGATATATAATTTCACCACTAAAATCTGTAATATTTGCATGAAAATGATTTACCAATAATTCAATTCCAAAAACACAACCATAATTTGAGTTCAAACCCACAAAGGTTCTTCTTCTACCCATTTTAATAATATCATCTTCGCCCTTATCTTCTATCAAACCAAGATCAATCAACCTTGCTATTGCATAGGTTACCGTAGAGGGTTGTAGATTTAAGGCATCAGCTATTTGTCTTCTAGAGATATAGCCATGTCTTAACTTTTGAAGTATTAAAAAATTGTTGGTTTCCTTTTGGAATTTACCATTAGCCATGTTATGTTAGTCCTTTGATTGTTTTAACTCTACTATTATCAGTATTTGTAATAACAAATTCAGCTTGCCTTAATTCCCCTCCCATAAAAATATGACTCGGGTTATATAGCATTTTAGAGTTACCTTGCTTAGGTAAATATACATGATATTCTTTGGCTTGTAACTCTTTTTTAATAAAATCAAAGTTTCTTTCACTAATACCACAGCCTGGCATTACAATAATATCATCCTTTGCATAGGCTATCATTTCTGTAAGTGTAATAAGGCCTTCCATAACAGAGGCTTCTAAGCCACTTGTTAATACTCTATCAACTTTTAAATCAATCAAATCTTGCAGTGACTCTATTGCATTTCTACTCATATCTATAGCTCTATGAAAAGTTACCTCTAAAGGTTTAGCAACTTCAATTAACTTGGCACTTCTTTCTTTATCGATAGTTCCATTAGGATTTAAAATACCGAAAACTATAGCATTAGCACCTTCTTCTCTAAATATTTTAGTATTTTCTAGCATTGTTTCAAATTCATAATCACTGTAACAAAAATCTCCACCCCGAGGTCTAATCATTACATTCATATCAATAGAACAATGTTTTCTAGCTACTCTAAACATTCCCAAACTAGGGGTTAATCCACCTTCAAACAAATCACTACAGAATTCAACTCTATCAGCACCGCCATCTTGTGCGGCTACGATAGATTCTATATTTTCTAGGCAAATTTCAATTTTTGGTTTTATCATTCTTTTAGTGCTCCTTCGCCAAATCCTTGTATCAAGGCATTATGTGCAATTAAGTAAAATATAAACATTGGAATAGTTCCTATAACGAGGGCCGCAAACTGCAGACCATAATCTTGATTTAAACGTCCTGCAAATGAATTAATGGTAACAGGTAAACTTCTCATATCATCCCCACTTGTAAGGGTAAATACCATTAAAAATTCATTCCAGCTTCCCAAGAAGGAAAGTACTGAAATTGTTGCAATAACAGGTGTTGATACTATCAATATTATTTTCCAGAAAATCTGTTGGTAAGTTGCACCATCAATAATTGCAGCTTCTATCAAGGCATTTGGAATACCTCTAATATAAGAGCTAGCAATTAGTACTGCCATTGGAAGTCCAAAAGCTACATAAGGTAGGATTACTCCTAAATAAGTATTGTATAAACCTGTATTGGTTTCCATAATAAACAAAGGTGTAATTACTGAATTAACTGTAATCAAAAGTCCTGTTGTAAATAATGCACCATAAACTTTTCTACTTTTATAGGGAAACTTAGTTAGGGCAAATCCTGCTTGAAGTGATAATAATACAATCAATAATGTAGATATGGCACTATATATAATACTATTTAAAAAGGCATAGTCCATATTCCCATATTCAATACATTTCTTGTAGTTATCAAGAGTAAAATCTTTTGGTAAACCAATAGGATGAAGCATAATCTCACCCATACTTTTAAAGGAAGAATAGCTCATCCATATAATTGGAAACAAAGTAACCAATGTAAATAAAATTAAAAAAGTATAGGAAAATGCAATAGTATGTATTGAAATTTTTCTTTCTCGTAAATTGTTTTTCATATTGTTCCCCTAATTATATTTCTTGCTTACTTTTTCGAAAAATCTTTGAAAAAGAGTTATTAAACCAACACTTAAAATTACAATAATAATTGATACAGCACTACCGTAACCGTAGTTATTAAAGGTAAAGGTTTGCTGATACAGATAAAGAGCCATAACATATGTGTAATGTACAGGTCCTCCTCCAGTCATAGCAAAGACCAAATCAAAACTCTTTAAACTTCCTGCAATAGCTAATACTGAGCAGGTGTATATAACACCAGTGAGGGCAGGTAATACTATTTTTCTAATTATCATACTCTCAGAAGCACCATCTATGGTTGCAGCTTCAAAGACTGATTTAGGAATTCTCTGTAAATTAGCAATAAATATAATCATATACAAACTTGTATGTTGCCAAAGTAATACAAATAAAACAGGAACTATTGCATGTTGTTCACTTTCAAAGATTTTTACTACATAATCTGGATTATCAGTTACAGTTCTAATAAAAGCTGTATATATTCCAACTGGTGAAAACACTCTATTCCATAACAGTGCAACTACGATTGATGATATTGTGATTGGTAAGAAAATCATCATTTCAAAAAATTGACTACCCCGAACCCATTTTCTAAATAGCAAATATGCTAATATTATTCCCAATGGAATTTGACCAAAAACAGATAATAGCATAATTTTTATATTATTTTTCAATGCTATTTGGAAAATAGGATCTTGAAATATCTCTATATAATTTTGGATACCTACAAAACCTTTTAACCTAAAATGTCTCCAATCTGTAAAAGATAAACCAAAGCTTACAATTACTGGAAATATTATTATTGTAATATAAATTAAAAAAGCTGGTAATAATAAACTCAAATAACTTAATTTCTTATTTCTATCAGTTATCATTTTTCTCCCCTAGTAAATAATGTCGCTAGTAAAAACTAGCGACATGTCAAAAATTAACTATTCTCTGTTAGTATCATTTTTAGCAACCCATTTTTCATATTGAGCAGCAACTTCTTTAGGTTCACCGTTACCCATCATCATTGCTTGAATGTTTGCATTTAATAACGATACACCTTCACCATTCATTACTGAATCGAATACATATCCCATTTCATGATTTTCTTGGAACTGTGCATATTTCTTTTGCATAATGCCCATTTCAATATTAGAAAAATCTATGTTACATGTTGGAATATCACCATATTGGGCGAAAATTGTAGAACCCTCTACTCCAGTGTAGAAAGAAATAAATGTCCATGCAGCATCTGCTTCAGGAGTACCTTCGATTGCTTTTGCAATACCAAAGCCTTCACCTGTAACTGAAGTAGCTGTGTTGCTTCTTACTTCATTATTAATTGCTGGAAATACATGCATTTCAATTTGTTCACATTGTTCTTTTGGAAGTTGAGAATCCATACCACCTGTTCTCCAACCAGCATCAACTAAATAAGCTGATTTACCTTGGTAGAACTCTTGGTCTGCTTCTCCATTACCCATTTGATTAACACCAGGTGAGAATAAATCTTCTTCACACATAGTTTGAATAATTTCTAAAGACTTTACAAATTGAGGGTCATTAAATGTTGCACCATTTTTACCATTAGCTGCATCCATGAACCATTCTGGTCCACCTGTTCTATCAACTAAGAGTGATAATAACCATGAATTTACAACCCATTGGTCTTTATTTCCCATTGAGATAGGGTAATAACCAGCGGCTCTTATAGCAGGAACTTGAGAAATCATTTCTTCAAAAGTTTCTGGATATTCTAAGCCTAATTCGTCTAGAATTGCATCATTTGAATATATTGTATGACAAACAGCTAGTGTTGGTGGAATCATCCACAATTCACCATTGGCTCCTTGGGCTTTAAAAGCTACAGATTTAAAATTTGATCTAAAATCTGCTGTTAAATAATCTGTATCATTTAAATCTAATACCAAGCCTGTATCTTGGATATATGCTGTTCTAGCTCCGCCGTAACAAGTAAAAATATTTGGTATTTTTCTTGATGCTGCCATTGCTTGGAACTTTTGGTGAAAAGCTTCACCTGTTGCATATTCAATATCTAATAAGATTTCTGGGTGTTTTTCTTGAAATGCTTCAATTACAGCATTATGACCTTCATAAGCTGGATTTGCTGGATCTATTTGCATATACCCCGTTAGTGTGATAGTACCATCACCTTCGCTCTCTTTTGCACCTGATGCAAAAATACTAGTAACTGCAATTAAGCTAACCATTACTAAAGTTAAAATTTTTTTCATCTACAATCCTCCTTGACTGCTACTTATTTCATTCACTGAATTATATGAACAGATACTTATTTCTGTCAATGAAAAAAGTAAATTATTTTACTTTTGGCGAAATTGCTGTGAATCACTTAATATTTGTTAATGTAAATTGATATTTTATGAATAATTAATGGTTATTAAAGGAACTTTTTGTAATATCAAAAAAAATTAAGGCTACAGTTTTTCTGATTTTTACAACTAATATATAAAGAGGATATAGACATTAAATAGGAATTTATTTTTTTGAAATATTTTCCATCATCTTCTTGACAAAAACTATAAAAATATGTCATTGTATGCCTCGTTGAGCCGTGTAGTAATTAAATGCTACAAAGGCTTCATGGTGGGTGTAGTTCAATGGTAGAGCGCTAGATTGTGGTTCTGGTTGTTGCGGGTTCAAGTCCCGTCATCCACCCTTGACATTGTGCGTTCGTAGCTCAGCTGGATAGAGCGTCGGACTTCGAATCCGCAGGTCGAAGGTTCGAATCCTTCCGAGCGCAATTATTGATGTTAGGACAATGGGCCGCTAGCTCAGCTGGTAGAGCAACAGACTCTTAATCTGTGGGTCAAAGGTTCGAACCCTTTGCGGCTCAATTTGAATTTATTATATGCGAGAGTGGTGAAATTGGCAGACACGCTAGATTTAGGTTCTAGTGCCGTAAGGTGTGGGGGTTCAAGTCCCCCCTCTCGTACTACATATTGCTTTAAGCAATTTATATTTTTTGCGAAAGTAGCTCAGTGGTAGAGCTCCACCTTGCCAAGGTGGATGTCGCGGGTTCAAGTCCCGTCTTTCGCTTTAAAAAAAACACAAGTTTAGTAGCTTGTGTTTTTTTTATGGTTCTTGGACTTTCTCTGTAAGGACCTTAGATTAATATATTATAGAACTACATCTCTTATTTTATTTTTGTTAATCTTTCTCTATTAAAAAATCAATTAAGTTTTTGTGAATTATCCCATCTCTATTCATTAATATTTTATCCATACTTATTACATATTTTGGATGATTATCTAAAATATTTTTATAAGCACCAAATTCTCTTTCAACAATTTTTTCATCACTTAATAAATAGCAAGCTTGTATATAATGCTTATCTCTATGGTTTTCAACGACAAAATCCACTTCTCCTTTATAAGTTTTACCAACATATACTTTGTACCCTCTTGCGATTAATTCATTATATACAATTGTTTCAATCAAAGCCCCATATTCTTTGGAACCTTTATCCTTCTTTAAATGATAAAAACCTAAATCTTTAGCATAAACCTTTTCTTCGAAAGACAAGATCTTTTTGCCTTTGATATCATACCTTGCAACTTTATCTACGATGCAAGCATTAACTGTGTTATCTATATACTCATAAACACTTGGTACAGAAACTTTAAATCCATTACTATTTAAAACTCTTGAAATATTTGTTCCTGATATAGTTTTTGCAGAGTTTGCAATTAAAAAATCAATTACTTTTTCTAAACTTCGACTACTTGTAGTATTGGTTCGTCTAATAATATCTTTTAAAACAATAGTTCCATAAATATTCTCTAACATGATATTTTTACTTTCTTCATCTATTTTGCATACAAGAGGTATTCCACCCCACATCAAATATTCATCAAATAATTCTTCAATTGTTTTTTTATGATTTTTATTAAATTCAACAAACTCACTAAATTTAAATGGCAAGATATTAAAACTTACTACTCTCCCACTAAGTAAAGTAGCTAATTCCCCAGATAATAAAGTAGAATTAGAACCCGTAACAAAGATGCTACAGTCATTCGTTGATCTAAAAGAATTAATTACTCTCTCAAAACCTTGGACATTTTGGATTTCATCAATAAATATGTAATATTTTTCCTTATTAACTAGTCTGCTTTTAATATAATCAAAAAGATTTTCATCTTTTTGTAATTCTCTATTTTCAAAATCTTCCAAGTTTAAATATATAATATTATCTTTAGATATTCCTTTCTGTTTTAATTCTTCAATAATTTGAAGCATTAAAACAGACTTTCCACAGCGGCGCATTCCTGTAATAACTTTTATCATTTCAGAATTATAAAAAGGTCTAATTCTTTTTAAATAATTTACTCTTTTTACAGTACACATAAAGGCACCTCCATTTAATTAAATTATACACTGTTTATTTTTAAAAGTAAAGATAGAATTAAATATATTTAATTCTATCATATATTTCCATATGGAATTAATTGTATTTAATTCTATAAATTTCTAAATGCTAAAATAACAACTTATTATTTTGGAGAATTTATTTAAAGACATGCAAATAGTTTTTTTAAGACAGTTAATCAAACACTGTCCTAATGGTACATAACACTGTCCAAATACAGTGGAATATTAATATAAAATTGTTTAATTTTTGTTAATGCTCTTGGTAAATTAAGCAAACACAAACATTATAATTGTGCCTTAGCACAAATAATAGACATTTCATCAACATTAAATGCATCGGCAATGAGTTTGCACTTTGTTAAAAGCAGATAGAACAAGTTATCTCTTGGAGTTTCACTTAGGCTTTCAAAATTACCTTGGCCTTTAGCAATTACAATATCGGCATCTTTATAAATGTCATTTAACTCTTTAGAACAGCGATCTAATACTGTACCTAGAGAACTATCCCCATTTTCAACAATAGTTGCTACCTGATCCATTCCGACTTGAAGAGCATCACTTAATAAAATATCATTAACGGCACTTTGGCCTCTTACTACATAATAAATTTCTACCTTAGGGTAATATTCTTTAATTGTTTCAATAAAGAGTCTATCAAAAACGATTTCTCCACAGTTATCACCTATATATAAAATAGTTTGACTGGCTTTGATTTTTTCAAGTAACTCTTTTGAATCATCAAGAGCAAAAGCTGTATGCTCTATCTTATCAATTGCATCTAATAGATCCTCAACTGAAAAAACTCTCTCAATTGCTAAATCTAACAAATTACCTTCAATGGCAGCAGCTAAGGCTGTTCTAAGAGGATTTTTAGAATTATTAATAGCTTTTTCTATTACCCCAGTAAAACTCATAAACTTTTTATTATAAGATTCTCTTATCGCTTTATATATATCTTCACCACCAAAGTAATCAACTACTACTTTCCATACATTTCCATATATTTCAGGAGAAGTTTTATTAAAATTTTCTTTTTCTAAGGCAAAGAGAACTTTCTTTAAAAGAGTAAACTTTTCTTCCGGGTTTAGATTTTTTATTTTAGATATCTGGGATACCTGATTAATGATACAAGCAGTACACTGCAATTCAAATTTCATATAATTACCTCAGTATTTAATCCAATCAAATGAATATGGTATTAGAAAGATACTTAATTAATATCTTTATTTCAACCAACACAAAAAAGACAAATGAGATAAAGACTTATCTATATAGATCAAAAAGCAATAAGAAATTAAACAAACAAAAAGTAACCCCTATATTAGATAAGAATTACTCAGATTAAAAATTATACAATTTGTACAAGGTAATTTATGTACAACTTGGTTATTTCTTAGTTTTATTTTTTTCTTCTTTTAGTGAAAAATGTTAAATGTAAATAAACAGGTAAAGCAAGGATTGCTACAAACAAAATAGAAGCTATTAGGTCATTGTCATCTATAAAGTCAGCAATATATTCTTTACTTATATAAAAAATAAACCCTATTATGATAAACATTGCAGCGTGAAACACTATCATCTGTACTCTTCTTTTGGGCATTGCCATATTAAAACTCCTAAATAATGTGATTTTATTAATTGCTATATAATTTATTATTTAAAACAATCAATTTAATATCTATGATATGCATTTACTATATTATGAGAAAATTGCCATGTCAACAATTTCATAAATTATAAAAGCTTAACGGAAAGCTAGTATTCATGTTTTTTTTATCTTTTTTCATAAATTTATTAAACTTTCCTAATTCTAATTTGACACTTTATATAAATTGTGTCAAAATAAAGTAGAATGATTTTGTTATAAATAAGGATAAATAATGTTTGACATAATAGATACAATAAAGAAATTAAAGAAAAATACATTTGCTATAATAAACCCACTAGAGACAAAGCAACTATTTGAAAATCTATATTCTATAAAAGATGGAGATTCAAATTACTTTATATATAAAAAGAATAATAAGGTAATTGCAATCGATAGTGGTTATAAAAATAGTTCAACAAGAGAGATGGAAATCAAAAAGCTTCCTTTAGAATTGAGTGAAATAGATGCAATATTTTTAACACATATCGACAGTGATCACGCAGGTTGTCTTTATGAAGAGTCTCCTGTATTCGATAACACACAAATTTATCTTCATGAAAATGAGAAACAACATTTAAATAAAAACAAACAAAGGGTAAGCCTCGGTTTTATAAAAATAAACCACAAACTAGAAGTTAAAAGAAAGATAACCTACTTTAAAACTAATAAGCCTTTTTACATAGGGGATATAAAAATTCAACCAGTATTAACACCTGGGCATACTTTAGGCCACACTTGTTTCTTTATTGATGATAAATACCTATTTATTGGGGACAGTATGATATTCAAAAATGGTGAGGGATACAGGTTTTTTGACCTATTGGGTTTCAACAACCAGCAAAATAGCCAATCCCTTTTAAAACTTAAAGAATTCGCAATTAGAAATGGATGTAAATATATAATAACATCCCATACAGGATTAACAAATGATATTGAAAAAGCTTTTAAATTTTATAATAAGAAATTATCTTAGTAATAAACTAGTCTTCAAGCAATAAGCACTTTTACTTGATCTCAAAGTTATCTTTTAGTGGTTAATATTTTTAACCACTAAGATAGCACTAAAGACTTTTTATCAAATTAACTGGTGTTATAAATTTCACTTAAGATAATTGATTAAACCATATTTGATAAATCTTTTATCTTTAGTTTTAATATGTTATTATTTATCTTAGAGAGGTAAATTATGACAAATTTAATTACTAAAGAACAATTAAAAAAATTCCAAGAAAACTATAATTCTTGTGATAAGAATTTTGTAGCTCAAAATGCTGTAGTAACAAACGGAATACCTAATAGTGCGAAAACAATAAAAAGCACAGTAAGCAATACCCATAACTATTCTATTGAAATAAATACAGGTGAAATAACAAACCAAAAAATGTCAGGCAGATGTTGGATGTTTGCAGCCTTAAATGTAATGAGATTAGAAATTATGGACAAGTTAAATCTTGAAACCTTTGAATTATCTCAAGCCTACCCTTTTTTTTGGGATAAACTGGAAAAAACAAATCACTTTTTAGAAAATATTATTGAAACTTTAAACATGCCTTTAGATTCTAGAGAAGTAGCCTTTTTGCTCACTGATCCATTAGGAGATGGTGGCCAATGGGATATGTTTTCTTCCCTAATTGATAAATATGGTGTTGTTCCAAAAACCTCGATGCCAGAAAGTTTTTCCTCATCTACTTCTAGATATATGGATAACTTATTAACAAAGAAATTAAGAGAATTTGCAACAGTTTTAAGAGCTGATGAAAATATTAATAAAAGTGTTTCAGATTTAAGAAACTTAAAAGATGAGATGCTAAATTCTATTTACAGAATTCTTTGTATATCTTTGGGAGAACCACCAAAAACAATCACACTAGAGGTCAAAGATAAAGATGATAAATTTACTAGAATAAAAGATGTAACACCTCAAGATTTTTACACTCAATATGTAAATATGGATATGGGTGATTATGTAAGCTTAATCAATGCTCCAACTGAGGATAAACCTTACAACAATACTTATACAGTAAAATACTTGGGTAATGTTCAAGGTGGACACCCTGTTAAATATCTTAACTTGCCAGTAAACGAACTAAAACAAGCTGCTATAAAACAAATGCAAGATGGAAAAGCTGTTTGGTTTGGTTGTGATGTAGGCCAATGGAGTGATAAAGAAACGGGTATAATGGATACAGATATATTTGATTTTGATAATCTATTTAGCACTACATTTTCAATGACTAAAGCTCAAAGATTAAATTATGGAGAGAGCCTAATGACTCATGCTATGGTTATCTCAGGTGTTAACTTGGATGAAAATGGTAACCCAAACAGATGGAGAGTTGAAAATAGTTGGGGTGATAAACATGGTAAAAAAGGTTATTTTGTTATGAGTGATAAGTGGTTCAATGAATACACCTACCAAATTGTAGTTAATAAAAAGTACTTAACTACCAAACAATTAGAACTTTTAGAAAAAAAACCTATTGTATTAAAACCTTGGGATCCTATGGGAGCTTTAGCTCTCTAATTTGACTAAAAACAATAACAATTACACAAAAGCTTTAGAAATTATCTAAAGTTTTTTGTGCAATATTAACTACTACTTTATAAAAATTTAATTTAAGAATAAGATAGTTAAAAGTGTTGGCAAAATTTTTACAATTTGGTATATTAGGCTCACAATAATCAAGAAATTTATTATTAAAATGCTGATAAAAAATAAAATTAGCTTTTATTTGTAGTTTTTTCTTGCCTTTGTTTAAATTTTTATTAACTTTAGGGTAGTTCAAACATTTTTGTTTGTGTATAATCTCATAGGTTATAATACTTTAACTAACAAACAAACAAGCCCAATGGCTTGTAATCCGATATTTTATTTAGGTCAAAGCGACCAAAAGGAAGATAATAGCATGATCGCTGATAAACAAATCAAGGAAACAGAAAATTCCTCAGTCGAGTTGTCCATCACATTGACAGCACAATCTATTGAAGATGCATATGCTACTTTATTAAAAAAGTATGCTAAAGACATCACAATTAAAGGTTTTAGAAAAGGTAAATCTCCATTAGACTTAATTGAAAGAAAATATGGTGAAATGGTTCGTGAAGAATCTACATTTAACGCATTAGAAGAAAACTTAAAAGTAGCTTTAGAAGAAGTTGAAGATAAATATAAACCTTTATCCTTTAGTACTCCTACTTTAATGAATGAGGAAAGTTTAACACCTTTTACAGCTAATAAAGATTTAACTTATTCAGTTTCTTATGATATTATGCCTCAATTTGAAACACCTGAATACAAGGGTATGAAACTTGAAGCTCCTAGTGTAAAAATAACTAATGAAGATATTAACAAAGAAATTGAAAAATTACGTCAACAAAATGCATTTGTAGTAAGCAAAGATGATGCAGCTACGGACGGTGATATAATTACTGTAGACTTCTCAGAATTAGATGCAGATGGTAATGAAACTGGCGCTTTCAACAAAAAAGACTCAGTAATTACAATTGGTAAAACTTTAAACTTTTTTGAATTAGACAATGAATTTACTGGCATGAAAGCTGGTGAAACTAAAACTATTTCAAAAGAATTTGCAAAAGATTTTGCTGATGAACTTTATGTTGGTAAAACTGTTTCAATTAAAATTGAAATGAAAGAAGTTAAATTTAATGATGTTCCTGAACTTGATGATGAGTTTGCACAAGATGTGAATGAAGAGTACAATACAGTTGCAGATTTAACAAAAGCAACTAAAGCAAAACTTGAAGAAGCCGCTGAGCAAAAATTAAGAGACTTAAAATTCCAAGCAATTGCTGATGCTTTAGTAGAAAAATGCCCAATTGTTCCACCAAAATCAATGGTTGAAGCTCAAGCTGATCAACAAATCAACAACATTGCTAGATCAAACAATATGGATATGGAAACATTTGCTAAGATTTTTGAAATGCAAGGTCAAACTTTAGATCAACTTAAAGAAACTTGGACTCCTTCAATTATTAAAGATATTAATGTGGGTCTTATTAAAGAAAAAGTTAAAGATGCTGAAACATTTGAAATAACTGAAGATGAAATTAAAGTAGCTTTAGGTGATACTTCAGCTTATAAACCCGAACAACTTGATTACTTGAAAGAAATGATTACTGATGAATTGAAACTTCAAAAAGTAAATGATTTCTTGATTGAGAATAACTCATTCAAAGATAGTAAAGAGTTAAGTTATGATGAATTAATGAATGGCCCTGTTGCTGAGTAATTCAAATAAATAGCTTATAATCAAGGCGGGACTATTAACAGTTCCGCCTTTTTAACCATAAATTAGGAGTAATTAATGGACAAACCAAGAATGCAATCTATGATTCCAATGGTAGTTGAACAATCCGGTGTGGGTGAACGTTCTTACGACATCTTCAGCAGATTACTCAAAGATAGAATCATTTTCTTAGATGGTGAAATTAACGATTCTACTGCTGATCTAGTAGTAGCACAATTGATATTCTTAGAAAGTGAAAACCCTAATAAAGATATTAGTATTTATATAAATAGCCCAGGTGGTAGTGTAACAGCAGGCTTAGCAATTTATGATACAATGCAATATATTAAACCAGACGTACAAACTATTTGTATGGGACAAGCTGCAAGCATGGCAGCTCTATTATTAACAGCTGGAGCCAAAGGGAAAAGACATATTCTTCCTTCCGCTCGTGTAATGATTCACCAACCTTGGGGTGGTGTTGAAGGACAAGCTACAGATATTGCAATCCATACAAAAGAGTTATTAAGACTAAAAAAACTTTCAATTGATATTTTAGTTGAATTTACAGAGAAAGATCGAGAAATTGTTGCCTCAGATGTGGAAAGAGATTTCTTTTTAAGTGCTGATGAAGCAATGGCTTATGGTCTTATCGATAATGTGATGAGGAGATAATAATGGCACGAGGTAGTAAAACTTGTTCATTTTGTGGAAAGAAAGCTTCTGAATGTAAAAAATTAATTAATGGCCCTGGTGTCTCCATTTGTGATGAATGCATAGCTACTTGTACTACTATAATTAAAGACGAACCAGTATATAAAGATGGAGATAAAGTTCTTCCTGAAAAAATACCAACTCCTAAGGAGCTAAAAGCTTACTTAGATGATTATGTTATTGGTCAAGAGGATGCAAAAAGAGTTCTTTCTGTTGCAGTATATAATCACTATAAACGAGTGAAATTTCAAGATGAAATTAAAAAAGAGGGTATAGAGATTGATAAATCTAATATCCTAATGATTGGCCCTACTGGTACAGGTAAAACTCTTTTAGCTCAAACTCTAGCTAAAAAATTAGATGTACCATTTGCAATAGCTGATGCTACAACTCTTACAGAAGCCGGTTATGTTGGTGAAGATGTTGAAAACATCTTGTTAAAGTTAATTCAAAACGCTAACAATAATATAGCTTCAGCAGAGCATGGCATTATATTTGTTGATGAAATCGACAAAATTGCTAAAAAAGGTGAAAATGTTTCTATAACTAGAGATGTTAGTGGTGAAGGTGTGCAACAAGCATTATTAAAAATAATCGAAGGCACTGAAGCTTCTGTTCCTCCACAAGGGGGGCGTAAACATCCTAATCAAGAAATGTTAAAAATAAATACAGACAATATTTTATTTATCTGTGGTGGAGCTTTTGTAGGATTGGATAAGGTTATTGAAAAAAGAGTTGCATCTCAACCTATGGGATTTGGTGCTACTATAATTTCTGAAGAAGATAAAGATCTTGCTAAACTATACAAACAAATTCTTCCTGATGACTTAATTAAGTTTGGTTTAATACCTGAGTTTATTGGTCGTCTTCCTATCCATGTATCACTAAACCACTTGAGTGAAAATGATTTGGTTAGAATTGTATCAGAACCTAAAAACTCCATAATCAAACAATATATAACATCCTTTAAATTAGAAAATGTTAAATTAGAATTTGAAGATGATGCTATATCTGCAATTGCTGCTAAAGCTGTTGAGCAAAAAACAGGTGCTAGAGGACTTAGATCTATTGTTGAAAACATTATGATTTCAATTATGTTTGATATTCCTTCTTACAAAGAAGCAACAAGAGTTGTACTAACAAAAGAATGTGTAACTGAAGGTGCTAATCCAAAAGTTTACTCTTCAAAAGGTGCATTAATTGATTTTGTTGAAACCAAGGAGATTACAGCTTAATGGATCGATATATATTCCCTCAAATTAGTAAGGCTGTTATTGATTTAATAAAAACTAATAAAAATGCTATTATTATTGGTCATAAAAAACCAGATGGTGACTGTTTTTCCAGTCAAATAGCATTAAAATATTTATTAGACAAAATTGGTTATGATTCTGTAATAATGGCCAATGATGGTCCGTTTGAGAGAGTTGAATCTATAGCAGTAGAACATCTTTTTGCAAAGAAAATAACTGACCAAATGCTTATTAATTCCCCACTAATATTTCTTGTAGATTGTGGGGAACTAAGCAGAATTGGCTCGTTAGCAGATAAAGTAAAAGGTCTAACAACCATAGTAATTGATCACCATATGACCTCTGTAGATGTGGGTTGGAAATATAGTTACATCTTTACAGATTCAATTTCTACGACTCTTTTAATTCAAAAGTTTTATGAGCAATTCAATGTTGAAATAACTGAAGATATTGCCAATAATTTATTTTTTGGGTTCGCTACAGATAGTGGATTCTTTAAATTTATATCAAAAAACAATGGAACAGCTATGAAAATGGCAGGGGAACTTGTTAATAAAGGAGCTGATCCTAGATTAACCTTCTCCATGATGAGTGGCGGAAAATCTTTTGAATATATTAAAAATTTAGCAACATTAATCCAAAGAACAAATTTTGTTTGTGAAAATAGAGTTGCAGTTTCATATTTTTACCTAGCGGATGGTAATGAGAGTCCTAGTGATTCATATTATGGTCAAATGCTTAGTATTGCAAATACAAAAGCTGTTATTCTATTTAAAGAAGCAGAGAACAATACGGTAGAACTTGGCCTTAGGGCTAATTACAATTGTAATTTTGATATGAGTGAGTTTGCTAGTTACTTTGGTGGCGGAGGCCATGTTAAAGCTTCTGGTGCCACAATTGATGGAACAATCACTGAGGTTAGCAAAATAGTAATTGATAGAATAGAAAAAACATTCTATTGCTAATTTTAGGATTCTTATTCTTTTGAAATAGGATTGAATGAAATATAAATGATGATGCATTACTTAATAATTATTGAGTAATGCATTTTTTTATTCTCTTAAAGTAACTAGAAAGCTTACCAATTTTTTTATTTCATAGATTTCATATTTATTGTTACCATGAACTTTAACCAATGGCATAGTCTTTGCATATAAGAATATGAGGAGGTTGAAAGTTTAACTTTCAATGGGATATATGAACAAAGAGTATAAAAATTTAATTGAAGGTGATTTTTTAAATTGCAATTATAAAAAATCATGTGAAGAAGATTTTATTGGAGATGCAACAAAAAATTTAGTAGAAAATTGTCAGTTTCTATTATATTACTATCCATTAAAAAACAACTTAATTACGGAACAAACTTTATCAGATTTCTATTTAACAACTTATCTTAAAATTCGTAACACTATTTATAATTTTGATAGTGCTTGTTCTAAAGACTTTAAAAGCTATTTTCTAAATTTTATTAGAATTTCCATCAAATACTTTAAGCTGAAAATTAGGCATGACTACTTGTACGACAATTTGATGCTTGAAGTTGTGGTAAAACATAGTGAAGTATTTGAAAAAGAGGTTATCTATGAAGATAAATCTCAAAATCCTATCACTATAGCGAATTTGAAATATAAAATTGCCCAAGAAGAGCAACAGTATTATTGCAATAATATCGATTGTAGAAACCTAAGCACTGACAAAACGTTCCTCCAATTGTTTAATGAAACCTTGATAAATATTAATTTAAAAGTTAATGATCCTAATTTTAAACATTTAGATTGTTTAAGAGCAAAAATTGAAAGAAAGTCCACTAAGAGAAGTATTTTATTGCTGCTATTAACTATGCCAGATGCTATTTTAGAAAATTTCATCAATGAAGTCGCTTATATTTATTCAGCTGACAAGTTAAGTATCATAAATTTATTTTCTGTCTGTAGGGAATTACAAAAAGAAAAAATTGAAAGATATGAGAAATACTCTCAATTGAACAATAAGCACTACAAAAATTATTTGATAAATTATTACAAATTAAAATCAAATTTATTTAACAAGGATCAATTAAATACTTCAATTTCATGGGATAAGAAAGCAATGATAAATAATGCTAAGAAGATAAGGAAAACTCTTAATATGCATGTTTCTCAAAGAACTTTAGCCAAAGCTTTGGATATAAAAAAAGGCACTGTAGCTTCTTCTATTAGTGCAGCGAAAAGTCTATTAAATCAAAGCTTAAAATTATCATAAAGAAACCCAAAAATATAAATGTGGAAAATTATATTAATCTTCCACATTTTTTTTAGCATTTTATATATTTGATAATTAGATACAATTCACTTTATTTAAAACATCCTTAAAACTCTCTGAGAAAGAGGGATGAGGAAATATATCCTTTTTCATTTGAGAGATTGTTAAATGATTGTTTAAGGCGCTTACAAGTATATTTATCATGTCACTAGCCCTAGAGCACATAATAGTTCCACCTTTAAAATAACCTTCCCTTGTAAATATTAATTTAACAAAGCCTCTATTTTGGTTATCAATTAAAGCTCTAGGATTTGCTACAAAATCACTTTGAACAACTATATCCCTCTCATCTGGATCTTCTCCGATAATAGAAATCTCATCACTTGTATAAATACACCTAGGAACTGACTTTAAATTTAAAGAATATTCTCTCTTAAATAAATTATCAAATAATTTGTTAACTACATTAATAGCACACGAACTAGCATAATGAGCTAATTGCCACCCCCTAACACAATCCCCAACAGCAAATATATTCACTAAATTTGTTTGAAAATCATCATTTACTTTAATAAAAGACTTATCTTTTAAGAGTAAATTATTTGGATCAAGATTTCCAATATTAGGGACTCTTCCTACACAGCTTAAAATAAGGTCTCCCTCAAATTGTTTCTTATCTGTATATACAATTCCTTTTTCTATTTTTTTTACAAAAGAATTTAAATTTATGCTAACCCCAGATTTGTTTAATAGCCTTTTGAGTCTTGAGGCAGCCATTTCATCTGAATTTGGAATTAATTGGTTCTGGGCTTCTATTATAATTACTTTTATATTCAAATTTGATAGTATTGTAGCAATTTCTACTCCAATTACCCCGCCACCTATAATGATAACTTGTTTTATATTAGTTAAGTCTGTATCTAGTAGCTCGTTACTATCTATGCAGTTTTCAAAGCCTGGAATATTAAGTTTAGCTGAAGAAGATCCTGTAGCAACTAAAATGTAATGGCCCATATAAATTTCATTTTCCACTTTAATTGAGTTTTTATCTATTAAAGTAGCCTCCCCGTATAATATCTCTACTTTTCCCTTTTTTAATAAAAATTCAATTCCTTTTACCAATCTATCTACGGTTTTGTTTTTGTTAGCAAGCATTTGTTTATAGTTGAAGGTTGGATTATCACATTCCACACCAAAAGTGTTTAGAGTAAACAAATCTTTATACTTTTTACTTTGAGCGAGTAAAGATTTGGTAGGTATACATCCGTAATTTAAGCAAGTACCACCAATAATATTTTTTTCTACCAATAAAACAGTTTTGTTCAATTTGGCAGCAGTTAAAGCCGCTTCATATCCAGCAGGTCCGGCCCCTATTACAATTAGGTCGTACATAATCTTTCCTCTAGCATAGCTTTTATATCATTTTCTATTTGCTTATTACTTAGACTTAAAAATCCTAACAACGAATGATTAAAAGTTTTATTTATAAAACAAGCTTTAATTTCTTCTATAATATCGACATCCATCATATCACTATTAACACTAACCCTATTTATAATTTCATTATCAATTTCTAAATTTATATCAATCAAACCATATTCAAAACGCTTAGTTATTTGCTCACCTAACTTATTTAATCGAAATAACCATTCTTTACTATAGTATTTTCTAAACAATTCATTTTCAATTACTTCTTTTTTAACTAATTCACAATCAAAAACAGAAATAACAGCTTTTTTTAAACTAGCTTTAATTTGATCAATGGAAATTCCTGAGACAAAATCAGAAAGATTTCTAACTCTTTGAGCATGACTTTTAACACCATGTGCCTTTAATTTATCATCATCTGTTTTTAGATATCTTCCTAAATTATGTAAATTAGTATTAACTAATAAAGTCCCATGATGTAAACATGCCCCTTTAGTTTTTAAATAAGCTTGCCCACTAATTTTAAATTCATCGACTAATAAATCATTTCTTCCACTAAAATAGGATTCAATGCCAAAAGCTCTTAATCCCACTCTAATTACTTGTAAATTTTTTTTAATATCAAAATCTTCACTAGATGTAATAAATGTAAAATTTAAGTTACCTAAATCATGGAATACAGCACCACCGCCAGAAGATCTTCTAGCTAATTTAACATGCTCTTTTTCCATTAAATCTAAATGACATTGTTCTTTTGCACATTGATTTTTACCGATTACCACACAATCTGTATTTTGCCATAAATAAAATATTAAAGTCCCATCTTCATATTGGTTTAATAATTTTTCTTCAAAAGAAAGGTTTAAATACGGATTAAAATTATCACTCTCATAATATTCAATTTTTTTTATGCTCATATCTCACCACTGGGTTTCTAGCTGCTTTCACTTCATCTAGCCTACAGTACTTTGTTGTAAAAGGAGCTTTACTTAAATCAAAGGACGAATCTTTTACCTCATTAGATATTTTTATTAACACTTCAACAGCTTCATCGAGAGTTTGCTTACTTTCAGTTTCAGTAGGTTCAAACATTAGTGCTTCATGTACAATCAATGGAAAATACATTGTTGGTGGATGCATATCAAAATCCATCATTCTCTTACATATATCTAAAGCTCTAATCCCATATTCATTTTTATAATTTGATAGATCTAATACAAATTCATGCATACAATATCTATCAAAAGCCACATTATAGTTATGCTTTAACTTAGCCATCATGTAATTAGCATTTAAAACAGCATTTTCACTTGCTTCTTTTATTCCATTAGAGCCTAGGTGTTTTATATAAGCTAGAGCTTTTACAAGTACTAAAAAGTTGCCATAGAAGGCTGTAACTTTGCCAATACTATTTTTAACATTTTTGAAATAGTATTTATTATCATTTTTTTCTACGATCGGATTAGGTAAGTAATCAATTAAAAAATCCTTACATCCAAAAGCACCAACACCAGGGCCCCCTCCTCCATGAGGAGTCGAAAAGGTTTTATGTAAATTTAAATGAATACAATCAAATCCCATATCACCCGGTTTACAAATACCCATTATAGCATTTAAGTTAGCACCATCATAATAACACAAAGCACCCGCTGAGTGAACTTTTTTCGTAATTTCTAAAATACCTGAATCATAAAGACCTAAAGTATTTGGATTTGTTAGCATAAGTGCTGCAACACTATCATCTAAGACTTTATCCAACTCATCTAAATCAACTAAACCAGCTTTACTTGTAATTGTAACAACACTATAGCCATTCATTGTAGCACTAGCTGGATTGGTTCCGTGGGCACTATCAGGAATAATTACTTTATTTCTCTTAAAATCATTTCTAAGACAGTGATATTTCTTAATCATTAAAAGGCCGGTAAATTCACCATGAGCACCAGCGCCTGGTTGAAATACCATTTTGTCCATAGCTGTTATTTCGCAAAAAGCTTTATCACTTGCATATATTACCTCTAAAGCTCCTTGAATATCAGATATATCACCATTTGGAGAAATATTAGTAAAGCCTTTTAGAGCGGCACAAGTTTCATTAACTTTTGGATTATATTTCATGGTACAGGAGCCTAAGGGGTAAAAGCCATTATCTACACCAAAGGTTTGTTTTGATAAATTAGTATAATGTCTAACCAAATCAACCTCAGCTATTTCAGGTAAATTAACAGGGCTTTTTCTAAGCAAAGACTCATCTATATCAAAGTCTTCAATATCTTGTTTAGGTAATATGGTACAGCGATGATCATTTATTGATTTTTCAAATATTAATTCCATTTGCTCACCTCAATTAAACAAGTAATAAACTTATCTATTTCTTTTTTGCTTAGTGCTTCAGTAACACAGACAAGCATTTGCTTATCATTTAACTTATAAGGCCCTTCAATATTTAAGTCTCTAAGTCTCTTATTTATTACATCCACATCAATTTTAGTAGAAATAACAAATTCATGAAAAAATTCTCCCTCATATTTTAGTGAAAACCCAGGGATAGTTATTATTTTTTTCATTGCATAGTGAGCATTATTAAAAGATCTTCTTGCAACTTCTTTTATACCCATCTTTCCCATAGCACCCATATAAATCAAACATCTTAAAGCACTAAGGGCCTGATTTGAGCAAATACTAGAAGTCGCTTTCTCTCGTCTTATATGTTGCTCTCTAGCCTGCAGTGTTAGTACATAGGATATATTATCTTTACTATCTGTAGTTTGCCCGACAAGCCTGCCTGGTATTTTTCTTAAATATTTATTGCTACAAGCAATAAATCCCAGATAAGGACCGCCAAATCCTTGGTCTAAGCCCAAAGGTTGAGCTTCGCCACAGGTTATTTCAACACCTAATTCTCTTGGGGTTTTTAATAGTCCTAAAGAAATAGGGTTTACTATTTCAACACACTCCATCTTATTTTCTTTAGCAATTTTAACAATAGATTCCACATCTTCAATAAGACCAAAGAAGTTTGGGCTTTGTACAATTATAGAAGCTACATCATCAGAGATTTTATTTAAAAAATCATTCTTTGATGTGATTCCACTATCACATTCAATTTCTTCTACTATAATATCTCTAGCAAAAGCATAAGTTTTTATAACCTGTCGAAAATTAGGATGAATACTTTTTGAAACAAGAAATTTGTTTTTATTTCTAGAAAGAGTCATCATTAGTGCTTCACAAGCTGCACTAGCTCCATCATAAATAGAAGCATTTGATATATCCATATCACATAAATCACAAATTTCAGTTTGATATTCAAAGATAGATTGTAAATTACCCTGGGCAATCTCTGCTTGATAGGGAGTATAGGAGGTAACAAAGCCATTTAAATTACTCAAATGCTTAACAACCTCAGGGATTAAATGTCTATAGCTACCAGCTCCTCTAAAAGTTGAAGTATAAACTGTGTTCTTATCAGCAATTTGGCTCAAATCACTTAAAACTTCAAATTCACTTATACCTTCTTCTAAATTTAAAGGAGAGTTTAACAATACATCTTTAGGAACATCTACGAATAATTCTTCTATTTTAGAAACTCCAATAGTATTTAGCATTTGTTGTTTTTCTATTTCACTAGTAACTACATAGCTCATTATTATTCCTCTATGAAAGCTTCATATTCTTTCTTACTTAATAATTTAACCTTATTTTTAATATTTGCAATCTTACAAATCCATACATTTTCAGCATCTTCAGTTATTAGAGCGGGATTATCGACAATCTCTTGATTTACTTCAATGACTTCTCCCTCTAAGGGGGAATAAAAATCAGATACAGCTTTAACACTTTCAATGTCACCTAAAACATCTTTTACAGAGACCTCTTGTGCATCAATGTTTATATATACAATATCACCTAATTGAGCTGCAGCATATTTACTTAGACCAACATAAGCTTCAGTTTCACTTATCCACTTTACCCATTCATGAGATTCACTGTACAACAATTCATTTTCCATTTTTACACTCCTACCTTTTTCCTTTTATAAAAAGGAAGCTTAACTACTTTAGCTTTAACAAATCTATTTCTAATTTTAACATCAACAACAGTATTTTCAAGAGAATATTTTTTATCTATAATTGCCATAGCATAAGAGCCCTTTAAATATGGTAAAAAAGTACCACTAGTAGTACTCCCTATAAGATTGTTTTCAAAAAATACTTCCATGTTTTCTCGGATAATTCCTTTATCAAGATTAAACAAACCAACTCTTGTTATTCCCTTATCAACTAAATTTTCTTTTCCTATAAAATAATCTTTTTCTAATTTGCAAAAAAATTCTAGAGAAGTATTTAATGGGGTAATATCCTCATTCATTTCATGACCATACAAAGGCATTCCAGCCTCTAATCTTAAAGTATCTCTAGATCCAAGGCCACAAGGGGTGATTCCTAATTGGATAAGAGAATTAAATATATCTTTAATTGCATCTCCCTCACCATATATTTCATAACCATCTTCTCCGGTATAGCCTGTTTTTGATATTAGTACTTCATGGGAGAGAATATTAACTTTTTCAATAAAACTGTAGTATTTTTTTGGGAGAAAATCCGCATTAACTATATGGGTCAAAATGGTCTTTGATAAGGGGCCTTGAATGGCAATTTGAGAGTAGCTATCACTTTTATCAGTAATTTTTATACCCGCTATCTTATTGTCGGTTATCCATTTATAATCTTTTTCTTTGTTAGAAGCATTTACCACAAGCAGTAGTTTAGTTTCACTTAAACAGTAAACAAGTAAATCATCAATGATTGTACCTTTTTCATTTAAAAGTAAGGAATATTTTATTCTTGAACTTTGTATTTTAGAAATATCACTGCAGACAAGATAGTTAACAAAAGCTATGGCATTCTTGCCTTCAATTAATATTTCTCCCATATGAGATACATCAAAAATTCCAACCCTTTGCCTAACAGCTAAGTGCTCGTCAACAATGGAGGTATATTGAATTGGCAATAGATAATTAGCAAATTCAACCATTTTCCCTTTTAACTCTACATGCTCATCATACATAGAGGTTTTCTTAACCATAGAGACCTACCTTTTAAATATAAAAACCCAATAAAATGAAAAAAGATAAATTGATTAAAAAGTTCTTTTATTAATTAAAAATTAATATTTGTTCACTCCTTTGTTCAATTTATCAAACTTTCTTTAAATAGTAAAACATTGATAATACAGATTGGCAAGAAAAATAATCAACTTTATATCATTATTGCTTGTCTACTTATTAATCCCATTGTATCTTTATTCTATGAACTTTATTTTAGCAACAACAAATGATCACAAACACCAAGAATTAGAAGCTTTAATGCCAAATATTAATTTAGTTAAAGCTAAGGAAATGGTTGAAGTAGATGAAAATGAGCCAACCTTTTTAGGTAATGCATTGCTCAAAGCACAAGCATTATATGAACAATTAAAAACACCCATTATTGCCGATGACTCAGGCCTATGCGTTGAAGCTATGGACAATAAACCTGGGGTAAAAACAGCCAGATATGGAAGTGATATTTTTAATAGGATACTAGAAAGTCCTGAAAGAAATGACTATCTACTAAGCAATTTAAAAGGTGTAAAAAACAGAAATGCAAGTTTTGTTTGCTGCTTAATCGCTTTCATTAGTCCAAATAGAATTTATAGTGTCACCGAAGAAGTAAAAGGTCAAATTACTATAAATCAAATGGGAAGTGACGGTTTCGGATATGACCCTATTTTCTTTATACCTGAATTAAATAAAACCATGGCTGAATTAGACCCAGATATTAAAGGCCTTTATAGCCACAGAGGAAAAGCTGCAAGAGCTATGAACCTATTATTAGAAAATATAAAATAAGGAAATATTATGAAAAGAAATGAAATTAAAAAAGAAGATACCTGGGATTTATCCCCATTATTCTCTGATGATAAGGCTTTTTACAAAACACTAAAGCAATTTGAAGAAAAGAAAATCCAACAAGCTGAAGATTTAAATGGTAAGTTAATTAGCTCTAAAGCGAGTCTATTAAAAGCTTTTGATTGGGCAGAGAAAAGTGATACTGAATTAGAAAACTTATTTCAATATGCTCAACTAAAGATTTCAGGGGACTCAAGTAATGTTGAAAACTTAAAAATGATGAGTGCGGTTACCACAGTTTATACTAAATATGTTTCAGCCCTAGCTTTTTGGGATGGTGAAATTTTAAGTTTAGAGGATGCAACCTTTAATAAATATTTAGAAGATAAGGATTTTGATCACTTAAAAGTCACTTTATTTAGACTAAAAAGACAAAAAGAGCATGTATTAGATGAAAAATCTGAAAAAATACTAGCTGCTCAAATGGAAGTTGGCAGCAAAGCAAGTAAAATATTTAGTGATTTAACCAATGTTGATTTTAAATTTGGAGAAATCAATGGCACCCCACTAACTCAATCTACTTTTTCTTTATTTTTAAAAGATAATGATGAAAAAATTAGAAAACAAGCCTACACTCAACTATATAATGTTTACAAAGATCATCAATATACTTTAGCAAATACTTATGAAACTTCTATAAGACAAGATATTTTTTCTTCTACTGTAAGAGGCTATAGCTCAACTAGAAGCAAAAAGTTATTTGGGGACAATGTTGATGAAAAAGTTTATGACAACCTTATTGAGCAAGTACATAACAATCTAGATACCCTTCATAAATATTATAAGTTAAGAGCTAAATTAATGAATAAAGAGACTATTAAACACTATGATGTTTATACATCTTTAGTAGAGGGATATGAGACTCATCACAGTTATGAAAGTGCTGTTGATTTGGTTGTGAAAGCTTTATCTCCTTTGGGAGAAGAATATACTTCTACTATTAAAGAGGGTTTAACAACTCAAAGATGGGTTGATAAATATGAGAATGAAGGTAAAAGAAGTGGCGCTTTTTCAAGCGGAACTTATACTAGTTACCCCTATATTCTTTTAAATTATAATGAGGATGATCTTAGAGATATCTTTACAATGGCACATGAGGGAGGACATTCAATGCACTCCCACTACAGTGCAAAAAATAATAATTATTTTAATCATAGTTATACTATTTTTGAAGCGGAAGTTGCCTCTACTTTTAATGAGCAATTATTGGCTAAATACTTACTCGATAATGCTAAAGATAATAAAGAAAAGGCTTATATATTGGGAAAACAAATCGATGATATTATTGCAACATTATTTAGACAGACTATGTTTGCTGAATATGAGCATATTATGCACACCCTTGCAGAAGAAGGAAAACCAATCACAGTCGATGTAATGAGAAGTGAATACAGAAAATTATTAGAACTTTATTTTGGTGATAGTGTTGAACTTCTTGAATTAAGCGATATGGAAGGATTAAGAATTCCTCATTTCTACTCTTCTTATTATGTTTATAAATATGCTACAGGTATTTCGGCAGCTATAGCCCTTAGTAATAAAGTATTAAATGGGGATAAAAAAGACTTGGATGAATATATGAGTTTCTTAAAAAGTGGCGGCTCCTTATTCCCAATTGATACACTTAAATTAGCTGGTGTTGATATGTCGAGACAAGAGCCAATTGTAGCTGCTGTTGATCACTTTAAACAAATGCTAAAAGAGTTTGAAGCGTTAATCTAAATACCATCTAACAATGGGGACGGATTTTGTTCCCAAGTTTGTTCTTTAGAATTTAAATAAGGCATATGGAATAAGAAATCTAACATTAGTTGGCTTGCTCCATATGCTATATCATCTTCAGTGTTTTCTAAAAATGAAAAGCAAAAAGTAGATTTTATATCCTCTTCATTTTTATCAGGAAATCTTTCACCAATACTTTTTAAAATATGTTCATTCCAAATTTCAGAATCTCCACCCAAATATATAGTTCTTGGATTTAATAATGCATTTGTAAACAATAATTTGTCCACATAATTATTTATAAATAATTTCAAACTAGATATATTGTCATTGAGTTGCATAAGATCCTCATTGCCTATATCTAATTGTCTTATTTGCTTTCCTTCTTGATATACAAAATTAACAAACTCACCGGCCTTTGACTCATAACCTCTAAATAATTGACCATTAATAACAATCCCCATTCCCACTCCTAAGAGAGGAACTCCATCGGGTAATACGTGGTTGTAATAGGTTCTAACCAAAGAATATAAATAACTATCATAATTTTCATTTCGATATCTTATAGCAGCACAGTTGGCATCATTTTCCAAGTAAACAGGATATGCTTTATCCTTAATACAGTCTTCAATATTTGTATCAACAATTCCATGAGTCAAACTTTTTATTATTGCTAAACCATTAAAATCGATTATCCCGGCAACTGCGAAACACCCACCTAAGAGAGTAGTACTGCAACATTTGGCCTCAATACTTGAAAGAATATATTTTATACATTGTTTAAACCTCTGAACACTTCCCTTTTTTGCAGTGATAATTACATCATTAAAATCTTCATGGAGTGATGTAAATAAAGTACCATCAATATTGGAAATTATTACATTAAAATTATCCACCAACAAGTCGACACCAAAAACCACACCTACATGTTTATTTAATAAAACTTGAGTGCTTTTTCTACCTTTTTTATGATTGTCTTCACTTATAACCTTGCTATCTACAACTAAATTTAAATCTTTCAACCTATTTATAGTATAAGTTACTGTAGAGGGTTGAACCTTGAGATTCTGAACCAAATAATTCCTAGATTTTGGGCCATTTCTCAACTCTCTAATTATCTGTGTTGAATTTAAAAGTTTTTGATACTGTCCATTTGCCATCGATTTTATCCTTTTTCTATTAATCTATTATTAAACCATTAAATTATTCTGTCAATGAAAAAATACAAAAAGTAAAAAAACATAAAATATATACAAAATAACACTTACAAACGTATAGTTAACCTATTACTTAACAAACATATATTTTATTTATTTCTATGCAATATAACAACTTATTTTATTTTAATCGATTAATTTAATTTGTCTAAATTACTAATGTTAATAATATTTCATTTTTTCATTGACAGAATTAATAAACATATACAATACTAAGTATAGTTTTAAAAAATAAGGAGAGATTAAAAAATGAAAAAAAAGATTTTTTTAATTACATTAACTGTTTTATTAGCTTTAGGTACAAATTTATTTGCAGCCGGAAGTGATGAAAAACAAACTGGAAAAACTGTTTTAACAATGGGCTCATGGAGAGCTGATGATGTTACTGCTATGAACAATTTATTAGATGCTTATAGTAAAGTAGCCCCAGATGTAGAAATAGATTTTAAACCAACTAACCCAGCTGATTATAATACTACTTTAAGACTTCAACTTGATTCAGCAACTGGTCCAGACTTAATGTATGCTAGATCATACGCACCTGGTATTGAATTATTCGAATCTGGTTATTTTGCAGATTGTTCAGACATTGAAGGACTTTCTAATTTCACTGAATCAAATAAAGCACCTTGGATGACCTCTGATGGTAAAATGTTTGCTATACCTTTTGCAGCTGTTTCTCATGCTGTTTATTACAACAAAGACTTGTTTAAAAAAGCAAATGTTAACGTTCCTAATACTTGGGAAGAATTCTTAACTGTTTGTGCAAAATTACAATCTAGTGGAACTACTCCTCTATCTAATGGTTTAGCTGACGAGTGGGATATTTTAGAAACATTCTTCTTTGGTGCACTTCCTAACTATGTTGGTGGAGCTTCACAAAGAGTAAAATATGAAAGCGGCGAATTAAAATTAAATGATGCAAACTTTGTAAAAGCTTATACTGCTATGAAAGACGTAGCTAAATATTGTCCAAACGGTTTTGAATCAGTAACATATAATGATTCACAAGCTCTTTTTGCAACAGGTAAAGCTGCAATGTTCATCGACGGTTCTTGGACTGTTGGAACTTATGGAGAAGCAACATTTGATTGGGGCGTATTTGCAATACCTGCACCAAAGGGAAATAAGACTGCAATTTGTTTCCACCCTGATATGGCAATTACTATGAACACAACAACAGAATATCCAGCAGAAGCAAAAGCTTTCTTAAGTTGGTTATGTACTGTTGAAGGTGCTACAACTGCTTCTAAATATCTACCTGCTGGTTTCTTCCCAATGATTAATGTTCCAATTAGCATTGAATTAAAACAAGCTAATGAATTCTTAGCATTAAACAATGGTAAAGAAACTGATGCTCGTTTTGTATGGCCTTTATTATTAGACCTTTATTCACCTATGGATCAAGCTGTAATTAAAGTAATGAAAGGAGCTATAACTCCAACTCAAGCAGCCAATGATGTACAAAAAGCATACGATAATTTAGATTTATAAAATCTACAAATTTAGATTTATAAAATCTACAAATTTAGCT
>CAZJGS010000009.1:31326-35683 GCA_964545735.1 uncultured Spirochaetaceae bacterium
AATTTAGATTTATAAAATCTACAAATTTAGATTTATAAAATCTACAAATTTAGCTGCTAAGATATCTTAGCAGCTATAATAGGTTTAAATATGAAATTAAAAAAACAAAATAAACACTTATCAGTAGAACCTAGTGGTTGGTATTGGATTTTATATATATTGCCTGCTTTATTAATATATACAACATTCATGGCCTTTCCCCTATTAGATTCGATTAGATTAAGCTTATACACTGGAAACACTGATGCCACTAGAGAATTTATAGCCTTCGGTAATTTTAAAAAATTATTTACCGATGAAACTCTTTCTATTCGTTATGGAGGAGCTTTTCTTCATACAGTAATATTCTTTCTAATAAACATGATAATTCAAAATGGTCTTGGAATTTTGTTTGCAGTAATTATAACCACAAAAACAATGAAGGCACGAAGTTTCTATCAAACAGTTATTTTCGTTCCAACAACTTTTGCTGTTTTAGTTACTGGTTATCTGTGGAAATTGCTACTAAACCCAGTTTGGTCTGGTGATGCTTTAACAAAATTAGGACTAGGCTTTTTATCACAACCCTGGTTAGGATCAACTCAAACTGCTTTAGTTGTAGTTTCTCTTATCTCTTGCTGGCAATGGATGGGAATACCTACAATGATGTTTGTAGCAGCTTTGAAAAATATTCCACAAGATTGTCTTGAAGTTGCAGCTATTGAAGGTGCTTCAGCTTGGCAGACTTTTACAAAAATCAAACTTCCTTTAATAAAACCCGTTATTGGTATGGTTACAATTCTTACCTTTGTAAATAACTTCAATGCTTTTGATATTATTTTTGCTACAGAAACGGTTAATGGAGCTCCTAACTATGCAACTGACTTACTCGGTACCCTCTTCTACAGAACTGGTATTGCAGGAGAACATCCTGTTGCAATAGCAGATCCAGGTCTTGGTGCTGCAATAGCAACAATAACTTTTATTGTTTTATTAATAGGTGTTATTCCTGTATTAAAATTAACTAGGGGGGATAACTAAATGGCACAAAGCGGTAGTTTAAAAAAACAAAACAGACATATTTTTTATCATTTTATTATGATAGTTTGGAGCTTTATTGTTCTTTTCCCAATTTATGTATTACTAATAAACAGTTTTAAAACAAGATTATCAATTTACATCAATCCTTTTGGATTACCAAGTAAGTTCAACTTTTCGAATTACACTACAGTTTTTAAAGATAGTGACTTTTTAATATATTTCAAAAATAGCTTTATTGTAGTGCTATTATCACTATTATTAGTGATTATTTTCTCATCCCTTGCAGCATATGCTTTAGCTTTTTGGAAAAAGAGAAATTCAAAAATAATATTCTTCTTTATGATAGCTGGAATGATGCTTCCAATTAAAATTGCTTCTATTAGAATATTAGAAATTATTAAGGCTCTATCTTTATTAAATACAATATGGTCTTTAATTCCTATTTATGTTGCTATGGGTATCCCAATCGGAATATTTATTTTAACAGAATTTATAAGAGAGATACCAAAAGAATTGTCACAAGCAGCTATAATGGATGGATCTTCTAGATTTAGAATTTTTACCCATATTATAGTGCCTTTAACAAAACCTGCACTATCAACAGTTGCTATTTATAATTTAATTCCTTTTTGGAATGACTTATGGTTCCCATTAATTTTTATTAATGACGAAAAAAGTAAGACCTTGCTATTAGGTGTAACACGACTATTTGGTCAATATCAGACAGACTGGTCAAAAGTTCTTGCAGTACTAACCTTATCTGCAATACCTGTTCTCTTTTTATATTTAGCCATGGCTAGACAATTTATCGAAGGTGTAACAGCCGGCGCTGTTAAGGGTTAAAAAATCTGATTTACTAAGCATAAAAAATATACCTCAATAATAGAAAAATTAACTATTATTGAGGTATTACTATTTATAAATATTAAATTTATATTTCTTCTAATTTGTATTTTTTACCATCACCAATACTAATGCCTAAAGATCTGGCAATATTTATCATTTGATGATTATTTGAAATATACTTTGTTTTACCTGCAATATCAGATAATTTATTATATGATATCTTATTATCTTTCATTGCTACAGAAGTACCAAACTTGCCCTCTAGTGCTAATCGTCCTGCAAAGCTACCCATTTCAGATGATAACACTCTATCATAAGCACTTGGATTACCACCACGTTGAATATGACCGGGTACAACAACTCTAGTTTCAACATCACATTTACCTTCTATATAAGCGGCTAATGCTTTAGTTGAAGAAGCTTCTCCACCTCTATAGGCAACTCTTTCACCCCTTGTTAATTTACCTTCTGTTTTTGTCATAGCTCCTTCAGCTATTGCAATAATAGTAAAAGCATGACCTTCTTTATTTCTCTCATCAATTAACTCTGCAACAGCTACAGGATCATAAGGAAATTCGGGTAAAAGGATTGCATCAGCACCACCGGCTATACCTGCGTATAAAGTTAACCAACCTACTTTGTTACCCATGATTTCAATAAACATTGTTCTTCCATGACTAGCTGCAGTGGTATGAATTCTATCAATACAGTCCGTTGCAATATCAACAGCACTGTGGAAACCAAAAGTTACATCAGTACCCCATATATCATTATCGATAGTTTTTGGAAGACCTATAACATTTAAACCTTCTTTAGAAAGGAGAGCTGCTGTTTTATGAGTACCAGCGCCACCAAGAGTAACTAATAAATCAAGGTCTAGTTCTTCATAAGTTTTTTTCATCTTATCAATCTTTGAGTCACCATTTCTATCTTCAACAGTCATTAATTTATAAGGTTGTCTGCTTGTCCCTAAAATTGTACCACCAACATTTAATATTCCAGAAAAATCTTTCTTTTTTAAAATTCTATGTTCGTTATTTATTAATCCAAAATATCCATCAGTAAAACCATAAAGGGTTACATCCTTAATTTGATTAAAGACATACTTGCTAAAACCTCTAATTACCGCATTTAGACCTGGGCAGTCCCCTCCACTAGTTAAAATACCAATTTTCATGTTTTCTCCTTGTTTAATTAGGGATAATTGTAGAAAGCTTCAATAAGTATTATCAAAATCTATTCTATCAGCCCTTTTTGCATCTAATTCCAAAATAACAATCATGTATAAAGCTATCTAATAATTCATTATTACTATAATCACTATAAAAATCTATAATATAGAAACCACTTTTAGTTAAGCCCCCAATTAATTTGTCAATTGTATGGCTAAATTCAAAAGTGTCTTTTTCTTTTATCATTTTTTCGATTTGCTTTTCCTTTAAACTAGAAAGATCCGAATAAGGAATTGTATATTTAATTTTTAATTTATTTTTTAAAACATCCTTTTCATCAAATAAATATAAGGCAGGATTAATAGCACTTGTAATAAATTCACCACCCTTTTTCAACACCCTAAAACACTCTCTATAAACTTTCTCTACATCACTAATAAAACAGGTTGATGTTGGATTAAAAATATAATCAAAGCTCTCATCATCAAAGACTGAAAGATCTTGCATATCACCTTTTACTGTCTTTATGTTCAAATTATATTTCTTAGCTGTTTTTTTGTCTTGTTCTAGTTGTTTTTCACTAATATCATAAACTACTACATTATTATTAGCAGCAGCAAAAGCTATGGCTTGTTGCCCACCAGCACAAGCTAAAGCAAGTATATTTTTATTTTTATAATCGGCTAACCATTCTTTTTTGATTATCTTTGATGGAGTCAAAAAAATATTAAAATCACCATTCCTAGCTTTGTTTAAAGTCTCTTCTTTAATAGGGACAGTCCAAAAGTTATTGTTAGCAACTTCATTATCCCAAGCTATCGAATTTATTTCTTGATAAGTTTTCATATACAAGCAGTTTAAACCTCATTTAATCTGTTTGCAACTAGCCTTTTGAATTATTGAATAAAGTTAATATTTGTATCATATATTTTGCTTTTTAATCACCTATATTCCTACTTGACGAGAATATTATCTTAGTGTATCTTTCTCCCATAATACCTTCTGCGGCTATGGTGGAATTGGTAGACACGCAAGCTTGAGGTGCTTGTGGGCGAAAGCCTGTGCTGGTTCAATTCCAGTTAGCCGCATACACAAAAAAACTATCAGATATGATCAAATATGATCAAATAAAAAACATAGAGAATTTAATATCCTCTATGTTTTTTAATTAGTCTTTGATTCAAAATAATTATATTTTTTTGTGTACATTCTAAAATTTTCGAACAAAAATTCCAGCTTTTTGACAATTATTCTAACCAATATTGACAATTAATTCAGGTTTTATTCTGTTTTAATGGGTAATATCGCGTTTCATAAAC
>CAZJGS010000010.1:0-34857 GCA_964545735.1 uncultured Spirochaetaceae bacterium
GAAATTTTTCTAAAAAAGGATAGCGTCAACACACCTCTTATATAGATTTAAGGTCTTTCTAGATCCACATCTTTTGAGTAATCGATGTTTTTATAGCCAAAGCCATGAAGGTGAGAATAATCAGCTTTAAAAGATTTTAGATCTCCTACAGCTAACTTCTCCCCCTCTTTAAGAGTCTTCCAAAGCTTTTCAACTTCTTCTTGAATGTCTTCTCTCATTTCGAAATCATCAAGTCGAATTCTTCCCATTTCATCAACAATTGAATTTGGAAGCTTATCATTGAAAAGTCTATATATTTGTTCAATACAATTTTCATGAACGCCCTTTGCTTTCATTACATCATATAATAAAGCTATATATAAAGGGACAATTGGAATTACGGCACTAGCTCTTGTTACTAAAGCTTTATTAACAGAGACATAAGCCTTTCCATTGATATTTTCTAGCATTTTATTAATGCCAGTAACA
This sequence comes from uncultured Spirochaetaceae bacterium, assembly GCA_964545735.1. GTDB lineage: Bacteria > Spirochaetota > Spirochaetia > Sphaerochaetales > Sphaerochaetaceae > Pleomorphochaeta. The sequence goes on from CAZJGS010000010.1 coordinate 469, forward strand.
CCATTCTCTAAATCTTCTTTTGCCTTTCCGATAGTTCCTTCCCTATAAATTGGGTAAGTTAACTTAGGGCCAATGTATGAATAGGCTATCGTTTTACAATTATCATTAAGACAATTATTTTTAAGCAAAGTTTCAATCCATAATTTCCAATCTTCACTACCCATTACTTTAATGGTATCGTGAATTTGTTTTTCTGTTGCAGTTTCTAAACTTACTGTATTAATAATCTCACTTTTAAGATCAATATTATAATTTGAAAATTCTTTTTCTATTGTCTTCAAAACAGATCTATAAGTTTCTTTCGTAAAAGGATCCACTCTTAAAGGAGATGCAACACTATAAATGATTAAGTCAATTTTTCCCAAATCTTTCTTAATTGAATCAACCACTTGCTGTTTGATTTCAAGAGAAAATGCATCGCCATTTATTGTTTTTGAGTATAAATTTTCTTTTGTAGCAAGCTCATCAAAAACTTTGTTATTATACCAACCTGGGGTAGCACATTTCGTAGCACTAGGGGCTCTTTCATAAGATACACCTAAAGTATTATTTTTCATTGCAAATGCACTAACAATTCTTGAAGAAAGGCCGTAACCGGTTGAACATCCTAGTACTAAGACATTCTTTTTCTCTTCTTCTATTGGTTTATATAAACTTCCATGTTCTCCATTCATTGCTTTTTTAACAAAATCAACTTCAGTTTCGACATACTCTCTACATCCTTTAGGATGAGCTGTTAAACAAACATTTCTGATTATTTTTTCTTGAACTACCATTCTTTATTCCCCAACCAAAATGCAAAGCCAAGTAGCTTGGGAAACAATTTCCCCATCTACCTTAACCGTACCTTTTTGCTTTATTCCCATTTTAGATACTCTAAGATTTTCAATCTCAACAATACATTTATCTTTTGGTCTAACTATTTTTCGAAATTTTGCTTTCTCAACTGATCCTAAAACAAACAACTGTCCTGGCTCTAAAAGACCTGCAAATGCTAAACCTGCACCACCTACTTGGGCCATCAATTCAATTTGTAAAACACCTGGAACTACAGGATAGTCAGGAAAATGTCCTTTAAAAAAAAATTCACTTTCTTTATATGTGTAGCTACCAACAATTTTCTTTTCAGTCGCTTCTATTATTTCATCAACAAAGAGAAAAGGATCTCTATGCAATAGTATATCAGTTATTTCCATTATTTACCCCTTATATTTTCCAAAGATTAATACCCCATTATGGCCACCAAAGCCTAAAGACTCACTAAGGGCATAATCCATATTTGCTTCTATACCCTTATTTGGAATATAATTTAAATCACATTCTTCATCAGGTGTTTGATAATTTATTGTAGCAGGATAAAATCCTTCTTCAAGTGATTTTACACAAATAATAGCCTCAACTGCACCTGCAGCCCCAACTAAATGGCTAGTCATAGACTTGGTAGAGGATATTTTAATATCTTTGGCATAATCTTTAAACACTAATTTGATAGCATTTGTTTCCATTACATCATTGGCTGGAGTACTAGTTCCATGGGCATTAATATAATCTATATCTTCATTTTTTAGTCCACTCATCTCTATAGCTCTTTGCATTGCTTTTGCAGCACCAATGCCTTCAGGGTTTGGAGCTGTTATATGGAAAGCATCACAAGAAGCACCATATCCAATTATTTCACCAAGAATAGTTGCATTTCTTTTTAGTGCACTTGCTTCACTTTCAATGACAAGAATTCCAGCACCTTCTCCCATTGTAAAACCATCTCTGTTTTTATCAAAAGGACAACTTGCTTTTTTAGGTTCATCATTGTGGGAATCACTCAAGGCATGGAGTCTTGAAAACCCAGCTAAGGAGAGTTTTGTTATAGGTGTTTCACAACCACCGGCAACAGCCATTTCAATAAAACCACTTCGAATAGCTAAAAAAGCTGATCCAATAGCATCCGTGCCTGAAGCACAAGCTGTTTGAATTGTATGACAAGGACCCTTGAGATTATTGATTATGGCAACATTTCCAGCTGCCTCATTTCCTATTAAAAGAGGAATAGTCAAAGGAGAAATAGCTCTAGGACCTCTAGTAAATAATTTTTCTAAATTATTTTCAGCCACATCAAAACCACCAATACCATTACCTATATATACACCAATATTATTATCGTCTTCAATATTTAATTTAGCCATATAAATAGCTTCATGAGCTGCATAAGTGGCAAATTGTGAAAATAAAGCCATAGATCTAGCTCTTTTTTTATCAATTCTCTTGGTAACATCAAAGTTTTTTACTTCTCCAGCAATTTTAGCAGGATAATCACTAACGTCAAATCTAGTAATTTTATCAATACCACATTCGCCTGCTCTTATTGCTTTATAAAAATCATCAACATTATCTGCTAAAGGAGTTATACACCCCATTCCTGTAATTACTACTTTATTCATTTTATTCCTCCTATATAACCATTCCACCATCAACACAAATAACTTGACCTGTTATATAACTTGCTTGTGATGACGCCAAAAAAGAAACAATGTTTGCAATATCATTTACATCTCCCATTCTACTTAATGGAATACTCTCTACAATTTGGTTCTTTTGCTCTTGTGTTAATTTATCACTCATACTTGTTTCAATAAAACCAGGTGCTACACAGTTAACTCTAACACCTCTTGATGCAAATTCTTTTGCCAAAGTTTTAGTTAAACCAATCAAACCAGCTTTTGATGCGCTATAGTTTGCTTGACCAGCATTTCCAACCACACCAACAACTGAGGCAATATTTATAATTGAACCACTTCTTTGTTTTAAGAAAGTTCTAGATAATACTTTTGAGGTAATAAAAGCAGAGGTCAAATTAATATTTATAACATCATCCCAAGCTTCTTGTTTCATTCGCATGATTAAATTATCTCGGGTAATTCCAGCATTATTAATTAATAAATCAATTTGTCCAGCTTCTTTTATAACAGCTTTTAAACAGTCTTCTAATATTACATGGTCTCCAATATCACAGGGCACATGGTGAATATTGCTACCTAAATTTTCAGCAATCTCACTTCTGCTTAAATACCAAATTTCATAATTTTCACTCTTTAATTTCTTAATTATTGCTAAACCAATGCCTCTTGATCCACCTGTAATAATTGCTTTTTTCGTTTCCATATTATAATCCTTCTATTTGATCTACTGTTCCACAAGGAGTACAAATCATATTCTCAGATTTGAAAAAGCTTGATAGAGTTTTAGAAACTCCTACTTCATAAATTTTTACATTTTCAAACTTTTTATTTATATCCTTCATTATTGAAAGCCATTGGACTTGATTGGTAATTTGCTTTGGAATTAAAGATCTCATATTTTCTTCAATAGATCCTGTAACATTGCTATAAACCAAAGCCTTTGGTACTTTAAATTTTGTTTGATTTAAATATTCATCAAATTTATTTTCTGCTTCTTTTAATAATGGGGTGTGAAAAGGTCCTGAAACTTTTAACATAACAACGCGTCTAGCTCCATTTTCTTTTAGATAAGGAATCAAACTTTCGATTTCTTCTTTAACGCCAGAAATGACCACTTGTTTTTGGGTATTATCATTTGCAACAAAAATATTGTTAAACATAGAGTCTTCGATAATCTTTTCAACACTAGCCTTATCTAAGTTGATAATAGCGGCCATTGCCATCTCACCATATTCTTTAGTTGCTTGAGAACTATATTGAGCCATTAAACTACTTCTTTTATGGATTAGATGGAATAAAGTTTCATCACTAATAGTTTCACTAGCTCGTAGAGCCATAAGCTCCCCTAATGAAAATCCAGCTGTTACTAAGGGATCAATCCCCTTCTCTTTTAACAAAATAAAGCAACTTAAACTCGCTAATATAATTGCATTTTGAGCAACTTCTGTTTGCTTTAATAAATTCAAATCACCTTCAACTAAAATTTTATGTAAATCAAGATGAGAAATATCACTAGCTAAGTGAAATAATTCTTTTACTTTTGAACTATAATTGTATAAATCAATTGCCATATTTGGCTGTTGTGACCCTTGACCGGGAAAACACATTACTACTTTGTCCATTTGAAAAATGTTCCTCCATACGTTAATCCAGCACCAAATCCAACTAGTATTATATTTGCACCCTCTTTGATTTGTTCTCTTTTATTTAAAGAATCAAGGGCAATTGGAATAGATGCCGCACTTGTATTAGCTACTTTATCAACATTTGAAAAAAATAGACTTTCATCAACATTTAATCTTTTAGCAGCCGCTTTCAATATTCTAATATTTGCTTGATGTGATACGATATAATCAATATCACCAATTTCAATATTATTTTTTTCTACCAATTTAATGATAGTTTCTACAATTCTTTTTACTGCAAAATTATAAACAGCTCGTCCTTCCATTTTTATATGAGAATTCTCATCTATATATAATTTTTCTGCACCAGATTTCTCTACACCAAGAATAGAATTAAATACTCTTCCTCCTGCTTCTAATAGAGCACATCCTGCACCATCAGCAAAAAGAACACATGTATTCCTATCTTCAAAATCTACAACTCTTGAAAGAATTTCACTGGCCACAACTAAAACTTTTTTAGCGCTACCAGCATAAATTAATGCTCTCGCATTTTCTAAAGCATATATAAAACCTGTACAACCAGCGGTTATATCAAAAGCAATATTTACATTTTTCAAATGCATTTTTTCACTAATAACACAAGCAGTTGAGGGAAACCCTCTATAATCTGGAGTAGCTGTTGCAACAATTATTGCATCAACCTCATTTAGTTTTATATTCATATTATTAATAGCCTTAATAGCTAAATCACTAGCTTTTTGACTATCACTTGCATATCTTCTTTCTTTTATCCCAGTATGAGAAACTATCCATTCATCACTAGTTTCTACAGTTTTTGAGAGTTGTTCATTTGTTACAATTTTCTCAGGCAGATAAGATCCTAAAGCACTTATTTTAATTCTTATGCTTTTATTTTCTTCCATAAAGCCTCCAAACACTACAATATCTATTATTACACTATTTAAGAAAATGTCAATATTGACACTATTAAAATATAATGTAAAAATAAAACAAGATAAAAAATATTTAAGAGGTAAATATGGACACTAAAGATATAGAAAAAATAATGGATCACTTTGAGCATAGTAATATTGAAGAATTGCAAATAACTTATAAGGATTTTAAAATTAAATGTAAAAAATCAAATAATATTCATTCTCCTACAATAGTTGAAAATCAAACAAACTTTGACAATAAAGAAATCCAAGCTAAGCCGCAAAAGGATGATAGTAACTTTAGGATAATTAAATCCCCTATAGTTGGAACTTTTTATAGAGCACCATCACCTGATTCCAAAGCATATATTGAAAAAGGGGATGTTACTGAAATAGGACAAACCCTATGTATTATAGAAGCAATGAAAATGATGAATGAATTAGAAAGTGATTGCAAGTGTAAGATAATTGAAATCTTAGCAGATATTGGGCAACTTGTTGAATTTGATCAACCGCTTTTTAAAGTAGAGCTTATATGATAAAAAAGGTATTAATTGCAAATAGAGGCGAAATTGCTGTTAGAGTAGTTAGAGCTTTAAGAGCAATGTCAATAAAGAGTGTATGTGTTTATTCAACAGCAGATAAAGATGGACTCTGGAATAAACTAGCTGATGAGTGCATCTGTATTGGTTCAGAAAAAGCCTGTGATAGTTATTTGAATATAAACAATATTATCAGTGCTGCAATTCATTCCCACTGTGATGCAATTCATCCTGGTGTTGGGTTTTTAAGCGAAAGTGCTGAATTCGTAGATATTGTTGAAAAAAGCGGTCTAATTTTTATTGGACCAAATAAAGAAACTATTAATTTACTAGGCAATAAAATCGAAGCTAGAATTTTAGCCCAAAAAGCAGGACTAGATGTTACTCCAGGTAGTTTTAAAGAAGTTGAAAGTGTAGCTGAATTAAAAACTCTAGCCCATGAACTTGGTTATCCAATTATACTTAAAGCCTCTTTAGGTGGGGGTGGTAAAGGAATGAGAGTTATAACCAATGATGGCGATCTTGAGACAAACTTTAATATCGCAAGAGAAGAAGCTAATAAATTCTTTGCTAACCCATCTATCCACGTGGAAAAGTTTTTAACCCATCCCCGCCATATTGAAATCCAACTACTCTCTGATGGTAAAAATGTATTATTTCTTGGTGAAAGAGATTGTTCAGTTCAAAAAAATCATCAAAAACTTATCGAAGAAAGCCCTTCAAATGTAGTTAACCAAAAATTAAGAAATAAATTAAAAATAGCCTCTACTAATCTTTTTAAACTATTAAATTATCAAGGTGCAGGGACTATCGAATTTTTATTAGAAGATGATAACTGCTATTTTATGGAAGTAAATGCGAGGGTTCAAGTAGAACATCCTGTAAGTGAATTTGTTTCTTCTATAGATATAATTAAAGAAATGGTAAAAATAAGTGGGAAGGCAAACTCTAAAGTAATGAATGAAAACCCTATACTTAGGAACCATTCAATGGAAGTTAGAATAAATGCCCTCTCCTGTGGAAAAATAACAAAATTCAATCCTCCTCTTGGCCCAAGTGTAAGAGTAGATACTCACATCTACACCGGATATAACGTTTCACCCTATTATGATTCAATGTTGGCTAAAATAATTGTTTATACAAACAACAGACAAGAAAGTATAAAAACACTCCTTAGTTGCTTAACCGAATTAGAAATAGAAGGAATACAAACAAATAAAGATATTATTATCAAAATCCTTAAAAATAAAAAATTTGTTAGTGGGAAATTTGATACTTCTTTATACAAGGAAATGGAAAAGGATTTAAAATGGAAAATTTAATACAATGTCCTAACTGTCATGAAGAAATAAACAAAGAAATATTGTTTAATAACTTAGAAGTTTGCCCAAATTGTAACTATCATTTTCGCTTAAAACTTGATGAAAGAATTAAACTAATTTGTGATAGTGATAGCTTTGTTGAGATTGATGAAAAGCTAGAATCTTCTAACCCTTTAAAACTAGAGGGCTATAGTGAAAAATTAAAAAAACACAAAGATAAATCAAATCTTAATGATGCGGTAGTTTGTGGAAAAGCAAACATAAATAAACAAGAAGCTTATTTATGTTTAATGTCTTTTGACTTTATGGGTGGTTCAATGGGAGCAATCGTTGGTGAAAAAATTACAAAAATCATGATTGACGGAGCCTTGAATAATATTCCAGTAGTAATTTTTAGTGCAAGTGGTGGAGCTAGAATGCAAGAAGGAATTTTTTCACTTATGCAAATGGCAAAAACCAGTGCTGCAGTTGCCCTTATGAATAAATGTAAAGTACCTCTATTCATCGTATTAACACATCCTACAACTGGGGGCGTTACAGCCTCCTTTGCCATGCTTGGTGATGTAATATTAAGTGAACCAGGAGCTTTAATTGGATTTGCAGGACCTAGAGTTATTCAAGGAACAATTGGCGAAAAACTTCCTGATGGTTTCCAAACTGCAGAGTTTCAAAAAGATCATGGTTTTGTCGATGCTATTATTGAAAGAAAAGACCTTAAAAAAACTCTTTCCTTTTTACTAAAAACACATAAGGTTAGTTAATATGAGTAAAATTGAATTACAAGAAATGAAAGAAAAATTAGCAAGAGTAGAAAAATTTGCAAAAAAAAGAACACCTTGGGAATGTGTAAAACTTTCAAGAAACAAAGATAGACCAGGTGTTGAAGATTATATAAAACTAATTTGTGATGATTTCATGCCTCTTTGTGGAGACAGGTTATTTGGAGATGATAGAGCCATGTTAGGTGGTATTGGTCTCATTGATAATCGTCCAGTGACTATAATAGGCAATCGAAAAGGTTCTAACTTAAAAGAAAATATTGATGTTAATTATGGTATGAGCCATCCTGAAGGATATAGAAAAGCACTACGCCTAGCAAAACAGGCAGAAAGATTTAATAGACCTATAATTAGTTTTATTGATACACCCGGTGCTTATCCTGGTCTTGGATCAGAGCAAAGAGGTATTGGTGAAGCAATTGCTACTAACCTAAAAGAATTTGCAACATTAAGCGTTCCTATTATTAGCTTTATTATAGGTGAAGGGGGTAGCGGTGGTGCCTTAGGTATTGGTGTAGGAGATAAACTATACCTATTAGAAAATGCAGTTTATTCTGTTATTACACCAGAGGGTTTTGCTTCTATACTAATGCATGACTCATCAAAAGCTGAAGAAGCTGCTACAATTATGAAAATGACAGCTCAAGATTTATTAGAAATGGAAATTATCCATGGAATAATAAAGGAAGATAAGGATGGCGCTCATATAGATCCTTCATTTTCTGCCCAGGAAATAAAAAAAACTATAAATAAAGATTTAAATTCTTTGACAAAGAAAAACCCTGACAGCTTAGTTCGCTATCGGTTGAAAAAAATAAGAAGCATAGGGGCAAGCAAAGAGCAACACGCTTGGTCAGAACCTCTTCTTAAAGTTCTGCAAAAGATATACTAATAATGAGTTTTAATTTGGTTTGGTTTTTTTTAAAATCAAGCCACTTTTTAAGTTCTTGATTAGCTTTATTTTAATTTATAGGTTATTATATTAATAAATAAAATGAAAAGGTAAAAAAATGGATAATGAAAAACGTTTTGCTGTTCTAATTGACTCAGAAAACATTAGTTCAAATTATATTAATATTATTTTTGACGAAATATCTAAAGAAGGAACTGCAACTTATAAAAGAATTTATGGTGACTGGACAAAAGGCGACACAAAATGGAAAAGATTATTATTAGACTATTCAATTATTCCAATTCAACAATATAGTTATACCAAAGGTAAAAATGCAACCGATAGTGCTATGATTATTGATGCCATGGATATTCTTTTTAACGCTCATGTTGACGGATTTTGTTTAGTTTCCTCTGATAGTGATTTTACTCGTCTTGCTTCTAGATTGAGAGAGTCAGGAAAAACTGTTATTGGCATGGGAGAAAGTAAAACACCCAAACCCTTTATTGCAGCTTGTGATAAGTTTAAATTTTTAAATCTATTACTATGTGCTGCAGAAAACGAAGATAATTGTCCTGAAAATTCTGGAGAAAAAACAAAGCCACGTTTAAAAGAAAGTGCTGAACTACAACCTATCATAAAAGCAATTAAGACTATCGCTAATGAGACCAGTGACGAAAGTGGGTGGTTAAATGTAGGGACTCTTGGATCCATCTTAATAAAAAGATTTCCTGAATTTGATGTTAGAAACTATGGTTTTTCTAAAATGACAGCATTTTTAGAATCAATAAATACTGTTGAAACAAGAAGAGAAGATTTGGGCAAAAATGGCGCTCAAAGTGTTTATGTAAAAAATAAGGAAAGAAGAAAATCTAGCAGAAATTAAAATATGGCTATCTCAAAAATGAGATAGCTTTTTTTATAATTTCACACTTTCAAGTTTTAATATTAAATCTTTTGTTACATTTTTACTCTCAATAATAAATGAATTTTCTTCAACAGCCCCTAATACAATATCTCTTTCTTTATTATCTCTGAAAGTTATAGATCTAAAATGATTATTATAATCTTTAACTCGAGTTTCAAAAACTTGTTTTTCAATATATCCTCTAGTTTTTATTGCATTCTCTTTTATTTTGGCCCAAGAGAGTTTATCAATATAATCAACTTTAAAACAATCTTTTAAAACACCTAGAGCATTTGCAGTTTTTTCCTTTTCATAATTTGAATCCCAAGCTTTATAAACCTGATGAACAGCTTGCCAACTGTTAATTTTACCACTATTAATATCCGATCTTAATTTATCAACATTTTCTTCTAAAACAATTTGTCCACCAATATTTGACCACGACTTTAAATTGCTTGTAATGTCTTTTTGCATTTGAGACAGGCTACAGTTATTTTTATAGCACCAGGAAGAAACTTGTTTAGCTCCATAATAAATTAACATTTCCTTGTATGAATGATAGGCTTCATATGGTTTTAATATTTTTACAGGAGTATTAGAATTTTCACATTCTCTGCTTACCACCTTTAATTTATCAACAATTTTTTTATCTGAATTTAATAAAGTAGCCCCTAACTGTCGTAATTTTTTTTCGTTTTTTTCATCTTTATAATATGCTTTAGCTACTAATAATCTCAAAGTCCTTCTCGCTTCTATAATAGAAAGAGCCGTATCTGGAGCTAAATAATTATTTTCAACAATCTGTTTTATTACGGTTCTATTATCTCGGTCCTTTACTTTAAAACTATTTCGCTCTAATGCATATAAATTATACATCCACCAATATGCTGGCATTATAACTCTAACGTCATTTTCACCACTAATTAGTGAAAAGGGGAATGTAATATTTAATTCGCTTGGATAATTACCTTTAGCAATTAAAGTATATGGCGCAAATTTACAATTATGCTTTAAAGTGCTACTTAAAGCCGGCCAAAATCCTCTTTGAGCGACTATTTCACCGTCTGCACCTCGACTATTATGATTAGATCCAATATTGGCTCCTGCTGCCATATTCGATAAACCTTGAATTGTAGAAGCAATTAAAAAAGAATTGTTATGATGCTGTTCATGGGATGGAAATACCAGATTATTTAATACCTCACAACAACTAATAGTGGAATTTTCACCTAATACTGAATTGATTAATCTCGCTCCATATTTCAAGGAGGTCTTATCCATCATTACAAATCTTACAGCTTTACAACCATAGAATATATGACAGCCTTCTCCTATTATTCCATTGACTAATTCAACGCCTTCACCAATTTGAGAAGGCATATCTTCACTAGAGCTGATTGTTAAATTCTTTAATTTATTTGAACCTTTAGCATAAACACATTCACCGAAATAAACATCTTTTACAATTCTACAACTTTTTATTACACAGTCAGATTCAATTATTCCATACCAACCACGTTCACTGCTCATTGTTGCATTAGTAAATTCAAGGAATCTTTTCATTAACCTTGTATCAGCTCTATAACTACCCCAAAGATATGCATCAGCACAAGTCATCGATACAAAGGGATATATTTTCCTTCCACCAGACTCATTCATTATATCTACTGAAACACGAACCTCTTCATCTTCACCCTCTTTAACAATACCAACTCCAAATTTTGCATGATTTGTGGTTTGTAATTCATCAATTTGATGAAGAATAACTCGATCCTTAACTATATAATAACTAATATAATGGCACTTGTTTATTGCACAATTATCGCCAATATCACTTGAAATAATAACACTATCGTAAATACCTTGATTTAGAGCAAAGTCATGATATTTTAAAATTCCTTCTTCTATTTTACCAATTCTCACTAATCCATAAAAACTAGATCTAAGAATAAAGGAAGGATTAAAGGGCTCAGTAACCAAAACATCATCCCAAGAAGAGGCTGTATTACCATTCTTTATTAACAAGTTAATTTCTGAAGGTTTTAAATTTCTCCAATTTTTTTTATTCACTTGTTGGTTTCTAAAATAAAACTCATCCTGTCCATTATGTAAGAATTTTGATTCTAAAAATCCTTCACCTAATTTACTATTGTTAATTAATATTACTTTACTCATACACTTTAGTATAAGTGTTTTATAAACAATTGCAATATATGCCTTAAAATTTATACAAAAAATTATAATTTTCAACAATCAAATAGTTTTTTGCTTCTTATAACTATATTCAATAAATATAATTGAACGGTTGTATAATAATTACATAATTATACAACAAAGCTTGCCTTACTATAGTTGTTGAAGTAATATACTCACTATGAGTGATAAAAAATTAAATAAGCTAATAAAGGTTATTAAAAGCAATATAAATATAAAAGATTTAAAGAATTTGTCGCAACAAAAAATAGATCAATTAAATGATGAAAGCCTACCAAATAGCTTTTGGGTTCGAAGAGCTTTAAAAAAACATACAAAAAATATTTCAAAAAAAACTTTTATAATACCTGTTGAAGGTGGAGCGGTTACCGGCTATTTGTTTGAAAAAGAGAATAATGCTGATCATGGTGGATTAACTCCCTTAATCATATTTATTCACGGAGGTGGTTGGATTTGGGGTAATATGGAGTTATATTCCTATTATTGCTCTAGAATAACTGAAGTAACTAACGTTAGAGTTTTATCTGTTGACTACAGATTAGCACCTAGAAATAAATTCCCAACTGCACTAGAAGATTGCTATAGTACCTTGAAATGGGCCTATAATGGAGCAAGGTACTGGAGAGTAGACCCTGATAGTATTTTCTTAATGGGAGATTCTGCTGGAGGTAATCTTTGCGCTGGTGTTTCAAGATTAGCTAGAGATAAAAAAGGGCCTCCAATAGCTGGTCAAATCTTATTATATCCTATTACTGATGCAAGAATGAGAACGGATAGCTATGAAAAATATGCCACCACTCCAACCATTACTAAAACTGAAATTAGTTTTTATATCGAACAATATCAAGCTGAACCAAAAGATTTGTTGAACCCGATGTTTTCACCTTTATTAGCTAAAGATCATTCAAGACTTCCAAAAACTTTGATTTTAAGTGCTGAAATTGACCCACTAAGAGATGATTCCATGTTATATGCTGATGCCTTAGCTTCTGCAGATACTCCAGTAAACTATTTGGAAATAAAGGAGGCTCATCATGGTTTTATAAATTATCCCTCAGCAAAGGGCAATGAAGAGGCTGAATGTGCTGTTTCTCAATTTGTCAATGGGAAAAATTTATCCAAAATTAAATTAACTACTGAGAAAAAAATGAAAAAAGACTTAAAAATTGAAAGAAAATTAGCTAAAAAGAAAAAAAGTTCATTTAAAATATTATAATTTAATCATCGAACACTTTTCTAGGATTAGGATTTTTACCCAACAACAATCCCAGCGATTCTTTGATATAAGTAAATGGTCCAAATTTTACTTTAGTATTCGCTGAAAAATAACAATAAAAACAATAATCATCTTCCATATATCTTATATCACAACTAGTTATATATCTTGAGGCCCAACCCTTTTTAGGTAAACTCAACAAAGGTTGTCTTTTTGAATATTTCCAAGATAATCCATCTTCACTTTCTAATTGAACCAAAGTACTTATACTCTTATTATTTTCTTTATCCCAACCAAAAGCACATTCTAAGGCAATATAACCATCTTCTTTTAATGGAATAATTCTAACACTTCCTGTGGCTAGATTATTGTATTTATCATCTGCATTTGGAGAAATCAAAGGAATCTTATTATTTTCAATTTTATAAGGGCCTAATAAAGAAGGAGCACTTGCCATTGCAAAATATAAAGTTGCTTTTTGTTTGGAATCTTTCATCAATATATGAGAAGCTCCAAAAAATAAGCGATAACCTAATTTTTCATCATAAAATAATTGTGGTCTCGATAACCTAGGACGTTGCAATTTGTCTTTTGCAAAAGGTACATCTTTACTATCTAATAAAATTTGCGGCTTACTAAAATTACACATATCTTCAGTATGACAAATTTCAATACGAGAGTGGGAAATTCTTTTATGCTTTTCTTTTATTTCATGCCAATCAAAATTATTTGGCGAGGAATCATGTTTTTCATAAATCAAATACCAAACACCTTTATTTATAAAAATAAACGGTGAATGTCCTCTTATCTCAATCATTTTATTTGACTGCCAATCTAAGCCATTATTACTAACATAATGTTGAATTCCAATCCAGTTATGTGCAAAAAGATGCCACCGGTTATCAGGAGAATCTTTAGGCGTAATAAAAGTTGGATCACATAATCTTGGTGTATAAATCTTCGACTCAAGAATAGGCTCATCAGTGAAAGGATACCAACTTAAACTATTAAAAGTTTTTAAAGATTGGGGTTTCATTATTTTTTACGGCTTCTTTTTTTTGAAAAAATTGGAACAAGTTTATCTTCTAAATTGAATTTTACAACTGCCCAACTAACCATTTTTGAATAAATGAAAATACTTCCACCTATCGCAACAATAAATGATAAACCAAGCATAATAAGGCCTAAGTTACCATTTAGGTCAAAAATAAGACCTGCAATTATAAAAAATATAATAAAAATAGCAAACATTAATATAATGTTTAAAATTGTTGCTACAATTAAAAAAATTGCAGTATTTGATTGCTTACTCATAAATTCCTCTTTTATAAAAATACTATCACATCATAACTCTATCATCAAGAAATTTAATGCTATACTTTTTTGTTACTACTAAAATGACCATAGATTAAACTAATCAACATCAAAACTCCACAAACCACAACACTTGCGTCAGCAAAATTCCAAGTAGGCCATCTTTCAAAACCAAATAAACCATACACTTTATTACTCATAAAATCCACAACTTGAAAATCTCTAAAAATCCTATCAATAATATTACCTATACCACCACCAATAAAGCCGGCTAATAACCACCTTTGAAATTTTGTTATCTTTATTTCTTTTTCAAAGTACATCAAATAAAATATATATATTAATACAATAATAGGTACAATAATAAACAAAACTGTTCTAACAGGTTGCGATAAAGTATGTCCTAAAGAAAAGGCTACAGCGTTGTTTCTAACATGTATTATTTGCAAAAAATCATTAAAAAGAGAATACCCAAGAGTATTAACTTTAATATTAGCAACAATAAAACTCTTTGAAAGTTGATCAATTAAAATAATAATTGCAGATAATAAAAGATGTCTATATTTTTTCATTTTTTTTCCTATATCCCGGTAGGTACATCAATAAATTTGACTAATACTTTGTATTTTTTGCTAAGTTTAATTGCTAAAGCTTTGATGCCATAGGTTTCACTCTCATAGTGGCCCCCACATAACATTGAAATTCTCTCTTCCCTACAAAAATGATATTCGCTATGTCTTGGCTCTCCAGTAATTAATAGCTGACAACCCAATTCTTTAGCCTCGTGAATATCATGAGCACCCTCACCACTTACAATAGCAATTTTAGTTATGGGCTTCTCACTAAAATCCAATTTAATAGGATTAGTAAATTTCAACTCATCAGATATTTCATCAATAGTTTTGCTACTCTTTAAGCTTCCAACTACTCCAATATTGAGTCCTTTATAATTAAAGGTCGGTTTGATATCAACTAAATTTAGCACTGTTGCCATCACCTTATTATTTCCAACTTCTAAATGTGCATCGAGGGGAAGATGTGCTGCATATAAATCGATATTATTATCCATTAATAATTTAATTTTTTTATAAAAATTATCTTTTATTGGTATTGGCTTGCCCCAATATAAACCATGATGGACAATAATTAAATCAACTTTTGCCTCTATTGCCAGATTAATTGTTTGTAAACAGGCATCAACAGCAACGGCAACTCTCTTTATTTCTCTATCATTTGTTCCAACTTGTAATCCATTTAAAGAGATATCTACATTTTTATAGGTATCAATTTCCAAATATTGGTCTAAATATGTTATTAAATCGTTTCGTTTCATAAAAACCATTATAATAGAGTTGACAGGGATTTTCCACCACTTTATATTTTTCTCATGGCAGAACACAAAATAAAAATAAACGAATTGACTTATGATGAAGCTTCATTCTTAATAAATGAAATACCAAAAGAATCAATTACATTAAATGAAAATCAAATCATCGGACAACCTCGAGCAATGAAAGCCTTAGAAATGGGTCTAAATGTTAACAGATGGGGTTATAATATATTTATTTCCGGTGATAGTGGAACAGGTAGATTATCTGCAGTGCAAGCTGTAGAATCTTCTCTCTCTAAAGACTTATCAAAGATTAAAGATATTGCATATGTGCATAACTTTATTAATTGGGATAATCCAAAAGCTCTTATTCTTGAAAGAGGAATGGGTAAAAAGTATAAAAATACCTTAGAACTTTTTTGCTCTAAACTTAAAGATAATTTAGCAAACAAGGTTGAAAATAGTATAAAAATAGCAATCAGTGATATTGATGATTTAAAAACCTCTTTTGAAGATAAAGGAATTCTTGAACACTTATCACTAATAAAGAAAGACCTAAAAGCTATCTCACTAAAACCAACAGGGGATATTAGTACTAGATATAATCTTAATCTTGTAATTGACAATCAATTTACAAAAAAAAGACCTTTTATTATAGAAAATCACCCGTCTTCCACTACACTCTTTGGAGGAATTGATGACAATAAAGATGAAAATTTACTTCCATATCAAAGAATTAAAGCTGGTTCAATTTTAGAATCCTGCGGTGGGTTATTAATATTATATGCTGGCGAATTATTACAAGTAGACGGATTGTGGAAAGATTTAAAAAAATATCTTGATTCAAACAAACTTAGAATAAAAAATGATAATTATTCTCCCAAAGGTATTTTAAAAAATAGAAATATTAGAGCTGAAGTCCCTCGTATTCCAATAAAGTTAATATTAGTTGGAAATGAAGAAATTTATACCAAACTAAGTGAAATAGATGAACAATTTTTAAAGCATTTTAAAATTTCTGCACAATTTGATTATTCCATGGAATTAAATGATAAGAACATCTCTCTAACACTAGCCTATTTAGATAAATTCTCTAAAATCAACGAGATTTTTGCACTTGATGATTTAGGTAAAAAAGCAATTTTAAGATATAGTGCTTGGTTTTGTGAACATAGAAATGAACTTACAACTCAACTATCTCAACTAACGGATTTATTAGTAGAATCAAATTGGTGGGCAAAAAAACAAAACAAAACCATCATTGATGAATTGGCTATAAGAAAAGCTTTAGAAGAGAGAGATTATACTGTTTCTCTTATTGAAAGTAAAATCTCTCAAGAAATTGAAAGAGGAGAAATGTTAATATCTTTAACAGGCTCTAAAGTTGGGGTTGTTAATGGTTTAGCCGTTATTGATAGAGGTGCTTCATCCTTTGGTATTCCAACAGTTATTACAGCGGCTGTTGCCCCAGGAAGTGAAGGTATTGTAAATATTGAGCATGAGGCTGGTTTATCTGGCGAAATACATGATAAGGGCTTATTAATATTAGAAGGTTATTTGAGAAAACATTATGCAAGAACCTTCCCTCTATCAATTTATGCCGGTATTTGTTTTGAACAATCTTATGCTGAAGTTGATGGAGATAGTGCGTCTTCTTCTGAATTATATGCACTATTATCGGCTATTTCTGAAATACCAATTCGACAAGACATTGCTGTTACAGGAAGTGTTAACCAAATGGGTGTTATCCAACCAGTTGGTGGAATAAATGAAAAAATTGAAGGTTTTTACAGCGCTTGTAAACGCTTAGGATTAAGTGGTAGGCAAGGGGTTATAATTCCTATTCAAAATGTTAGAAATCTTATTCTTTCCTATGAAGTTGAAGAAGCAATAAAAAATAAAAAATTCCATATCTATTCTGTAAAAAGCATAGATGAAGGAATGCAAATATTAACAAATAGAGCTATTGGAGAAAGAGGTAAAAAGGGTAATTTCCCTATCGATACTCTTAATAGAGAAATTGATGATTCTTTAAAAGAATTATATAAAATGATTAGTCCCTCTAGAAGCTAAATACCAATATTGTAGCATTATACCTGTTGCAACACTTACATTTATTGACCCCTTAGTTCCAGCTAAGGGGATCGATACCCTACCTAAAGATTCATCACATAATTTCAGCAAAGAGGGACTAACTCCAAATTCTTCACTTCCAATTACAGCTATACCATTTTCTGGAAACTCAAATTCATCTATATTTGTCCCACCTAATTCTAATGCAAAAACTTTAGCATTTGTGGCTTTAAGTTCTTCAATCAATAAAGCTTCATCAATAACTCTATTATCTACAGTTTCTGTAGTACCTCTTGCACTTCTTAAACATCTTGGATGTTTAATATCGGCACTACCTTCGACAAGAGTAATACTATTAATTCCAAAGGAATCAGCACTTCTAAATATAGAGCCAATATTAAAGGGAGCTCTTATTCTATCTATAATTAAGTTATGATTTAAAACTATTCTTTTTTTTTGATCTAATTCTCCACTCTCATCATAAAAGTCCCAATCGGATGGCTCACTTTTCAAAGCACTCAATAATAATTGTGATATATCTTCATAAACGATATAATTAGAGTCATCCCTATTTAATTTAATTTTAAGTTTATCTAACTTTTTATAATGTTCAGGAGAAAGCACTTTTTGACTTTTTTCACTATATAAAACCTCAAAAACATCAAGAAGATAAGCTTTCTCAAAAATATTAGCAGTTGCTTGATGAAAGATTGCAGAGCATTTTCTAACTTGGGTTCTCTCTTTTAAAGTATATAGCTTCTTAACTGTTATCACACTTCTTCCTCAACTCTATCACTTGCAGCCTTAGGACAAATACAGATTGCAAATTCCCCTTTAATAGCTTGGCGAGATCCTAAATTCTCAACAACATTTTCGACACTATCTCTTATTATTTCTTCATGAATCTTTGTCATTTCTCTTGCAACAACAACAATTCTCTTTGAATCTATCGCTTTTATTTCAGTTAATGTTTTTAAAACTCTATAAGGAGACTCATAAATAATAAAAGATTCATCTCTATTTATTAAAACTTCTAATCTTTTAGTTCTTTTACCTTTTTTTATTGGTAAAAACCCCTCAAAAGTAAAGGTTTTTCCAACATTTCCAGCAATACTAATCAATGTTGAAAAAGCACTTGCTCCAGGAATACCAACCACAGTATATCCAGCATCTCTAACACAAGTCACTAATCTAGCACCAGGATCACTAATAGATGGAGTTCCAGCATCACTAACAAAAGCAACATCTAAACCTTGTTCTAATAACCCCACAATACCTTGTGCTGAGGATAACTCATTATGTGCGTGTGTTGCTATTAATCTTTTATGGATATCATATTTTGATAAAAGTTTTTGAGTATGCCTAGTATCCTCACAGGCTATAACTTCAACACTTTTTAATATGTTTAAAGCCCTCAAAGTTATATCTTCTAAATTACCGATTGGTGTTGCCACTATATATAAGGTTGCCATATTTTCTCCAAATTTCTAAGCCTATTATTACTTTACAACAGTTGTAAAAAGAAAACAATAAACTGCAAAGCTATAAAATAAATTGTGTTTTTGTTTTTTTGCCATTATTTATAGCGTTTTGGTAAAATTTACCAAAATATTATTACTTTCCCCATTTAACTATACTAAATTAAAGTATTAAATCGACAAATTTACCAACATTTCACATATTTTCTACTTTGGCACAGAAAATGCATGAGTATTTTCACGAATATTAAAAATAGAATAAACAATAAAGGAAGAAAAAAGTATGAAAAGCTTCAAAAGATTCAAAAACATCGTAAGTTCAAATTTAAACAGTGCTTTAGATTCATTAGAAAGCCCTGAGAAAATGATCAGATTAATGATAACAGATTTAGAAGAAACCCTATCTCAAGTAAAAAGAACAAAATCATCTCATTTAAGAGAAAAGAGTGTCCTTAAAAAGGATTTATCAGATCTTAAGAAAACAATTGAGCGTTGGGAAAGTAGAGCTAAATTAGCTGTAGAAAAAAGTAAAGATGATCTAGCTAGAGAAGCTCTAAGTGAAAAAAGAGCATGTGAAATTAGAGTCAATTCACTTCAAGATGATTTGAAAGGATACGAAAGTATTATAATGAGTGATGATGAATCAGTAGCACAACTAGCAACCAAACTGAAAGAAATTAAAGAAAAACAATCATCTTTAATTAGAAGAGCTCAAAATGCTAAAACTAAAAAGAAAGTTGATAATACTATAAAAGTATCTGAAAGCTTTGAAATTGGTGAAAAATTTAATGAATTAGAAGCCAAAATTGAACAAATGGAAAGTGAAGTAAACCTTAGCCATAGCTCAAATATTAATGAATTTGAAAAAATGGAAATTGATAGTGAAATTGAAGCTGAACTTGCAAAACTTAAAGCCAAAACAAAGGATGAGAAATAATAATGAATTACAATGAAGAAGATAGGTATTATTATAGCAGAAGGCATAGGAAAAAACTTTATAGAAGCAGCAATGGCTTAATATTTGGAGTTTGTGAAGGTCTATCAAACTATACCGGCATCAGTGTGGGGCTTATTCGCTTTTTAGCAATTTTAACCTTCATATTATCTGGATTTGCTCCTATAGGAATCATATATTTATTGATGGCGATTTTTACGCCAACAAGTTATTAAAAATTGAGAGCTTCGGCTCTCTTTTTTTTATACCAAATGTTTAAACTTCCTATACAAACCTCTTAGTTGATCATAGGAGAGACCTAAAATTTTAGCTGCCTCTCTTTGATTGTTATTGGTTTCAATTAACGCTTGCTTTAAATATTGTAAATCTATGTTTTGTCTATTAATTAAATAATTTTTTAACTCTAATTTTTTTACAGGAAAATTATCAGTTGAAATATCAGAATCTTCTTCATTTTCAATATCTTGATTTATAACTAGAG
Source organism: uncultured Spirochaetaceae bacterium (assembly GCA_964545735.1). Classification (GTDB taxonomy): domain Bacteria; phylum Spirochaetota; class Spirochaetia; order Sphaerochaetales; family Sphaerochaetaceae; genus Pleomorphochaeta. The sequence continues at coordinate 20,988 of CAZJGS010000010.1, forward strand.
GCTTTTCACTTAACTCTTCGAAGGGGTTTTTAAAAGGATCCAAATCAAGCTCTGTTATAAAAGAAGACTCAGCTCTATATACAGCTCTCTCAATAACATTTTTTAACTCTCTAACATTACCTGGCCAACTATAATTCATCATTAAGTCTATTACTTCTTCACTAAATTCAGGAAGATTTTCAATATTACACTCTAAACTCATTTTTGATGCAAAATAATTAGCTAATAATAAAATATCATTTTCTCTTGTTCTAAGTGGTGGTAAAAATAAAACCTCAAAAGATAACCTATCTAACAAATCTTCTTTAAATTTACCCTCTTGCACAAGTTTTATTAAATCTAAATTTGTAGCACCGATTATTCTTACATCCACAATATTAGATTTTGAAGAACCAACCCTCTCAAAAGAACCATATTCTACAACACGCAATATTTTTTCTTGAACTTCAAGAGGAATTAACCCAATTTCATCCAAAAACAAAGTACCACCTTCCGCCTCTTCAAATCTTCCCTTCCTTGCTTTTTGAGCACCAGTGAAAGCTCCACTTTCATGACCAAACAACTCTGTTTCAATTAAGGAAGGTGGAAGAGCTGCACAGTTAACAGTTACCAATGCTTTTTCCCATCTTGGCGATAAATAATGTAATCTTTGAGCAGCTAGTTCTTTTCCACTGCCTCTCTCTCCCACAACTAATACACTTCTATTAACTCTAGCAGCTTTACTTAATCTGCTTTGAAATTTTAAAAAGATATCACTTTCGCCAAGAGGTTTTTCCATCCGATAATCATTATGCATTCTGTGCTCCTACATGGTAGATTTTACCATATTTTGGCATTTTTACAAATAATATAAATATGGTAAAATTTACAACTTACAACAATTACCACATCAAAATATAATTAATTTTTTAATTCTATACACTACAACAAATTAAATTATTTAATAATCTTTTTTATTATTATATTTATTTTTGGCATTGTTCTTGCATTATTATTAATGAAAAATACTTTTAACACAGGAGATAAAAATTATGAGTGTATTCTCAAGATTTATGGATATAATTAATTCTAATGTTAATTCAATATTAGATAAGGCTGAAGATCCTGAAAAAATGATTAAATTAATGATAATGGAAATGGAAGATACCTTGATAGAGCTTAAAACCTCTTGCGCTGCTTCTATGGCTAGTGAAAAGAGAGCTAGTAGAAACATTGATGAAATTGAATCTGCTATTAGTCGTTGGCAGAGCAGAGCAATGTTGGCTATTGAAAGAAAAAGAGATGACCTTGCTAAAGAAGCTTTAGTAGAAAAGAAGAACCTTAAATCTTCTTTGACCAAAGAGATTCAAGAACAAGAAAGCCTCAAAGAAATTGTTAGAATTTCTAAAGATGAAATTTCTCAAGTTGAAGAGAAACTTATAAGTGTAAATAATAAATATAAACTTATGAAAGAAAGAACAAAAAGAGCAGAAGAAGAAAAAAAAGCTCAAGATATTTTACATAAAACACAAACTACAAATTTTGATTTTATGGAAGATAAAATAAATAGAATGGAATCTAGAAATGATCTTGATAGTACCTATGAAGAGCTAGATAAAAAGTTTAAAGATTTAGAAGGTATGGATGATATAGATAAAGAACTTGATGAATTAAGAAAAAAGTTGGAGAAATAAAATGAGTATTTTTAATGTCTTGATAGTTGCAATAGTATTTTCATTTGTAGGCTTTAAAGCTTATCTTAATTATAACAGAAAGAAAGATAGAGATAAAATTAATGCTGCCCTTAGAATGGAAGAGATGAGAAAAGGTTATAAACCTGGTACTTATAGTTCCCAATCATATAAAAAAGAAAAAAGACACAACCATCATAAAGATGATGATGATTTTGTTCCTGAATTTAAAAATAATCCTAATTTTAATAATGAAAGGAATAATGAAAGAGTTGATTTAAAAGAAGGCATAGATGATTTAATGACAAGAATTAATAATTTAGAAGTCATTATGGAATCAGAAAAAAATAAAGGTGAATAATGTGATGAAAGATGTTAGATTAATAAGAAGATCAAATAGAAATGCTCGTATTTTTGGTGTTTGCTCAGGTATAGCACAATGGGCAGAGTTGGATGTAAAGACTTTTCAAACATTTGCATTTTTAATTGTACTGTTTACTGGATTTTTTCCAGGAGCTGTAATTTATATTATTTTAGCTTTAGTTATTCCAGCAGGGGATACAAACTATAACCCATACCACAACAGTACTTATGAAAGAGACACAGATTCTTTTTCTGATAAAACAACTGATGAACTTAGAAAAGAATATGAAGAGTTAAAAAAGAAAGTTGAAACTATGGAAAATGAAATGTTTGATAAAGAAAAAGCTTGGGATCAACGATTCCATGAGGAAAAATGAGAATAAAAGACACAAAAGCTAATAAAATATTCATGCTTATTGCCCTTAGTGTAGTAATGATATTAATATTTAGTTCAAAGTTTTCTAAAAGAGAAACAATGGAACAAACTATTAATTACCAAAAGGGCGTTGTTATAGAAGCCCTATCAGCAAATATTAATATTTGGGTAGATAAGAATTTACGTGATGCCAAAGTTGTATATGCAACCAAAGATAGTAATATGTTGGAAATTTATGTTGATAGCAAGGGTTATACTATAATGAAGGAAAAGCAAAAAAATAAATTTTTTAATATTGCCTTCGATAATGAGCGCCCAACTATTTCTCTTTATTTACCTTCTACAGAAATTGGGGATTTAGAACTCAAAACATTGAGTGGAGCAATTGAATTATTTTCTTCTTTTGACACAAATAATTTTACTATAAATAGTATGAGTGGAAATGTTGGACTATTAGATATTAGTGCGAAGGAAACGCTGAAAATAAAAACAATTTCTTCAAATATTTCTCTTGATATTGCTAATGCCCCTCTAATTTCTTTATATTCAATAAGCGGAAATATAGAAATAGTAAATATAAACAGTACGGATGTTTCAATAGCTAGTACTAATGGTTCAATAGATATTGATGCTATTAAAACTGATAAACTAAAAGTATCGTCTACTTCTTCAGATGTTGAACTTGATCTTATTGATGCTAAAAATGAAATTTCAGTTTCCACAGTTTCTGGCGATTTAGTTTTAAAAGTTGCTGATAAAAAATACAAATATAAAATAAACACAACCAGTGGTGATATATTAATAAATAATAATGCCTTTGAAAAACAATATTCAACTACAGAAGGTGTTCCTTTTAATGTCAAAAGCGTCTCTGGAGAAATAACAATTAATTCACTATAATATTTTAAATTCTTTAAGTTGTTGTATACTAATATTTAATAAGACATAAAATCTTAAAAATATAGAAGTATACAACTTTTTTTATTTGTATTCTTTATGATATGATAAGTTATTATAAACGTTGTTTTTTATATATCGAAATGATATTATCAAATGAATAAATTACTAGATTAAAGGAAATTATATGTCAGAAGAAGCTTTCGCACAAAGAACTACCACTTGTGGTGGCTTAACAAAAGCAGATGCCGGAAATACTGTTGTTTTAAATGGCTGGGTACACAGAGATAGAAATCATGGAGCATTACACTTTATCAACTTGAGAGACCGTTATGGGATTACACAAGTTGTAGTTGATGATGATGCCTCAAAAGATCTTCAGGAAACTGCTGCAAAACTAAGAATGGAATTCTGCATATCTATTACAGGTTTGGTTCGTCTTCGCCCAGATAACATGATAAACAAAGATATGTCTACGGGGGAAGTTGAAGTAAAAGCCGAAAAAATTGAAATATTAAATAAGTGTCTTCCACTTCCTTTCATGATTGATGAAGAAACTGAAGCTAATGAAGATTTGAGACTTAAATATAGGTATTTGGATTTAAGATCTAATGGTATGCAAAAAAGAATTAAACTTAGACATGAATTTGTTAAAGCTATCAGAGAATATTTATATAAAACAGACTTTTATGAAATTGAAACACCAACAATGATTAAAAGTACCCCAGAGGGAGCTAGAGACTTTTTAGTTCCATCTCGTTTTTACCCAGGTAAATTTTTTGCTTTACCTCAAAGCCCACAATTGTTTAAACAAATATTAATGGTTGGTGGTTTTGACAAATACTTCCAAATAGCTAGATGCTATAGAGATGAAGATGCAAGAGGGGACAGACAATTAGAGTTTACTCAACTTGATATGGAAATGAGTTTTGTCAAAAGAGATGATGTTTTATCCCTTATGGAAAAACTTTTAAATTACGTCTTTAAAAATGTTATGGCTGTAGACTTACCCAAAGAATTCATAAGACTTTCATATGAAGAAAGCATGAACACTTATGGTAACGATAAACCAGATTTACGCTTTGATTTAAAGATTCAAGATGTTTGTGATTTAGCAACAAAATCTAGTTTTACAACTTTTAAAGATATCGTAGCGGCTGGTGGTTTTGTTAAAGGCTTGTGTGCCCCAAAAAGTGATGATATTAATTTTACTCGTAAATATATTGATGCACTTCAGGATTCAGCAAAAACTTATGGCGCAAATGGCCTTGCTTGGATGAAAGTTGGAGCAAATAATACTCTTGCCGGTGGTGTATCTAAATTCTTTACTTCCATGGAAGAACAAGTTATTTCAACCTTCAATGCTAAAGAAGGTGATTTAATCTTAATGGTGGCTCACAACAACTGGAAAAAATGTTGTACAAGCCTAGGTGCTGTAAGATCTAAATTAGGAAAAGACTTAAAACTAATTCAACCAGGATTTAAATTCTGTTGGATTGTAGATTTCCCATTGTTTGAATTCAATGAAGATGAAAACCATTGGCAGGCTGCTCACCATATGTTTAGTATGCCTCAAGCTCAATACTTAGACACCTTAGAAAGTGATCCAGGTGCTGTAAAAGGTGATTTATATGACTTGGTACTAAATGGTTATGAAGTAGCTTCCGGATCAATTCGTATCCATGATGTTGATTTACAAAAGCAAATCTTTAAGATTTGTAACTTTAGTGAAGAAGAAGCTCAACAAAAATTTGGATTCCTATTAGAAGCTTTCAAATATGGAGCACCTCCACATGGTGGAATTGCACCAGGTATTGATAGAATGTTAATGATTATGGCTGAAAAGACATCAATTAAAGAAGTTATAGCCTTCCCAAAAAATACTTCAGCCTCATCTCCTATGGATGATTCACCTTCTTACGTTGATGAACAACAACTGAAAGATTTACATATCCAAGTTGTATATCCACCAAAAAAAGAATAATATTAAGTTAAGGGGTATTCTAAAAAGATACCCCTTAATAGTTTATTAGGAGCTAATTATGGCTAAAACAATTGAAGAAAAAACAGTAAAACATATTAGTATAACAAGTATCTTAGCAAACTTTTTCTTGTCCCTTTTTAAGTTTTTTGCAGGTATTATTGGACACAGTGAAGCCTTAGTTAGTGATGCAATACATTCTCTATCTGATATTTTTTCAACAATTATAGTAATGATTGGAATAAAGATTGCTAGCAAGGCTCCAGACAGTCACCATCAATATGGACATGAGCGATTTGAAAGTGTAACAGCTATAATACTCGCTATTATACTTGCTATTACAGGTCTTGGTATTGGATTAAACGGTTTTAATAAAATAGTTTCAAAAAGTTATATCAATGCCCTAATGCCAACAAATATTGCACTAATTGCAGCTCTTACTTCAATCATTATAAAAGAATCAATGTACTGGATAACAAGATCTGGGGCAAAAAAAATAAACAGTGGGGCCTTAATGGCTGATGCTTGGCATCATAGATCTGATGCTCTTTCCTCAGTTGGCTCACTAATCGGTATTGTAGGAGCTCAAATTGGTTTTGCAATTATGGACCCCATAGCAACACTGGTTATATGTTTATTTATTCTTAAAGCAGCTTTTGATATTTTTAAAGATGGTATTAATAAAATGGTTGATGCCTCTATTTCTAACAAAGACCTTGATCATATTAGAAAAGAAGTTATGGAAGTAAATGGTGTTATAGATATTGATCTATTAAAATCTCGTCAATTTGGAAATAAATGTTATATTGATGTTGAAATAGCCGTAAAGGGTGATTTAACCTTGGTTCAAGCTCATGAAATTGCTGCAAATGTTCATCAAAACATTGAAGAAAAATTCCATGATGTAAAACATTGCATGGTTCATGTAAATCCTTATAATGATGCTAAGTAAGTCTATTATTCAATAATACCATATGGATATGATCTTCCCATTTGCTATTTATTTTTAAATAATCTTTAGAGACACCTTCATTTATAAAATTATTTTTTTCTAAAACTCTAATAGAGGGTGTGTTCCTTGGCATTACATTTGCTTCAATTCTGTGCAATTTAAGTTTATCGAAGGCAAACTTAACTATTTCCCTTATTGCAAAGCTCATATAGCCATTATTTGTAAAATCTTTATCTAAACTATATCCTAAAAAGCAGGACTGAAAAATACTCCTTACAATATTTGATAAATTAATACTTCCTATTATCAAATTCTCTTTTATAGAGAATATATAAAAGCAATAACCTTGGTATTTTTCAAAACTTTCAATATTCTGTAGCAATATTTGTTGCTGTTTTTCAATTGTATAAAAAGATTCCCTTCTCTTTGGGGTAAAAGGCTCTAAAAATTCTTTATTCCGTATCTGATAATCAAGAAGTCTTTCGGCGAAACTCAAATCAGCTAATTTTAGTATTACATCAAAATTTTCCATTAATTATTCCTTAAAGTTAATAATAAAAATATCTATCCAACTACAGATATTATTATATTACAATAAATAATAATATCTGTAGTTGATAGTCTCTAATAATACAGTTATTATTTGTACATAAATTAAATATATGAGATTGTAAAAGAAACATACCAGCATTTTTGCTGAAAGCCTTTAGTACAGCCTCTTGGAGGATCGAATGAAATATAAAAGAATATTTACAGTTGTTGTTGATTCAATGGGTGTTGGAGAAATGCCTGATGCTAGTGAATATGGTGATTTTAATGTTAATACCTTGGGCCATATTTCTCAAAGTGTAGATTCATTTAAAATACCAAATCTACAGAAACTTGGATTGGCTAATATTTGCAACTTAAAACAAGTAGAAAAAGTTCAAAATCCTAGTGCATATTACACTAAATTAGCTGAAAAAAGCCTTGGAAAAGACACTATGACAGGACACTGGGAAATGATGGGTCTTCATATAACAAAACCTTTTCAAACCTTTACTGAAACAGGATTTCCAAAAGACTTGATTGATGAACTTGAAAAAAAAACTGGCCACAAGGTAATAGGGAATAAAAGTTCAAGTGGTACTACTATTTTAGATGAATTAGCAGAAGAAGAAATTGCTACTGGAAATATGATAGTTTATACATCAGCAGATTCTGTACTACAAATCTGTGGTCATGAAGAATCTTTTGATCTTAAAGAATTATATCGTTGCTGTGAAATAGCAAGAGAATTAACACTAGAAGATAAATGGAAAGTTGGAAGAGTTATAGCTAGACCTTATCTTGGTAACAAAATAGGTGAATTTAAAAGAACAGCTAACAGACATGATTATGCCCTAAAACCCTATGGCAAAACGGCACTAACAGCTTTAAAAGAAAAAGAATATCAAGTGATATCTGTTGGTAAAATATTTGATATCTTTGATGGAGAGGGATTAACAGAGTCTAATAAATCACAAAGTTCAGTACATGGAATGGAGCAGACAATTGAAATTGCAAAACGCGATTTTACAGGATTATGTTTTACCAACTTAGTTGATTTTGATGCGCTTTGGGGTCATAGAAGAAATCCAGGTGGATACGCTCAAGAAATTGAAAAATTTGATATCAAACTAGGTGAATTCCTGAAACAATTAAATGATGATGATTTACTCATAATCACCGCTGACCATGGAAACGATCCGACCTATAAAGGAAGTGACCATACAAGAGAATATGTACCATTTTTAGCTTATTCTCCATCATTAAAAGAGGCTAAAGAATTAGAAGTTTATGATACTTTTGCTGTAATAGGAAATACAATTGCTGATAATTTTGATGTAAAAATGCCAGAAAATACTATAGGGCATTCCATTTTAGATAAACTTAAATAATTTTTGTATTGAGTATATGAGAAATCGCTGTTATTTGTAAAATAATATTTTATGAAAGCAGCTTTTCTATTTGATTGGATCAATTATTCTGTGATTTCCAAGCATTTTGCTTACTGTTCTTTTATGAGCATCTTCACATCCATTAAAAGGTTTATCTTGATTTTCACCTTTATATTTTTGTGTTAACCATAATACATCACTAGCAATTCTATCTAAGTTATTTAATTCAATACCAGTAATAAATTTAATAAAAGATGTCCCATCTTTTGCACCTAATACATTAACAGCGTTACTAATTAATTCATTAAAATGATGTAAACAAAACCCTTTACTCTTTGATAAAGCTTTTTTAAAATCTTCTTCATTGTGGGACATATATATTATGGTATAAATATATCTATCTAATCTTTTACTCATTTGAGTACAAATCAAACAACCTTTTTCTCTCACTTCTAGGTCGCAATTAAATTGTTTTACAGCATTTGTGCATTTTCTACCTGGATCAACTTTTTGTAAATTAGTAAAACTTTTTTTTAATTTCTTCCTACTCTCTTGCAAATAGGTATCACAAATTAAGGCAAGACCTTGAGGTCTATTAGCTTCACTTAGCATTTGAAAATGATGAAGACAAAAGCCCGTCTCATTTACTTGAACTCTTGTCTCTGGGTTCATTACAGAAGATCCAAGATAAAAATCAACTCCATGTTGTTCTGCTTCTTTCATAAGGGAGCATAAAAAACATTCACACTCACTCTCTAGTGCATCCCATACCGGAATTGTTTCTAATTTATATTTTGTCTTTGCCATTTAGCATCCCTTAAATTTGATATAACTTTTAACAATATCAGGATAATTTGTTATGATACCAGCTACACCTAATTCAACACAACGAGCTAGAGCTTCCATAGAATTAACGGTCCAAGTATTAACTTGTATATTATGGTGTTTGCATTCTTCAATAATTTTTTTATTTAAAGTAATTACATCTGGATGATAATATTCCATATTAAGGGTATTAGCATAAGAGCCAATATTTAGTAAACCTTGAGAGTCCACTAATAGGGCACAGGGAATATTTTTATCTATTTGTTTTGTAATTATAGTTGAACCATGATTAAAGGAAGAAATAATTACACGATCTAAAAGGTTAAATTTTTTTAACATAGCAACAACTTTTTCTTCAATATTAGGATAATAAATTAGATTTGTTTTGATTTCAATATTTGTGATTATATCTTTATCTTTTATATAGGTACAATATTCTTCAAAAGTTGGAATTTCTTGTTTCCCATATATATCTATAAAACGAATATTAGCATTAAGAGCTTTTAATTCATCAACATCAAAATCCTTAACAAACCCTGTTCCATTAGTAGTTCTATCCACTTTTTCATCATGGATAACTACCAATTCATTATCTTTTGATAAATGAACATCTAATTCTATTCCGTCTGCTTGGCCTTTGACAATAGCACTTTGAAAGGCGAGCATAGTATTTTCTGGATATAAACCGGAAAAGCCTCTATGAGCATAAGTTTTAATTGACATCTATTACCTTTTATTTTTAAAATTAAAGGAGTTGCAATTACACAACTCCCCTAAATTAAATATTATTTTATTAAGGCTTCAGCCTTTTTAGCAATGTTTTCAGCTGTGAATCCGAAAGTTTTTGATAAATAATCAAGTTTTCCAACTTCACCAAATCTTTCACCAACATTAACAAAATCCATTTTTACAGGATTTACTTTAGCCATATGAGCTGCAATCATTTCACCAACACCACCACTGTAGCGTCCATTTTCACAAACTAAAATTCTTTTACATCTTTTAGCTACTTCTTCAATTAAAGCTGTATCTAAAGGACGAACTGTATGCAAATCAACAAGAGTAGCATCGATATTTTTCTCTTTAAGAAGGGCTAAAGCACCACTTGCAGCATCAACCATTGTTTGACCTGTTGCAATTATTGCGACATCTTTTCCTTTACTTAATTCAATACCCTTACCTAATTCAATTTTTGTTCCAACAGGATATCGGTGGGTAACCCCTTTTCTTGCAGAGCGAATATAGGAAGGTTTATTATTTTCATAAACTTGTCTTATCAATTCATACATACTTTGAGCATCGGATGGATCAATAATTACAACACCTGGTACTTGACGCATTAATGCAATATCTTCAAATGGCATATGAGTTCCACCGTTCAATTGTGCAGTAATTCCTGGATCAGATCCTACTAAATGAATTACTTGATTTGCATATCCAACAGACAAGAAAAATTGGTCAAAAGTTCTTCTGCTTGCAAAACAACCAAAGGTATGTGCAAAGGGAGTTAAACCCATTGAAGATAAACCAGCACCAACACCAACCATATTTGCTTCAGCAATACCACAGTTAAAAAATCTCTCTGGATATTTTTCTTGGAAGCTTGTTGAACCTAAGCAACTTGCCAAATCAGCATCTAGCATTACAACATCTTTATTCTCTGCAGCTAAATCATTAATTGCTGCCATAACAGCATCACGCATATTTGAAATATCAATAGTATCTCTCATTAGTTTACTCCTTCTCTTTCTCGAAGTTCAGCAATAGCTTTTTCAGCAACACTCTCATCAAAAGCAATACTATGATTTGCAGCAATACCTTCACCTGGGATAAAGCCATATGATTTAACAGTATCCATAATTATCATTGAAGGTCTATCAGTTACAGCTTTTGCTTTTTCAATAGCAAGGGATAATTCTCTAAAATTATGTCCATTAATTCTTTGAACATGCCAGTTAAAACCTAACCAACGTGTATCAATATTATCCATAGATACAACATCTTCAGTATAACCATCTAATTGTTGTTTATTTAAATCAGTAAAAGCTATTAGGTTCCCAAGTTTCCATTGAGCGGCTGTTTCAGCACCTTCCCAAATTTGACCTTCTTGACTTTCGCCATCACCAATAACAACAAAAGTATTATTATCTTGTTTCTGAATTCTTTGTCCAAGTGCTATACCGATAGCAGCAGAAAAACCTTGGCCTAAAGAACCACAAGTAAAATCAATACCAGGAGTTTTTGTCATATCACAATGACTAGGAAGTTTTGTTCCACCTTGATTTAAAGTTAATAACCATTCTTCAGGAAAGTAACCTTTACTTGTTAATGCTGCATAAACCGCTGGTCCTGCATGTCCTTTTGAACAAACAAAACGGTCTCTATCTTCTTTTTTTGGATTTTTTGGATCAATTCTTAATTCGTGATAGTAAAGATATGTTAATAATTCAACAATTGACATACTACCGCCAATATGACCCGCACCAAAATGTCCAATTTCTTTAATTGTCATTTCTCGAATTTCCAAAGCTTTTTGCTTTAGGTTTTTGACATCCATGGCATTCTCCTAATTTTATAAATATTCATATTTTATATTAATACTTTTTTATTACAAATAATTTAAAATATATTTAAATACCTTAAATTATTATCGCTTGGTAAAGAAAAGTTTTACATTACTAACCTTTATAATATTTGTTATTTTTTCAATAAGAAATATTAGCTAAATATTAAAAAAATCACTGAAAACTTAATTTTCATATTAAAAGAAATATTATTCTTTTAATTATTTTATCTAAAAAAATTATAGCATAAAAGAAAAATTGTGAAAATGAAAACTATCACGATTATCAATATTTATATATTTATACCAAGAAATTAAATATAGAATTGAGTAATAAAACTTGTAGGGAATTATCTATTTTGATACAATACCAACAATAAAATTACCCAATATCAGGAGAAAACTATGAGAATGAGTAAAATGTTTTCTAGAACATTAAGAGAAGCCCCAAGTGCTGCAGATAGTAAAGGTTATGAAATGCTTCTAAGAGCGGGCTTCATCCGCCAAATGGGTGCAGGTATTTTCACCCTTTTACCTTTAGGCTTTCGCACAACTTCAAAAATTGAAAACATCATTAGAGAAGAAATGGATCTAATCGGTGGTCAAGAAATATTAATGCCTGTAGTTAATCCAGCAGATATTTGGAAAGAAACAGGAAGATATTATAGTATTGATAAAGAAATGTGTCGTTTTAGCGATAGAGCTAAGCGAGATATGGTCCTTGCAATGACTCATGAAGAAGATGCTACAGCTATTGCAAGACAGGAAATCAGTTCTTATAAAAAACTTCCTCAATTAGTCTATCAAATTCAGACAAAATGGCGAGATGATGCTCGACCACGTGCTGGACTAATCAGAGTAAGAGAATTTACCATGAAAGATAGCTATAGTTTTGATAGAAATGATGAAGGTTTAAATATTCAATATAAAGAACACTATACTTCTTATTTTAAAATTTTCTCAAAAGCCGGACTTCCAGTGATTGTAGTTGGAGCTGATTCAGGTATGATGGGTGGTAAAATTTCCCATGAATATATGTATCTATCTCCAATTGGAGAAGATACAATTATTACTTGTGATAAATGCGGTTATACCTCTAACCGCCAAGTAGCGGCATTTAGAAAAAAATATTACAAGCAAGAAGAAAAACAAATTGAGAAAATCCTAACTCCAAATTGTAAAACAATTGATGATCTTTGCACCTTATTAAATATCGAAAAAAGACAAACTGCAAAAGCTGTATTTATGGTTGGTACATATATTGATGACAAAACAGGAGATGAAGAAGATAAATTAATTGCTGCTATTATTAGAGGTGATTTAGATGTTGAAGAAAACAAATTACAAAAAGCCTCTAAAGCTAATGCTATAAGAAGTGCTCATGAAGATGAGATAAAAGCTGCTAAAATAATACCAGGTTATGGTTCTCCTATCAATTGTGATTCAAAAACAATCGTTATTGTTGATGACTCTGTGAAAAAAAGTAACAACTTAGTAGCAGGAGCAAATGAAGAAGGCTATCATTTATTAAACACTAACTATGGTAGAGATTACAAAGGTATTGTTGCTGATATCGCTAGTGCAAAAGATGGTTATGAATGTTTATGTGGCCATACACTTAAAGAAAATAGAGGTATTGAGGTTGGTAATATTTTCCAACTTGGAACTCGCTATAGTGAAGCAATGAATTGTTATTTTACAGATGAAGATGGCAAAAGCAAACCGGTGGTAATGGGATCCTATGGAATTGGTGTAGGTAGATTCTTAGCTTGCTTGGCAGAAGAATATAATGATGATAATGGTTTGTCACTTCCAATAAATGTAGCCCCTTATCAAGTTCATTTAATCAACTTGATCAAAGACAAATCTTTAGGTGAAAAAATATATGAGGATCTTAGCAATGCGGGTATTGATGTTCTATTTGACGATAGAAAAGAAAGCCCTGGCGTCAAGTTTACCGATGCTGATTTAATTGGTCTTCCAATAAGAATCACTCTTGGAAACAGAAGTGTAAAAGAAGGAAAGGCTGAAGTTAAATTTAGAAAAGATTTAAGCGAAAACAATCTTTTTGAATTGGAAACCTTAACTGAAAAAATACTCAATTCAATAAATCAATTAAAAAAAGAAATTAGAGACAATATTGTTCAAAAAGAATTAGAATTATAAAAAAGCATAAATCTCTTTTTCATAATCATTTGAAAGAGAGATTTTATTAGTTAAAAAACCAACATGTATCAAACTTAGAACTGTTTATATTTGCTTTAATAAGCTAATATCTTATAAATTAAGTATCAATTAAGTGATTTTTTGTATTAAATAATATA
>CAZJGS010000011.1:0-14011 GCA_964545735.1 uncultured Spirochaetaceae bacterium
TAATAAAATTTAAATACAAATACGAAAAAAGTGAGCCTATGTCTTATTTCATTATATTCAATATTTTAATAAAATACTGACGTATTCATAAATACACACCTTATATCATGATTAAATAACTATTATACAAATTATTGAAAATGTAATAAGTTTGATATAAGTTTAAATTTTGTTATTTTTTTCACAAAAACCCCTTACATTTGACAAATGTTATATGATATACTATTCTAAAGAAAAAAAGGAATAAGAGGAAATATAAATGCTAATATCACCAATGACAAACGAAACAAAATCAACACAAATAGCAAATAAACTTGAAGAAATGATTTTATCTAAAAAATATAAGGCTGGGGAAACCCTGCCTAGCCAACAGGAATTAGCTCAACAATTTTTAGCTTCAAGCAGATCTGTTAGAGAAGCTTTTAAAAATTTAGAGGCAAAAGGTTTAATTCAAGTAAGCCAAGGGAAAAGAGCATTAGTAAAAAGCAATAACCTGGATCAATTTGTTGAATCACTCTCAATGTCTATGTTATCTAAACAAGTACCAGATAAAAAACTTCTAACGGATTTAATGCAAGTTAGAACAACTATTGAAGTATCAGCAACGAGAGAATTATCAAGAAGTAGTTCTAGAATGCTTATTGTAAGATCTTTAGGCCGTTGTGTGACAAAAATGGAAAATACTATTCCAATACTAGAAGAAAATCCAAAAGATACTGAAGCTCTTAGAAGCTTCAAGCAAAATGATTTCGAGTTCCATACTACTCTAATCAAATCTAATGACAATATAATTTTAAACTCAATTTATGAAAATTTATCTCCACAATTATATGCGGCTTTGGATAGAATAAAAGAAAATCTTCCTGAAAAAAAGAAAAAAGTTAATGAATATAGATATTTAGTTGATGCCTTAGAAAATGGACAAACAGATTTAGCTGTAGCTCTAACTCTAGTTAATTTAACAAGTATATCTGATAAATTTGAAGATTTAAAATTACAATAATCCGTTTTATTTAAAGTTAGCCTCAAGATAAGTTTTATTTTGGGGTTTTTTTATACAAAATAAATGCTTAAACCCTCAAGAAGAATTTTAACTCCTATTAGAATTAAAATTAAACCGCCTAAAATTTCAGAAATCTTTTTATATTTTAACCCAAAGAAATGCCCTATAAAAACACCTATAAAGGATAAGACAAAGGTAACAAAGCCCACGATTATCATTGAAATATAAATATTTACCTCGGGGAAAATAGCAAATGTTACACCAACGGCAAGAGCATCAAGACTTGTAGCTATAGCCAAATAAAAAATATTTTTAATATCCAATGTATTTGTACTACAGCATTCAATATTTTTACTTTTTATTGTTTCTATTATTATTTTGCCACCAATAAATGAGAGGATAAAAAAAGCAAGCCAATGATCTATTGCTGAAATATAACTAGCAAAGGATTTAGCTAAGAGCCAGCCTAAAAAAAACATTACAGCTTGAAACACTCCAAAAAACATGGCAATAACAAATGCATTACTATGCTTTATTTGTGATAAACACAAACCTTTACTAATTGCGGCTGCAAAGGCATCCATGGCAAGTCCTATAGCAATTAAAACAAGTTGTATATAATTCATTTTTCCCACTTTCTTATCATAATTTAAATCCAAAATTCCATTCTAAATATATTATATTAAAAAAGATACCAAAGAATCATCTTTTTTAAGCCACTTAATAAAATAATAATATATCAAGAACTGTGAATAAAGATGTTTTTTTTATGTATTTTTAACATTTACCAAAATTCCATGATATACTTTGATAAATATTAACATGGAGGTTCACACATGAAAAGATGTTCAATCATTGTACATAGTGTAAACGGGAACTGTTTTATAATGGGACAGTACTTACAAGAATTATTAATTGAAAGAAGTTGCGATGCTAGACTTTATAGAGTAAATGATGAAGATTTACATATTTGGGCAAACAAACTAGAAACAGCAAATGACTTCTTAGAAGATATATTAGCCTTACCGATTGCAAATACTTCAACTTTAAAGAAAAGTGAAATGGTTATATTCGGATGTCCTACTTTATTTGGTAACGTAAGTGCTGAAATGAAAGCCTTTTTAGATTCAACTTATGAATATTCAGAAAACAGAGAATTTGAATCTAAATTTTTTGCTTGTTTTACAAGCTGTACACATTCAACTTGTGAAGGTGCTCATGCAATTGATTCTATGTTATTATGGGCTCAAAACATGGGAATGCTTCATATTCCTTTTGGAGTTCATACCGAAATAGACTCTCATAATCAACCTGTTGCAGGCTTAGTTCATTTAGCTGGAAAAGAAAATTTAATTAGACCAAGTCAAAAACTTGGAAAAGTAATGGAAGTTTATGCAGATACTTTAGCTGCATATATCCAAGAATAAACCTTTTATAATCTACAAACCTCTAAGGGAAACTTTTAATATATAAAAGCCAACTTTAGAGGATTTTTCTTTTTGTAAGTATATGAATTATTTTATTTTTTAGAGAAAAAATCAATAACCCTCTTAAAAAATCTACTCCAATATCCTTTTGCAAATCTAACTTTATAGTCTAAGGCGGCACTTTCAATAGAAACATTCTGAGATCCACTCATGTTTTTTAAATCATCCCAATGCCTTACTATCCAAATATATAAATCACCTTCAGTATTTCCAGGAAAGGCTGATAACAATTTTAGTTTCCTACATTCATTAATTATTGGAAAATATACATTATTATACCAACTTTTTATAACTGTTTCAAAAGGTATTTCTTTTTCTTTGCCTTCATTCAAATAATATTTATGAACAAAAATATGATTTAATACCTCTGAATACATCCCTGTAGCTGAAAAAACAATTTCTTCAATTGGAATAACATCTATAAAAGGATACTGATTTAAAAATTCTGTTCTTTCAAAATCTATAACTTGTTTTCTCAAGTCTCTTATTGTCATACCTTGCTTTAAGGATATTTGAGAATCGAGTTCAACAATTTCAGCATCAATAAATTCAGCACCTTGGCTTTTTGCTACAGATACTCTATGGTTTCCGTCTCTTACAAAATACCATTCACCTAATTTATAAACACTTATAGATGGCAAATCAACGAACTGCAAATGAGCTTTATCAATACTTTTCCATCTCTCTTTTAACAAATCTCGTTTTGGATAAAAAGCTTTTGAAAAATCTCTAGCTCTGCCTTCGCTTCCAATAATATCTTTTATTAGTATTGTTTTTACACCTAAATAAGACTGCCCTCGTGGTTTTATCAATTTTGTGACTTCATACAAAGATAAAAGGTCTGAGTTTTCCCATTTTAATTTTGATAATAATACTTGAAATATTGCTCTATTTTTTGCTTTTTCAAAATCTTCGTCGGTTTGGTTGCCATAATTATAATCATTCATGATTAATTCCTTTTTTATTAGATTTATTATCTCCAAGTTTTTCATCTTTTAATACATAAGATTTATATACATTAATAATCTTTGTTCGTCTATATACCTCTTTCCGTCTAGCATTAGAATCAATCAAATGTGTATGCCCATGCAATAAATATTTTGGTTTAAATAAATCCATAAACAATAAAAAACTTGCAAAACCTCTATGACATTTGTCTATGTCATCATTATGACCTAGTGGTGGTGCATGAGTTACTAATATATCTAAATATCTTCCATATCGTATTTTATTAAATAGCAATTTGGGAATTAGTTTATAGATTCTAAGTCTCATTTGAAAATTAGAGTATTGATGCAAACCTTTATTATATTTATGTGAACCACCAAGGCCTGCTATAATTAAACCAGACTTTTTATCTCTAATAACTTTTCCATCTATACATTCACCCCCATAAACAGGCTCAATATCAGGGCTATTTTTTAAATGTTTATTATCATAATTCTTTCTCATATATCCATTAAAAGCTTCAAGATTATGATTACCAAAAACAAAAAATAAAGGTTTATTTAAGGCTGAAATAATAAATTCATAGTAATTAACAGATAAATCTCCTGCGCTAATAACAAGATCAACATCCTTAAAGTGATTTTTTACATGAGCTGAATAGACTAGTCTGTCTTTATCATCTGAAATACAAAGAATTTTCATTTACACCCTCTTTTACTATAATATTTTATTATACTTTTCTATTTTTTTATAGAGAATTAATACTTATTATAAAAAAATATAACAAGGATTGATGAAATACTATCAAAAAAACTGTGAGTAACCCTTTATATACATTTTTTTTCTAGACGTTTAGTATTTGATAAGGCATAATAAATAGAGATTATAAAGAGGAAACATATGGAAATAAAACATGATAGACCAAAATGGGTCCTTAATTTCAAAAAGCCTATGGCAACAGAAATAAAGCATATAAATGGACATTGGTACCTTTATGAAAGATCATCTATTTGGGATTCATCAAAAGGTAAAGCAAAGAAAAAAAGTGGCAAATTGATAGGAACAATAACAGAAAATGGCTTAATTTTAAAAAAAGAAAAACAAAATGTTGAGACTATTTCGTGTGTTGAGTTTGGAGCCTCTTCATTTCTCTATGAGCATAGTTATGAACTAAGAGAACGCTTAGAAACTTATTATTCTGATTATTGGAAACCAATATATGCCTTAGTCCTAATGAAAGTTAAAGAAAATTGTTCTCTTACAGATTTTAAGGTATTATTTGAGGCATCCTATTTAAAAACTAAATTAGGATCCTTTACTAATCAGAAAACTGAAATAAAAAATGCTTTAATCTATCTAGCTCAAGAAGTTGAAATTTTAGAAGATTTTTTTAATATTGAAGAATGTAATCAATTACTCTACTATTATGATAGTTTATCAAATAAAAAATATAATTGTGCTTCTTATTTTTTAGATAACGTAACATATAGAAATCTAGAGGAAGATGTTTTTTTTCTCAAAAAAGATGCTAATTCCCAAACTAGAGAAGAAGCACTCTCATATGGCTTGGCAATTATCAACTATATTTCAATTCATATGATATATTCTATCAACAATCTAATTGCAGAAAAAGGCTTTTACAATACTTATCATTTTGAAAGTGTAATAAATTTACTAAAAACAATTCATGCTTTGAAAATTAATAGAACATTAAAAATTACAAAGCTTTTTAAAGATGTTGAAAAGCTTTGCTCTAATCTTGATATTAATATATCTCTTAAAAATTAATTGAATGTCTATTATCTAAAGCAACTTTTTGTAAATAAGCTTTATCTAAACTAAGTTCATTTGCAAGTCGGATAAGTAAAGACTGTGATACTAAATTTTGTTCGCAGTACAAATACAATAAGGCTTTTTCACTTATATTAGCTGGGAGTAAAGAGTTATAAAAAACTTCAGAATTTTCATAATCTTTATATCTACTGTGAATATTATTATAAAGATGGGAACCTTTCATATTTTCTTTAATATTGTAAAGCTCCTCTTTTAGAGGCCCAAAATCTCCTCTTGCTGCTAATTCTCCTAAAGGTTTAAGATGATAGTAAGTATATTCTTTGCCTGGTAAAAAGTGATGTTTATCACATCTTGCTTCATAATCAGGCTCTAGTGAAGATGCTTTAACCCTATCTCCTCCAACAATAATTAATGGATCAAAATATAAAGAAGGACATTCCCTATTATCAACGTTGTAATATCTATAAGTATAGAAAGCATGATCTAAACAGTCTGGATGCTCACAATAAGCTGTCAATGGAATAACATCTGTTGCAACATCTAACATTAATCTTGCTGTTGAATTAAATAAATCTCTTCTAAAGTTTAATACTAAAGTTGGGAAAATAAACATTATCTCTTTTTCTAAGCTATTATTTCTAACAACATAGGCCAATCTTTCATCAAAGAAAGAGGCTTCATCAATTATGTAAGTTCCTACAGTTGGGTTATCTTCTATTACCTTTTCAAGGCCAAAAGAATCATTAATTTTAGCTATATTCTTACCACAACGAACATACCCTGATCTAAAGGCTAAGGCATCTTCTGGATAATCATGAAATCTTCCACCATCAACTTGGGAACGAATAAAAAATACATTTCTCCTATCAACATCTTTATAGCTGGTTGCTTTTTTAACTATATCGCTCTTTTTTTGAGCAATATTAGCATCTCTCCAAACTCTCGCAGCAAATTCTGTTTTGCCAGAACCCATAGGTCCAATTAAAAGGACCCTTCTTCCAGGAAGGGTAAAATCAAAATGAGTGAAAGTATCTAAAACATCTAAGGTCGGGAAACCCAGACTTTTTAAAAAATCTGAAGTTTCCTCTTTGCTTTTTTTAATATTGTGCATTTGAAGTTGCCCCTGTTACAATAGCTACCCCACAACTAGCACCTATTCTAGTTGCTCCAGCATCAATCATAGCCTTAGCCTCTTCATAATTATGGATACCACCACTAGCTTTAACACCTAATTCTTTGCCAACTGTTTTTCTCATCAAAGCAACATCTTTAACTTTTGCCCCGCTTGTTGAAAAGCCTGTAGAAGTTTTTACAAAATCTGCACCGGCTTTTTTAGCTAAAGTACAAGCTTTAACTATATCATCATCGCTTAATAAGCAAGTTTCAATTATTACTTTTAATAATTTATTAGCACAGGTTGCTTTTAATGATTGAATATCTTTTAATACCAAATCATCTTTACCATCTTTAAGCCAACCAATATTTATAACCATGTCTATTTCATCAGCTCCATCTTTTATTGCTTGTTCAGCTTCAAAAGCTTTGGCTTTAGTACTCATAGCACCTAATGGAAAACCAACAACTGTACAAACAGCTACATCAGTATTTTTTAATTTTTTGGCACATTCTTTAACATGACAACTATTTATACAAACTGAAGCAAAGTGATATTCAATTGCTTCTTTACAAATTATTGCAACTTTTTCAGTTGTTGTATTTGCAGCTAAAACCGTGTGATCTATATATGATGCGATATTCATTATTATTCTTGTTAAGAAAATCTTAACATCCTCCATAAATTAAATTCTTTATAATTAAATTCATTTTACTCTATTGTATTGGCTAAGGCAACTAATACCATTTGAATTTATGTATATTGTTATTTGTACCAAGTATGGACAAGTATCCTTTTTTTTCCTATATTATTTTAGTTTATTTTCCAAATTAATAAAATATTACCTTTAGATTTAGCTATTATTTCGTATAAGTTTTTTATATTAAAGATTTGATTATTGACTAACTGAGTCTTAACCCGATAATCTAATCGCATGTTAGAAAAATTTGCCGATAATTTTATGTGGGTCTTAATGCTTGTTTTACTTTTAAACATTTCTCAAAGAAAATTAGCCCATTCAGAACAAAAACGTTTTGCAACAATTTATATTGCTGCATTATTACTACTATATAATATTCTTATTGTCATAGTACTTATGAGAGAATTACCTATGTCTATTGGATATCTTGCTATTTTTATCCCAATAACAATTGGAATTGTTTTTAGAAAAAAAGTATGGCCTTTCAAAATGCATTGCAAAAAATGTGGAAAGCGAATGAAATTTGAAAAAATGATTGGTGGTGATGAAAACCTCTGTGAAGCTTGTTGGGATATTGAACACCCTGAAGAAGCAGAGAAAAAACAAAAAAAAGAAGAAGAAAAACTTCAAAAGAAATTTCAAGAAGAAAAATTCATTTGTCCCGATACAGTTGAAGAAATGGACTGGGATGCTTGGGATCCTGAAGAACGTTGTGTTTTAGCTTATGTAAAAGACAACAATCAAGTTTTATTAATAAATAAGAAGAAAGGTCTTGGTAAAGGTTTGATAAATGGTCCTGGTGGACATATAGAACTAGAAGAGACTGCAATTGAAGCCGCTTATAGAGAATTTGAAGAAGAAACTGGTTACACTACAGAAAATTTAGAATATGTAGGAGAGTTAAACTTCCAATTCAAAGATGGCCTTTCAATGAGAGGTTATGTATATCTAGGAGAAGGGGCTAAAGGGGAACTCAAAGAAAATGATGAAACAATTCCTTTCTGGTGTCCTCTAAATCAACTTCCATTAGATCAAATGTGGGAAGATGATAAACTTTGGTTAGAAAAAGCATTGCTTGGTGAAAAATTTGTTGGTAATTTTATTTTTGACGGAGAAAAAATGCTTTCTCATAATGTAGTATTCGAATAAAATAAAAAATTCAGTATATTAATAAAGAACCTCCCAAGTAGACAATTATATTGTTTTACTTAGGAGATTTATTTTTTTAGTGACAAGAGCAGCCATCATCACCGCAAGAACAATCATCCTCATCATGATTGCCATCGCAAGAACAACTACTATTTTCGACAGGTTTTAAATCTAATAGAGATAATCCGTTTTCATTTACAACAAATTTAGCATTCTCTAATGCATCTTTTGCGCCTTCTCCATAAACAACTGATACGCCATTTATGTCTTCAATAATTCCATCATCAGTCAAATCAACATTAAGAGTACTAGAATCACAACTTTTACTTATAAAAAAATATATTGCCTTTTTTTCGTTCTTCTTTAATTCTTCTAAAAAAATAGCCTTCGAAGCATCATCAAATTTCATATACACATCCTTAAATATTAATTTTACTTAATATAACTGAAATTTATAATCAATATAACCTAAGAACATCCTAAATTATTAAATTTCCATCTTGCTATCTATTTTTTACTTGTTTATTATTAGATTTATGAACTTAAGATCCCCGACAAATACAGTCCGTGAAGAATTAATTGTTAAAAAATCACATTTTATTTCAATTGCCACTAAGGTTAGCTCTCTTGATCAAGTAAAAGAGCTAGTAGCGAAAACAAAAAAAGAAAATCCAAATGCAAATCATGTGGTTCATGCTGCCATTGTGGGAAATCAAGGGACAATTTATAGTTATAGTGATGATAAAGAACCCAAAAATACTGCAGGTAGACCTGCTTTTGAAGTTCTCAAGGGGAGCAACTTAACCAATATTGTAATATTAATTATAAGATATTTTGGTGGAACACTTCTTGGAACAGGAGGCCTTGTAAAAGCTTATGGAAATAGTGCAAAACAAGTCTTAAAAAAAATAACAAGTGAAGAATTAATTAAAAAAAGTGAATTTAATTTAAGAACTTCATATGAAAGATTTGATAGAATAAAAATCCTTTTAGAAAAGTATGATTGCTCTATTAGCAATGAAGTTTTTGAGGTAGGCGTTCAAATCAAGGGAACAGTAGCTTATATAAACTGTAATAACTTAAAAAATGATATTATTGAAAATTCAAATGCCCAAGATATGATTGAATTTAATGAATTGCCTTTTTAGCGCCTTGAAATCTTATTAAACTTTAGCATCTCAGAAATATCAGGTATATCTTTTTTTTCTTCACTAATTAAACCCTCATCATTAAATTTTCCATCATCTATGCTTTTACTTAATTTGATAGCAATTGAAATAGCTTTTTCTACAGCCTTATCTTCAATTTTATCAACTGTATCATTTTTAGTATGAAAATAAGAATTCTTAATCCCATTTCCAAAATTCAGAGCCATCAAAGTACAAGCCTCTACATTAGCTCTGTAGCCACTAGCCGCATCGGTCGCCCCACTCAAAAAGGGCAGCGGATGGTTTTTAGCTTCATATCCCATAGAAGTTGAAAGCTTAACACAGTTTTGTGCTAGTTTTTTTGAAAGTGGCATCAATCCATTTAAGTCACTATCAATAAAAACCAACTCATCAGAACTATATATGCAATCAAAATTCAGCTGTATAGGGTTTTTTAATAAAGCCTCATGTTTATCAAACCAAATTTTAGAACCTCTTAATCCAACTTCTTCTGCATCAAAACTTGCAAAAATAAGTCTAGTATTCTTTAGTCCTTCATCTGCTGCTTTTCTCCAATTAAAATATCTAGAAAGCTGAATTAAAATACTTGAACTTATTAAATTATCTCCTGCGCCAGGAGAGCCCTCTTTTGAATAAAAATTAATTATTTTATAAACAATTGGTGTGGCTAATAATAGTAAAACTAAAAGAACAATAGAAGTTAAAGGAGGAAATCCAATATGAAATAATCTTTTACTAATTAGTTCAACAAATAACTGTACAATATTCATAATTACTGAGCATCCAAATAACAATAAAGGGGCTTCTACATTTAAAAAATATCCTTTATCACCTCTATTTTTATTTAATAAAGGAGCACTATCATGATGAGAAGAAAACAATATAGTATTTTTGACTTCACCCTTAGGTTCAATTATTCCATGAGTGTTAATACCCTCAGTATCTTTGAATTTTTTTTCAAATAAGGGTTTATAAATTATATACTCTCTATACACATAAAAACCAAACAAACCATTTAAAGCTAAAGAAAGTATGGGCAATCCAAATAACAATAGCAACAAACTACTAATATATACATAAGGGATAAATTTTATCCAAAAGCTATAGGCTATCCCTTTATGATTAAACTCTTGAATAGAACTAAAATCACAATATTCATTTATTCTTTTATCAATTTCAATAGCACATTTTTTACATGAGGAAGATCCTGTTAATCTTGAGCCAAATTCATCTATAAGCCTTTGTGTTTCCTTTAAAGCAGAATCTGCTAAACTAGCAGCCCTTAAAGGATCTAAAGGAGATTTTCTATGTGTATGTAATTCGGGTTTAGTTAAATTAGGTTTGGTAGTTTTCTTTCTAACAAATAATTTAGTAATTTTTATCAAAATTAACATCTCCTAATATTTTTTAAGGTAAGCTAGGTATATATCTAATTAAAGCATGTATTTATTTTAGTATAAAGTACATTAGCGTGAATATTAAATTTTTATTATCAATATTAATGGTTTATGGGTAACTTATCTATTTCAAAAGTGTAAAAAATTCAACACTAAGTAGATATTTTTAAAAGATGAGCTAGAAAAAAATTAAAAACTATCTTGACTATTTCTAATCGTACCACTATATTATATTTCTGTTGACATCTTGATGTCAAAAGATATATGGAGAGATGGCCGAGTGGTCGAAGGCAGTAGTCTTGAAAACTACCGTGGGGTAACTCACCAAGGGTTCGAATCCCTTTCTCTCCGTATCTAACATATATATATGCTTATAAGTTAGGAACTGGAGAGGTGCGAGAGCGGTTGAATCGGGCTCCCTGCTAAGGAGTTGACCTGGTAACGGGTCCGGGGGTTCGAATCCCCCCTTCTCCGATTTAAGTCCTTGTTGAAAAACAAGGGCTTTTTTCATCTTTTTTCAAATTCATTATATTACAACGACACTCTATGTCCCTTTGAAACTCTTATTATAAAAATATACTTGTTAAATTTAAACAACTAATAACAAGCATGTATTTTTTTAGGAGGCAATATGTATAAAAATAAAGGCAAGGGATAAATATTATAATTATCCATTGCCTTTATTCAGTAGGATTAATTTGACCTAAATCAACTTATACTCTAATATACTTTTAAATATCGGTTGCTTTTGCAACAAAGGTTAGGGTGTATGGATAATAGGTATATTTCAGAATTGGAAAAAAGTAAAATATTTACAAATATAAGTAGAGAGAATATTATAGCTCTTTTACCGTGTTTAAAAGCAAAAGTTTCATTCTTTGAAAAAGATCAAACAATTTTTCATCATGGTGATTTAATTAATAAAGTGGGAATAATTCTTAGTGGAAGTTTATTAATTGAAAGCCTCGATTTCTGGGGTAATAGTTCAATTATAAAAAACTTATCAAAATATGAAATGTTTGGAGAAATATATGCTTTTGAGAAAAAACCATTGGAAACGTCAATTATTACAAACAACAAGAGTACAATAATGTTTTTAAATTTTGATAAAATAATAAACCCGTGCTCTATTGCTTGCGGGTTTCATACCACACTAATTATAAACCTCTTACAGATATTTGCTAACAAAGCATTTACTATGAATAAAAAAGTAGAAATATTATCCAAAAGAACTACTGAAGATAAACTTTTAACATATTTAAATTCCTTATCACTTCAAAAAAACAGTAAAAGTTTTTCAATTCCTTTTAACAGACAAGAGCTGGCAAATTTTCTAGTTGTAAATAGGAGTGCCTTAAGTAAAGAATTAATGAGACTAAAAAAAGAACAAATTATTGATTATAATAAAAATTCTTTTAAATTGCTAAAAGAATTTTAGAGTTTCATAAGTTTATAAATATAAAAATTAGTTAAATAACAATATAAGCCACTACTTGACATATTTATTAAAAAATACTATAGTCGACTCTCGTAAATAGCGGATTTAAATAGATTTATATCCACTTTTGTTTTTTTTAAAATGAGATCTTAGCTCAGTTGGATAGAGCATCAGTTTGCGGAACTGAGGGTCGGAGGTTCGAATCCTCTAGGTCTCAAATATATGATTGCAATTTTACTGGAGAGATGTCTGAGTGGTCGAAGGTGTCGGACTCGAAATCCGTTGTAGCGTTTTCGTTACCGAGGGTTCGAATCCCTCTCTCTCCGATATTTTTTACTCTTACTCCAGTTTAATGCATTACTATGACCTTTATGGAGAGATGTCCGAGTGGTCGAAGGTGTACGCTTGGAAAGCGTATGTGCCCGAAAGGCACCGAGGGTTCGAATCCCTCTCTTTCCGTTTTTCAGTCGGTAGATTCTGTACTATGGATAATTACCCAACCCCGTCAGGACCGGAAGGTAGCAGCGGTAAGTAGTTTTTCCATGAGATGCAGGTGATTTACCGGCTGTTTTTTTTTGTTTAAATCTTGTATAAAATCTTATATAATTATAGTAGTTTTATGCTATACTCAGAGATTGTAGGGGGCGTACTATATGGCTTATGAAGTAACAGCTACAAGAAAAAGACCTCAGAATTTTGACACTTTAGTTGGTCAAGAATTTGTTGTTTCGACGATAAAAAACTCTATTGAAGCAAAAAGAATAGCTCATGCATATCTTTTTTGTGGACCAAGAGGTGTTGGTAAAACTTCATCTGCAAGACTCCTTGCTAAAGCTCTTAATTGTGAACATGGTCCAACTCCTAATCCTTGTGGTAAATGTGAGCTTTGTGTTGAAATTACTAAAGGTAATTGTAGCGATGTCATCGAAATTGATGGTGCTAGCAATAACAGTGTAGATGATATTAGAAACATAAAAGAAGAAGTTAGATTCCGTCCTCAAAAAGGAAGATATAAAATATATATAATTGATGAAGTTCATATGTTATCAAAAAGCGCTTTTAATGCTCTATTAAAAACAATCGAAGAACCACCTAGTTATACAATATTTATATTTGCTACAACTGAAACTCAAAAAGTTCCTGCTACTATTCGTAGCCGTTGTCAGCAATTCCATTTCCAACTAATTAATATTGAAACAATAAGTGCTTGTTTAACTGAGGTAACAAAAGATTTAGATATACAAGCTGATGATGATGCCATATTTTGGATCGCTAAAGAAGCAACTGGCTCAATGAGAGATGCTTATACACTATTTGACCAAGTAGTATCCTTTAGTAAAGATCATATAACTTTAGATAAAATCAAAGATAAACTTGGTTTGGTTGGTATTGATCAAATTAATACTATTTTTACTTTTCTGATAAAAAAGGACATGAATAAGGTTTTAAGCGAGCTTAATGCTATGCTAAGTGCTGGGATTTCTGTTGAACAATGTATAAAAGATTTTGCTTCTTATTTTAGAACATTATTACTATTAAAACAAAATATCACAGATCCCAATATTCTTGGAATTCAGAATAAAGATATTCCTAATATCATATTTAACTCTTATACAAATGAGCAAATTGAAGCTGGATTAGAATTATTTATAAATCTTTACAGAGATATTAAATATTCAATAAACCCAAGATTTGAATTAGAGCTTTCAATCAGCAAACTTCAAAACCTTCAATTGTTATCATCTCCAATTGTACTTATGGAGCAAATAACAAGACTAAAAAATGATATCCAAGAAGGAAACTTAAGTAAAA
>CAZJGS010000011.1:14111-34166 GCA_964545735.1 uncultured Spirochaetaceae bacterium
TTACAAAAACAAGCTGTAATTGCAAAAGCTAAAACAATTGCTGAACAACAAAGAACTGAGCAAAATGCAACGTTAAGACAAAAAATGCAATCAAATAGTCAAAAAAATGATCAGGGTGGAATTTTCACCATTGATAAACTTCATTTAATTGTAGATTTAATGAAAAACAAATATCTAAATGTTTCTGCAGCTTGTCAAAAAATTTCAAAAGTAGAACAAAAAGAAAATGTACTAATCTTATTTACACCTGTTAATTTTAGTTTAACAATAATGAAAGAAAATGAAAGAATAGTAAGAGCCGCAATAAATAGAATTTGCGGTTATTCTGGTCAAATAAAATTTGAGCTTGAAAAAGTACTGCCTAAAGAACATAGTGCAATTTATAATGATCCCTTTGTTGAAGAAACAAGAAAAATGTTCAGAGGAAAAATTGAAGAAGTTGACTAATTTTTTAAAAAACTTTATTAAACAAGTAACTTAGAATAATAATTATAGGAGGAAGGCAAATTTTTGCCAAATACAATATGAATCCATTTGATATGATGAAAAATATGAAAGATTTACAAAAAAATGTAGATAAAATGAAATCTCAATTAGAAACTATTTTTGCAACAGGTAATGCTGGAGCCGGAATGGTTGAAATAACAATTAATGGTAAATATACAATTACCGATATAAAAATTGATAAAGCAATTGTTGATCCAGAAGATGTAAATACTCTTCAAGTACTAATTGCTGCTGCTTTTAATAATGCTTCAGAAAATTTACAAGGTAAACTCCAAGAAGAAAGTACTAAAATGGCTGGTTCTTTTGGAAATATGTTTGGACAAGATTAATGAGTGCACTTGAAGATTTAATTGAACACTTAAGTAGGTTGCCTAGCATTGGCCCTAAAACTGCCTCTAGATTAGCTTATCATTTAATAAAAACTGACAAAGTATATAATAATTTATTAGGCCAAGAAATAGCTACAATACAAGATAAAATTTTTCCTTGTAGTATATGTGGAAGTTTTACTGAGACTGACCCTTGTCCTGTTTGTTTAAATGCGTCTAGAGACCATAGAACCATCTGTATAGTAGAACAACCCCAAGATGTCGTTACTTTGCTTGCTAGCGGTGTTTATGACGGTATGTTCCATGTTCTAGGTGGAGCTATTAGTCCAATTGATGGAATTGGGGTAGACCAATTAAACTTTTCAAAATTTATGCAACGATTAAAAGAAGGTAACTTTATAGAAGTTATTATTGCAACAAACCCAACAGAAGAAGGTGATACTACTGCTCTTTATATTAGACAAATCTTAAAAGATACTAATTTAAAGATTACAAGATTAGCCAGCGGTTTACCAATTGGAGGGGATCTTGAATATGCAGATAAAATAACTGTAGCAAGATCTTTAAGAGGAAGAATAAATTTTTAGATATATAGTCTCATTTATTGAGACTATTTTTTTGGAACTCTAAAATTATTTGAAACATCTAGATTTTCTTCTAAATGACTTATGATATCCATTTCTAGCCTAATAACAAAAATTTCTCAAAATTTTTTGTCCACAGCCCCATCTCATTTAGTTTATAGTTTGTATTATTTTTCCACTATTGTTTTTTTACTAGTGGTGTATTTTTTATATTGATTTCCCTTCAGTTAAAAACATTTTTATATTTTCTGTTTTAGTAATATTTCTATCCTTATTTTTTAGAATTCCTTCAGCCATTTCAGATATTTTTTTTGTTAACAAATCGTTATCATAATCATAAGAACATAATTTTGGGGAAAGGAAATCTTTAAACAAACTTCCATCTAAACCAATTACTGAGATATCTTCAGGAATTTTAAGACCTTTTTCTCTAGCAAATAAATATATACCTACAGCAATCATATCATCATCACAAATAAAAGCCATAGGATAATGAAAATGTATAGAACTTTCTTTTACAGCTGAAAAAGCTGATTGAGGGGTATAATCCTTTATTGTTATTGTAAAATTTGGATTTATTTCAATTCCATTTTTTTTTAAAATTCTTTCATAGGCTAGTTCTCTTGTCGTAAACGTTGGTTTTATTAGACTAGTTTTTATATGTCCTATTCTTTCAAAACCCTTATTAATAAATAATTGTACAGCTTCTTCAACTGCATTTTTGAAATCCACAGAAATACAACAAAAATCTTCTCTAGGTTCATCTATGAAAATAATTCTTTTTTCTATTTCTTTATCAAATCTTTTTTGATATGTTGCATAGCATACTATAGCTAAATCAATATTTCCCGCATACATTTCTTGTTCGAGAAACTCATGCCAGTTTTTATTAGATCTTTCTTCCAATAAAAACAAAGAATGCTGTGTTTTATTTATATATATATTTAATCCATGAAGTATTCTACTAAAAAAAGGATTTAAAATATCAGGAACTACAAATGCTAAAATATTTGATTTTCCACTTTTTAACAAACTAGCTGTTCTATTAGCCCGATAGTTATTTTCTTTAGCTATTTTTATTATTTTCTCTGCCGTCTCGGCTTTTACCCGACCTTTCCATTTATCTCTAAAGACTAAAGACACGGTTGTTTGAGAAACTCCGGCTAGCTTAGCTATATCATTACTTGTAATTGAGTTTTTCATTTTTTATTTTTCATTCCTTTTTCATCATAATATAAATTATATTTTGGAACAAGCAATTTTTTTAATGACTAGCCCCTCTATAGAAATGTTTTCCATCAAAAGCTGGCCCTTGAAATCCTTTCGAAGAAAATATTAATGTAATTATAGTTAATAAATAAGGAATCATTTGAATAAACTGTACTGGTATTCCAAATCCTTGTAACTGAATCTGAAGAGCTTGCATAAAACCAAAAAACAAACTTGTAAACAACAGAAGTATTGGGTTCCACCTTCCAAATACCATAGCAGCCAATGCAATAAAACCTCTTCCAGCAACCATATCTCTGGTGAAATAATTAAGATCACCTATTGTTAAACATGCTCCACCAATACTAGCTAATATACTTCCTAATACAACCATACCAATTTGCGTTTTTAATACATTAATTCCCATGGTATCTGCTACATTAGGATTGTCACCAATAACTCTTATCCTTAAACCCCAAGGAGTTTTGAATATGAAAAAATATGATAAAATTATTACAATAATCATTAATACAAATAAAGGAGAAACCGTTCCAATTACATCTTTAACTCCTGGTATTAAACAGAAAGGATATAATTTGATTAAGCCCAAACCTGCGACCTCAACAGATTTTCCTTTATTTCCCCATACTAATACTAACATTAAAGTAGTAAAGCCTGCACCAAACAGATTGATAGCAACGCCTACGACTATATGATTGGTTTTAAAACCTGCAGTAAGAACTCCATGAATCAAACCAATAATGGCTCCAGCGCCTATCGCAAACAACAAACCCACAAAGGCACTTCCAGAAATATAACTTCCTAAGACTCCAAAACAAGCCCCTAATAACATTATTCCTTCTATGCCTATATTAATAATAGAGACTCTTTCACAATACATTGCGCCCAAAGCTGCAAAAATTAGAGGAAGAGAAATTCTTACACAACTCGATAAAATAATACTAAGCATTTATTTGTCTCCTTTTTCCCATCGTTCCTAATTCATTGCTTTTTTGTTTAATAATTTTTAATTCAAATGGCAAAGCAATAAAAACTATTACTAAGGCCTGAAGTATAGTTACAAATTCATATGGTAAAGCGGTTTTAAAATCTAAGTAAGAACCACCAGCTCTTAAAGCTCCAAATAATAATGCTGACAAACCAACTCCAAAAGAACTACCTTGAGCCAGTACAGAAACAGCTATTCCATCATATCCATAACCCGGAGACAAGTCGGCCAAGAAATACCCATGGACGCCCATGACTTCTATGACACCGGCTAATCCCGCACAAAACCCTGAGATAAAAAATGCCAAAATTATTTTATTTTTAACATTTACTCCTGCTGCTTCAGCTACAAATTTACTTTTCCCTAACATTCTCATTTCGAAACCTGAAATAGAATTATTAAAATACCAATAGCTCAATATTATTGCTATTACTCCTATTATTAATCCTGAATTTAATTGGGTTCCAGAAATTAGTTTATTTAATTGTAATTTTGAAATCAAATCAGGTGTTTTAGATAAAACTGAAGAATTATCTCTCATAGGATATGTTACTAAATAAATACAAAGAAATTTAGCAACATAATTTAACATCATAGAAACTATAAATTCATTTGAATTTCTAGTTGCTTTAAAATAACCAGGAATCATTCCCCATAGACCACCAACTATTCCACTAACAATAATAAGAAATAAAATAGCAATTGGACCTGAAACCCCAATTTCTGAAAACAGAAAACCTAAATATCCAGCAGTAAGACCACCTACTAAGAGTTGCCCTTCTGAACCAATATTGAATAATCCACATTTATCAGCGATAAAAACAGATAATCCAGTAAAAATTAATGGAGTTGCTTTTGCTAACGTTTTAGCTATTGAATATTTTGATCCAAAAGCCCCTTTAATGATTGTTCCATAAACAGATATTGGCTCATAGCCAATAATTTTTAATAATATTCCACCTATAAAAAAAGCAACTAAAATAGAAAGCAAAGTGTTTAGGGCATGATTCATTTTTTCTAAAGATTTATTCATTGTTCTTTACTTCCTCTTCATTTGCTCCATTCATTAAAGCTCCTAATTGGAATTTATCATAAACACCATTTTTTGATATAGAAACAATTTTCCCTTCATAAATAACAGCTATATTGTCGCTTAATTTCATTAATTCATCCAAATCTGCTGAAATTAATAAAATTGCTTTTCCTTCATCTCTTGCTTCTACTAATTTTTTGTGGATATAAGTAACAGCTCCAATATCAACTCCTCTGGTAGGTTGAGCAGCTAGAACTAATGTTGGATTGTTACCTAAAGCTTTTGCTACTATTATTTTTTGTTGGTTACCTCCAGAAAGATTAGAAGTTTTTTCTTTCATTCCTTTACATTTAATTTCATAACCTTCAATATAATTGTTAACTTTTTCTTTAGTATTTTTCCAATTTATTAATAAATTTTTCTTTGTATATTCTGATCTTTTCTGAAATCCTATCAAACTATTTTCTAAAATTGAAAAAGAATTCACAAAACCTCTTTTATTTCTGTCTTCAGGGATATACCCGATACCCTCATTCAACCTTTCTTTTACAGTAAGGTCATTAAGTGACTTCCCAAGATATTCAATACTTCCGTCATCTTGTTTTGATAATCCCATAATTAACTCTATTAAATCGGACTGTCCGTTCCCATCAACGCCGGCTATCCCAAAAATTTCATGTCTATGAACATCGAAAGAAATAGAGTCAATTTCCTTCTTTTCTTCTTTTCCCTTTACTAATTTTTTCAAAGATAAAATCTTTTCAGAAAAATTCTCATTTCTTTTAATTGAATTATCTTTTAAGGGATATCCTACCATTAATTCAGAAAGCTTAGGGATCGTAGCATCAATTTTATCTAATCCTGCAACTTTTTTACCTTTACGTAATACAGCAATCTTATCTGCGATATCCATAGTTTCTATCAACTTATGAGAAATCAAGATTATTCCTTTCCCTGCTGCTTTTAATTTCTTTAATACTACAAAAAAGCTATCTACTTCTTGTGGAGTTAATACTGCTGTAGGTTCATCAAGAATTAAAATATCCACATCATTATAAAGGGCCTTAATCATCTCTACATGTTGTTTTTCACCTACTGATAATTGAGAGATTTTCTTCTTGGGATCAATATTAAACCCAAATTCTTTTGATAATCTAATTACATCTTCATTCGCTTTCTTTAAATCAAGTATTACTTTATTTAAAATTGGTTCTTTTCCTAGTATTACATTTTCAGAAACACTTAAATTTTCTACCAGCATAAAATGTTGGTGAACCATTGAAATTCCTCTATTTCTAGCATCTGTAGGAGAAGATATTTTTACAGGTTTCCCCTTTATAAATATCTCTCCTGCATTAGGTTGGTATAGTCCGTAAAGCATATTCATTAATGTAGTTTTCCCAGCTCCATTCTCACCTAATAAAGAAAGAATTTCTCCTGAATTTAGCACTATATTAATATCATCGTTTGCTACTAAGGCCCCAAACTTTTTTGTTAGGCCTTTCGTTGATAACAATTCCATAACTTCTCCTTCCTATACCAATCTTTTTTATTTATTTCTTAATTAATTCAACTTCGAAGGAACCTTGATTTCACCAGAAATAATTTTAGCTTTTAATTCTTCTACTTGATCTTTATATTCTTGAGGAACTACTACATTAGAACCGTCATATGTAATATCAACAGCATCATCTGCTAAACCAACATAATGTACTCCGCCTACAAATTCATCGTTAACAAGAGCTTTTATCTGTGCTAAAATAACAGCTGGGGTATTCCGAACACTGGATAAAATAATATGATCAGGTTTTACACCATTTTGGTTAGCATCAACACCCATTGCATAAGCACCATCGCCAAAGTCTGCAGAAGCTTGGAAAATTCCTAAACCAGAACCACCGGCTGCATTATGAATGATATCAACACCACTCTTATACATACTTAAACTCATTTCTTTTGCTGTAACAGGATCGTTAAAAGATCCACAATATCTTATGTCTACATCAATACTTGGATTAATTTCTGTAGCTCCAGCTTTAAAACCAGCAATGAAGGTATTAATTACATCAATATCTAAGGCACCTAACATTCCAACTTTTCCAGTATTAGTATCTAAAGCAGCTAAAGCACCTGCTAAGAAAGTAGATTCGTTATCTTTATAAATAATGCTAACAACATTAGAATTGTCTACACTACTATCAATAAGTAAGAATTTTTGATCTGGGAATTCCGTTGCTACTTTTGAAATAGCATCAGCTTGATCATAACCTGAAGCCATAATTAAATCATATTCATGACTTTGGGAAAATTCACGATGAAAGCTTTCAAATTCTGACACTGATTGTGGTTCTACATAATCAAATTCAATACCATATTTTTCCTGAGCTTCTACTAATGAATTATAACAATTGTCATTAAAAGACTCATCTCCTAAGCCGCCTACTCCAAG
Organism: uncultured Spirochaetaceae bacterium; assembly: GCA_964545735.1. Lineage (GTDB taxonomy): Bacteria > Spirochaetota > Spirochaetia > Sphaerochaetales > Sphaerochaetaceae > Pleomorphochaeta. The sequence goes on from CAZJGS010000011.1 coordinate 21,232, forward strand.
TACAATAGCTACAGTCTTTGTAGCTTCAGAACTAGTTCCTACATTTTCAGTTGTAGCTTCTTTTTGACCACCTGCAAATACAGGTACTGCGATTAACACTACGAATAATAAAACTATTAAAAGTTTCTTTTTCATTTTTCTTTCTCCTTTATACAATTTTCGCGATTTTTAATCTCTTACAACGCCACCATCTATATTCAAGCTTTCACCACTGATGTTTCTAGCACCATTTGAAGCAAGGAATAGACAAATTGCGGCAATATCTTCAGGTTGTTGAAGACGTCTCATAGGAATACCAGAAGCCATCATTTCTCTAACTTCTTTCATATTCATATTTGCATTTTTACTAATATTCTCCATTACAGAATTAAGCATTACTGTATCAACACTACCAGGACATACTGCATTAACTGTAATATCATAGGGTCCTAATTCTGGTGCTAAACTTCTAGTAAAACCAATTACTCCAGCTTTACTTCCTCCATAAATTGAACAATTTTGGAATCCATTTTTACCAGCAATTGAAGCAATATTAACAATTGCACCTGGTTGTTTCTTAGCTATTAAATTTTTACTAACAGCTCTCATAGTATTGAAAGGTCCTCTCAAATTGACATTCATAATTGAATCAAACATTTTATCTGTTGAATCGACTATTGGAGACTCTACGGTAATTCCAGCATTATTTACTAAAACATTAATACCAGTAGTTTTAGAATTAATTTCTTCTACTACCTTTTCAACAGTTGCTGCATCTGTAACATTCATAGCCTTTGCTATTAATTTTCCAGGAGCTTTTTCAAAGTTCCAATCTGGAGCATTCAAATCTGTAGCTACTACTGTGGCTCCTTCTTCTAGAAATTTCCTTGCAATAGCCTTTCCAGTTCCTCTAGAAGCCCCAGTTACCAATACTACTAAATCTTTTAATTCACTCATTAATTTATTTTCTCCCATTTCGAATCGTCATTTGCACTTGCATAAATAGCATTACAGACTTTAGTGTTTATTAAACCATCTTCAAAAGTAGCGTAATTAACATCTTTTGAAGGTTCGCCTTTTTCAATATCTTGATATATTTCTCTAAGCATATTAGTTACAGAGGCAGAAAAACCTCCCGTAAAAGCTAAAACTTGGGATATTCTTTGTTCACCTTTTTTAGTAATAGAAAGATGATTTATTTCTTCAGAATTCCACCATAAAGCTCCTGCATCACCTGTTACTCTCATATCTAAATAATTGTACCGTCCAGGGGTAACTTCTGAGAGAACTACATTTGCTAAACCCCCATTTTCAAGTCTAAAAGTTACAATAGCTACATCATCCGTATCTATGTCAATTTCTTTTCCCTCAGGAGTACTTTGTGGATACATTTTACCATCTATGAGTTTTCTCTTTGGGTTGAATTTACCAAAAGAAGCAGAAACCGCTTCAATTTTTTTACCACATAGGAAAGACATTAAATCTATCCAATGTGAACCAATTTCTGTAGTTGCTAACATTTTTCCAGCTTGCTTTGGATCATATCTCCAAGAGTAAAAAGAAGGCAAAGCATGAAATTCTTGTTCGTAGGAACCATTAAGCAAACATATATTTCCTAATTTATCCGCTTTTATTAAATTTTTGGCATTAATACACGCTTCATGGAATCGTACGTTAAAGCCTAGAGCATTTACTACGCCTTTTTCTTTTGCTAACGCTACTAATTCTTCTGCTTGTTTATCATCCAATACAAAAGGTTTTTCGCAAACAACATGAATATTATTTTCTGATGCCTTTTTAATTAAATCATAATGATTAACAGGAGGAGTACAGATATGTAATACATCAATCCCCATTTCTAGTGCTTCATCCAAACTAGTACACCAATTTTTAATACCATTTTCTTTAGCAAAGTTTTTTAGTTTTTTTCCATTTCTTCCAATTATTACTTTTACTGTATATCCCAAACTTCTTAGAGATTGAACATGAGAAGAACCCATCATTCCGTAACCAATTACTGCAATATCCATAAACAATTCACCTCCGTTCTACGTAATAGTACTACGTAGTACTTCGTTAGATTAAGATACTTTTATTCAATTGTCAAGATTTTTTTTAGATTTCAAGTTTTTATAAATTGAGAGGGACTTTGTCCCAAATTATTAAAAATATTTTGGTCGAGTAGAATTTATTAGCCAGATATCTCCAACATTTAGAAGTCGAAAAAAATCTTATAACTTAATTTTTAGATATATAGTCCATTTATTGAGACTGTTTTTTTATATTTTTTTGAAACTCTAAAAATCTTTTTTCTATTAAAGAAAAACCATGCAGGTAAAAATCATTTAAAATATCAATATTTTCTTCTAAATGAGAAATTGTATCAACCTCAGGTCTAATAACAAATATTTCACCTTTTTTTTCTAATTCATCTATTATTGCTATTTTTTCATTGTACCGTTGAGATCTATCCAACAAAGAGTTGATAATCTTTGGGTACTTTTTGTATTTAATAGAAATAAGTGTTTTAGTTAATTTGTCACTGTCCTTTTTTATATATCCAGCTTTTTGTGTTAATACTAAAACAACAACTTTATTAGACTTTTCTTGTGCATATTCAATAGGAATTGAATTTGATACACTCCCATCTACATAAGGGATAGAATCAAGTTCTACAACAGGAGCAGCTAAGGGCATACTACAAGAAGCTCTACAACTATCCATATTTTTATTTGTAGGATCTATTTTCAGATATTCACATTCTCCTGTTGTGCAATTGGTAGCTACAAGTTCAACTTCATGGTTATATTTGATAAAGGCTTCATAATCAAAAGGAAAAGTCTCTTCGGGAAAAGTTTTAAACAATTTATCCATATCTAAAATGCTAGAAGTAAAAAACCGGCTTTTATGAATATATCGATTTTCTTTGTTATCAATAATAATAGTCTTCTTTGATCTACCTCTCTGATGAGAAGCATAATTTAACCCGTTGCTAGAACCAGCTGACACTCCAATAATATTTGAAAAATAAATATCATTATCCATTAGAAAATCTAATACACCAGCTGTAAAAACACCTCTATTCGCTCCACCTTCTAATATAATAGTTGCTTGAATTTCCATTTTTACCTCAAAAAAAACATGCAAGATTTATTTCTTAACATGTTTTATTGTTTATTTGATATTTCTTTCTTTTTTTATTTTTCCATATGCTTCTTGTATTTCTCTAAATTTAGTTGTTGCCATTTTAGAAAATTCTTCAGGTAACCCCTTAGAAGCAATTGTATCAGGATGATATTCAATACTTAACTTTCTATAAGCTTTCTTTATTTCAGTAGCAGTAGCCGTTTTTTCTAAGCCTAAAACACTATAAGAACTGACGCTTGATCCGGAAGATGAATATTTGTTTTTCATCCCATCAAAATATGAAGGTGAAAACCTAAATATTGCAATTACTTGTTTAATTATTGATGCTTCTTCATCTGATAAAGAGCCATCAGAAATAGCCACTTTAAAAAGAGCATCAATAGTTAATTGCAAAATTGCTTGATCGTTACTAAATCCGGAATATAGTTGCTTAGCAAATTGCTCTACAGTTCCACCATTAACTAAGGCAGCTTCAAAAACTCTTCTAGCTGCATTTTTTGAACCTGGATCAAGACCTAACTCATTATCTATAAAATTATTTACAGCAGCTCTCTCTTCGTTACTTACTCGAGAATCAGCTTGAGTTAATCTAGCTAAAAGTGAGAATACTCCAACAAAAAAAAGCATATTTCGTTGTTCTATTCTATTCATTCGCCTTTGACCAAATTCATAATATTTAGTCCCAGAAGAATTTCCATTATAATTTTCAGCTTTATCAAACAAATTGCCAAAAGCTATACCAGCTATAAACCCAATAGGACCACCTAGGGTAAATCCAACAATTCCACCAATTATTTTTCCAAACCAAGCCATTATAATTTATCTACCAACATAGAACACTTACCAGAAGGAATTGGAAGCGTTTTTTTCTTTTCTTCATCAAGAATTTCAACTGTAAAGTAATATAATTTTTCACTTTCAAGACGAATTTCCCAACCACGAACATTTTTACTACTTAAAATTGTTATCAAATTTCTTTTTAAAGAAAGACCTTCAATACCCATAGCTTCCCGACTTGTCATCGTCCAATCTACAGTTTTCCGTGGCAGGGATATCTCCATCCCAATAATATTTTCAATCATCAAGGAAATAGTGATTAAACCATCCATAGGAAGGAATCTTTTTCTTGGAAATCCAGAAATTTCATTTGTTGTGCTTTTACCTTCTTTATTTGGTAAATAACCTTCCCAAACGTCATCAATTTTATCTGTATCTGGATGAAAGGTATCTAAAATAAAATATAAATGCCTAATAGCACATTCTCGTGCAAAAATAAATTCATTATAATTTATTAAACCTTTTACAACCATGAATGTATTTATAGGAATAACACCACCACACCAACCATTTCCTGACTCACAAAAATTTTCAGAACTTGAAGATAATCCAGGAAAGGGGTTGTCAGTTCCAAACTCGTTTGGGTCATGGAGTTTGTCAATTAAAAAAGCAGCTCTTTCATCATTTGGTATTTCTGCTAATAAAGTCCAATAAGCACCAATAAATTTTTCTCCAACTTTTTTACCCTTTGCATTTAAATCATAATAAAAATGAGTTTCATCATCCCACATTTGAGAATTAATTCTAGTTTTTAACCCAAAATACATTTTCTTATATTTGAAACTTAACTCTTTATCATTTAAAATATCACCAATAGCTGACATATATAAAGCATTCATTGCTAGTTGAGCATTGAAATCAATAGGATAAACACAATTTTTTCTTGGAATATTACCACTTACACAAGCAGATAAAGGAACAGAAAACAATCCTGTATCATCTTTAAAATTATTATTTAACCATTCAAAATATTTTTCTAATTTAGGTACAACATCCTTTAGTCTTTTTTTATTACCCAGCTTATGATAAAAAGTAAATTCGACATAAGATAGTAAACAAGGTGCTAGCGCTAAAGGATTGTTGGCGATCTTAATTGGTTCGCCTGTTTCAATAGAATAATCGCTTCTTATAGCCCCATCTTCTTCCTGTTTAGAATAAAAATAATCAATTAATTCAAATGGAGAATATTTTTGATTACTATAAACTAAAAATAAAGCTGACATGCATGCTTCAAACTGATTAAAAGTTTTTTGACTTGGGTATGACAAATAATCCCCAACAAATCCGTTTTGTTCAGTACCATTTTTCCATTGTTCATTTATCCATACCCATGTACGATTATACATGTCAACAAAATCTTGATCATAAAAATGTATTGCTGGAACTAATTCCTTAACCAAAGCCTTCTCCTCAAATCTAATGTGTTCACTAGAATCTAACAAAATACAATATAATAATAAACACCTCAAGAGGCAAACTATTAACGTACTTTAATATCATACACCATATTTGTTAAATTCTAACAAAAAAAAAGTAATTTTCCTTATTTTTTAGCAAATTACCCGAATAGCACCTACTTTTATTTTAATTTCAATTTTATCAACAGCTTTTCCCACCATTTCACCATCAATATGAATTGGCATATCTTTATTGATAGCTGTTATTTTTATCCATTTTTCTCTAGTAAAAGAAAAAGTTGGATCCTTTAACTGCTTACCTGACAAAAATTTTATAGCTGTTAATAATATTTTATTTTTTGGAATTAATTTACTTGCATATACAAAATCCAAAAGGCCATCATCGACAAGAGCCTCTGGTGTCATTAAAAAAGCACTACCCATTCTCCTACCATTACCTATAGATAATTGTTGTGATTTTAACTTAAATTTCCCAGATTCTTTTTCTATTTCTAAATCCATTGCTGGAGGATAATGTTTTAATAGTTTAAATAATGCTAAAACATAACTTAAAGTTCCAGAAACTCTTTTAAAATCACTGGCAATAAAATTAACCGATGGCTCAAATCCTATTCCTAAACCATTAATAAAATGGGTTCCTTCTGGAAATCTACCTCCAATACAATAGCCCATATCAACTATTTTTGATTCTTCATTTTTTATTTTAGATACTATTTCATCAATTTTTTTACCACTAATTTTTAATACCCAAGCAAAATCATTCCCACGACCTGTTGGAATAATTGAAAATAAAGGCATATGATCAATATCAAGTGATAATTCTTCTGCTCTCTTTAATATTCCATCGGAGACTTCATTTACAGTGCCATCTCCACCTGCTGCTGTTATAAAATCGTAGTTTCCGACAGCTTCATAAGCAATTCGTCTACAATCATTGATGGCAGTAGATTTTACAATATTTATATCTAAATCGCCCTTTTTAAAAGCCCTCATTATAATAGATTCTAACTTCTTGGCCTTACCTTTATTTGCATTTGGATTTAATATAACTAAACCTTTTTTCACCATTTACTTTTCCTTATTGTATAAACAATTAAAATAATCAATACATTATTTCTTGTATTTTACACTATTGATTTCACTGTAACAAGTTTATACCTTTTATATTTTATATTTTCTTTAAATATGCTTGTTTGAAAATCATAAATGTTATATTAATTGATTAAAAGAAGATAAATATGACCTTGATAAACGAAAGAAAAAATTTCTATAAAAAATTATTCCCATTAGCTGTTCCCATGATGCTTCACCAGTTGCTTCTAAATTCGGTTTCCTTTGTTGACACCATTATGATAGGACAATTAGGAGCTAAAAGTGTAGCTGCTGTAGGCTTAGCTAACCAGATGTTTTTTCTTATTAGTTTGATTTATTTTGGATTAGGAAGTGGATCAGGTATTTTGATGTCTCAGTTTTGGGGTGCTCAAAAAATGAAAGATTTCAAAAAAGCCTTCTTTCTTGCCATTTTAACTAGCACTGTTTTTGCACTTTTCTTTAGCATTACCTCTTATTTCTTTCCAAGGCAAGTAATGCAAATCTTTACAAGTGATGAAGAAGTAATAAAGCTAGGTATTAGCTATTTAAAAATAGTTAGTATAAGTTATTTCTTTTCATCTATTGGATTTATATATGCCACAGCCTTTAGAGCTATTCACAATACGAAACTACCCTTATTTGTGGCTGCTTTAGCCCTAACAATAAATACAATAGGAAATTATCTATTAATTTTTGGTATTGGACCTTTCCCTGAGTTAGGTGTAGAAGGTGCTGCTATTTCAACTTCTTTTTGTAGATTTCTTGAGGTCTTTTTATTGATTATGTTATCTTATAAAAAGAAAAATGAAATTATTGGATTAAGAAATTTAAAAATTTTAAATATATCAAAAGAATTTGTAAAAAAGTTTAGCAAAGTTTGCTCTCCTGTTGTTTTAAATGAAATAACTTGGGCACTAGGCATGGTTGCATACAAATATGCATTCTCTCAAATGGGAACAAATGCACTTGCTGCGGTTCAGGTAACAGAGTCAATAGTTGGTTTATTTTTTGTTGTTTCAATGGGCTTTAGTATGGCCTCATCAATAATGGTAGGAAATAAAGTAGGTGAAAAAAACTATGAGCTTGCTCAAACTTACTCAATTAGATTTATTGTAATTAGTATTATTAGTGGCTTTTGTATGGGAATATTCTTATTAATCACAGCGCCAGGATTAACACATTTATTCGCTCTAGATGAAAATATTTCTCACTTAATAATACAAACATTAACTGTTTTTTCTTTCCTCCTTCCTCTCAAATTTTTAGCAACTGTTATAATTGTTGGATTAATTAGAGGTGGTGGAAGTCCCTCTTTCGCTTTTATTGTAGAAGTTTTTAGTGTTTGGGGAATTGGAGTACCTTCTGTCTTTATTTCTGTTTTTATATTTAAGCTTTCTCTACCTACAATCTATTTAGTCATGGGGTTAGAAGAAGTTGTAAAAACAATTATTGGCTTTTATAAAATTAAATCAAAAACCTGGATAAAAGATTTTACATAACTAAAGGGTACTATAAGCCAATATATTTATATTTTTACCTAATAAATTGGAGAAAATTTGACCTATCTCATATAGTTCTCTATAATAATATTGTAATAAGGAGCTTCGAATGAATACAGTTTTAATTAATGGTACAGTTTTAACAGGATATGCTCAACTAAATGATTGTGCTATTTTTATCGATGATAAGGGAAATATTGGGGAAATATTCAATATGAAAAGGTTTTCTCAAAAAGATTTTCCTTCTGATACTGTTGTTATTGATCTTCAAAATAGTTACGTAATACCCGGTTTAATAGATACTCATATCCATGGAATAGGTGGTTTTGGTACAGAAGACAATTCCCCAGATTCAATATTAGGAATGAGTGAAAGACTTGCTGATTTTGGTGTAACAAGATTTATACCTACAATTTATACAGATAGTGAAGAAAATATGCTGGCAGGCATAAAAGCAATCGTTGATGCTATGGGAAAAGAAAAAGGTGCGATTATTCAAGGTGTTAACATCGAAGGCCCATTTATTTCAGCTAAACGTCTTGGAGCTCAAAATCCTGAAGGAAGAAAAGATGTTGATATAGAGTTATTTCATAAATTTCTTGAAGCTGGAAAAGGTAATATAATCTGTATGACTGTTGCCCCAGAGTTAAAAGAAATGAGAACCTTAGCTCTTGAAGCTAGAAAACACAATGTTGTTTTATTAGCAGGACATACCGATGCAACTTATGAAAATATTATGGAAGGAATGCAATGCGGAATATTACATTCAACACACTTCTTCAATGCTATGAGTAGACTGCACCATAGAAACCCTGGAACAGTTGGCGCAATAATGATTCAAAATAATATGAAAGCAGAAATTATTTGTGATGGTGTTCATGTGCATCCTGAATTAGTAAAATTATTGATTAGAGAAAAACCTCTTGATAATATCATTATGGTAACAGATGCTCTTAAACCAACAAAACAAAGAAGTGGTTGTTTATTTGCAAATGGTGTTGAGGCAAAATTAAGCAAAGAGGGCGCTTTTATAAGCAAAAAAGATCCTTCTTTATTCTTAGGAAGTTCTCTTACCATGTTGCATGGATTAAGAAATATGACAGATTGGGGTATTCCTCTTCCTGATTCTGTTCAAATGTCTTCCTCAAATCCAGCAAGAATTTATTCCATTGATAAAGTCGGTTCTATTATTCCAGAATATAGAGCGGATTTAACTATAATAGATGATAAATTACAGTTGAAAGCTTTATTTATTGGCGGTAAACTAATTAGAGACCGATTTGCATAAGGAATAAAAATGAAAAATATAAAAGATTTAGAACCAAAAGCTATTTTTTCCTATTTTAAAGATATCTCAGATATTCCACGAGAATCTGGAAATGAAGAAGGTGTTAGACAGTATTTATTAAAATTTGCCAAAGAAAACAATTTCAAAGCTGTAGTTGATAAAATAGGGAATGTTATTATATATGTACCTGCAACTAAAGGTTATGAAAATAGAAGTTCTGTAGCCTTACAAGGTCATATGGATATGGTATGTGTAAAAACACTAGAATCTAAACATGATTTTGACAAAGATCCTATTGAACTTTTAATTGAAGATGATTTTTTAACGGCTAAAGATACAACTCTTGGTGGAGACAATGGAATTGCTATTGCAATGGCGCTTGATGTCTTTACTGACAAAAATGTAAAACATGGACCTTTAGAAGGCATCTTTACAGTTAGTGAAGAAACCGGTTTAACAGGAGCTTTTAATCTTGAAGCTGAAAATGTAGCTAGTAGAAAACTTATCAACCTTGATAGTGAAGAAGAAGGTATAATCTACATAGGTTGTGCTGGAGGCGTAGAAACTCAAGCGACTCTTAACTCTATCAAACAAGAAGTTCCCTCTACTTATAAAAATTATAACTTAAGTGTAAAAGATTTACTTGGTGGCCATAGTGGTGCTGAAATTCATATGCAAAGAGCGAATGCCATTAAATTTGTTGCAAGAGCCTTAATTAATTTAAAGACTATCCGATTGAATTCACTTGAAGGTGGAATAAAAAGAAATGTAATACCTTCCTCTTGTGTAAGTATTTTTTCTATTGATGAGAGTGAAGAGCAAACACTTAAAAATGCTGTTGAAATGCTAAATACAATTTATAAAGAAGAATTCTCAAAGCAAGAGCCTCAAATTTCAATTACCTTAGAAGAAGAAAAAGTAGAGAGCGCTTTCTCAAATAAAGATAGTGTTAACTTTATTAGATCATTATATTTAGCACCTCATGGAATTGCTGCTATGAGTATGGAATTGAAAGGTGTTGTAGAAACCTCATCTAACTTAGCAATAGTTAAAACAAATGCCTCTAGTTTAGAAGCTATCAGCTCTCATAGATCATCCATTATGACTAGCCGAGATGATATCGCAAATATTTGTGCTCAAGCCTTTTTAACTTGTAATGCAGATGTTGTACAAGTTGGAGCCTATCCATCTTGGAAACCTGATTTATCTTCTAAATTGACGGCTTTTTGTGCTAAAGCTTATGAAGAATATGCTCAAAAAAAACCGTTACTAACAGCAATTCATGCAGGACTAGAGTGTGGAATTATTAATTCAAGAATTCCAGGAATGGATTCTGTTTCTTTTGGACCTGATATGTTTGATGTTCACTCTATAAAAGAGCATCTATCTATTTCATCCACAAAAAGAACAAGTGAATTTTTAAAACACTTGTTATCAATTATTGAGTAATTATATCTAGTTAGTTGACCTTTTATAGGTTAACTAACTATGCTTTTCATAAACAATTCCAATTAATAATAGAGGCTAAAATGAATAAAATACTTCCAATAATTGGAATATTAGGTGAAATTTCTCCACCTTCTCCTGTCTCAGTTTTCCAAATGTTTAATAGACAAGGATGTGTTGATACCTACACTCAATCTATAGAAAAACTTAATGCTATCCCAATAATTATTCCTTATATCGCTAAATATTCAACAAAAACAATAACCTCATATATTTCTAAGATTGATGCACTTTTAATTCCCGGGGGCATGGATGTAGAGCCCGAGATATATGGAGAAAAAAGAATAAAAGAGTGCAAAAAGGGAAACCTTGACTATGATAAATTTTCAATAGCCTTAATTAAAGAAGCAATAAAACAAAAAAAATCTATTTTGGGAATTTGTAAAGGTTGCCAATTATTAAATGTGGCATTAAAGGGGACTCTATATCAAGATCAACAATATGATCAAAGAGATTCAAAAGAGATAAATCACTTAGATTTTAACAATATTTGCACCAATAGTCATACAATAATAATCAACAAAGACTCACATCTAAATAAAATTTTCAATTTACAAGTATTAGAGGTTAATAGCCTTCATCATCAAAGCATCAATCAAGTTGGAGAAAACTTAAGTCTTTCTGCCTTAAGCCTTGATGGAACTGTCGAAGCTATTGAACATGTTGATCAAAATTATTTCTGTATTGGTGTTCAGTGGCATCCTGAAACGCTTTTTGCAAAAACAGATTCAATGAAACCTCTATTTAAAACCTTTGTTGAATCCATATAAAAAAAGTCTTAGTACTATTTTGACTAAGACTTTTTATTTTGTTTTATTTTTTATTTTTCATCCATTATTTGCTTTGCCATTTTAGCTGCTAAGTCAAAGGCATTTTGCTTATCCTCGTCCCTAGGAGCTCCTTGGTATTCTACTTCACCAAGAAAATCTAATTTCATGGATTCAACAAATGGTAAAAATTGTTTTAACGCTCCACCGGACCAACCGTAAGATCCAAAACGAGCTATTTTTCTTTTTGTTATATGTGAACGGTCCATTTGATCTAATACATTAAACATTGGAGGAAACATTTTATATTCATATGTTGGCATTCCTACAATAATACCTTCACTCTTCCAAGCTTTTTCTAAAACAAAAGATTCATGAGTTTGTGGTACTTGAAATACATGGATTTTAACACCTGGAACACTTTCAATGCCTGCAATGAAACTATCAACCAAAGCTTCTGTATTTCCATACATACTAGACCATACAATTGTTATTTCTTTTTCTCTCTTGCCACTAGCATAGGAGGCTAATCGAGAATACCAAGAGATTACTTTAGCTGGATCTTTTCTCCAAATTATACCATGAGAGGGACAGACTGTTTTTATTTCAACATTTTCAAGTTTTTTTAAGCCCTTTAAACAAAAGGTTGAAAAAGAACTAATAATATTTGCAAAATATCTTTCAGTTTCTGGTAATAACAAATCCCATTCTTCTTTTGTTAGTTGATCATCAAAACTATTTTTATAAACACCATAAGCTCCAAAAGCATCACAGGAAAAAAGAATTTTATCTTCAACTAAATAAGTCATCATTGTTTCTGGCCAATGAATATTTGGTGTCATAAAGAATTTTAAGGTTTTCCCTCCAATATCTAAAGTTTCACCATCATCAACAGAAAAAATATTTTCTGTTAAACCATAAAAAGCTTCAATTAATGGCACGGCTTTTTTGGAACATAATATTTTAATATCTGGGTTTTTTTTAACAATGTCTACCAATGCTCCAGTATGATCTGGCTCCATGTGATTTATAACTAAATAATCAATATCTTTTTCTTTTATATTTAAAGCAGCTAGTTCAGAATTTACATCTTCCTCAGCGCCATCCCAATCCTTAACATAATCTATTAATACGGTTTTATCCTTTCCTTTAACAATATAAGAATTAATCATTACACCGTTTGGAATAGGCCATATACCTTCGAATAATTCTTTACAACAAACTGTTGCTGGTAAACGGAAAACATTTTCAATTATTTTATCTGGGTTCATTTATGTATCTCCTAAAATATTATTCAATAAAGAAATATAGTATTTATTTATTGAATTATCTACTATTTTGATTAATTAAAACATAGTTGAAATATTTAAACAAGAAGATATAACTTGAATTATATAATTTT
>CAZJGS010000012.1:0-32395 GCA_964545735.1 uncultured Spirochaetaceae bacterium
TTTCTATAAATTGTCTTCACGAACTTCATGTAGTATAGCTCTAACTTCTTCATCTTCAAATTGAGAATCGATTTCTTCACTAGTTAACCCAATAAATTCATGGCAATTATAATGAATCCAAACTTCATCCTCTGGTTTTTGAATTATATGCTTTCTACAATAGTAATCAGGTTGAATTGGAAGAGGGGTTTTATCAGGATTATCAATTACTTTGTAATCAAAAACAGCAACTTTGATATCTTCTCTAGGAAGACCTTTTCCCATAATAACATTTGCTAACTCGTTAACAGTTTTACCAGTATCAAAAATATCATCAATAATTAATATTTTGTCTCCTTTTCTTAAGAAATCTGGAGAATATGTCCAACCATCAATAATAACTTTGGATTGAGATCTTAAATATCCATAGGATCTTGCCACAACAGCTGCAAAAAACACAGGTCTTTGACCTTGCTTAAGTTTAACCATTTTATAATATTCACTCATTACGTTGGCCATATAAGCGCCACCTCTAAGAGAAGAATAAATAATATCAGGAATAAAACCATCTTCTGTATACATTTTATGAACTAGCTTTAAAGCTCCATCTCTAATGTCGTCTGTTTTGACAAATTCTTTACTCATTTACTTCCTCTATACTTGTGTTAAGATTTCAATTCCATCTTTTTTGATAGCTATTGTATGTTCAAAATGAGCGGATGGCTTACCATCTACTGTTTTAACTGTCCAACCATCATCGAAGTTGTCATTTATTTTGCCATGACCCATATTAATCATTGGCTCGATTGCAATAACCATTCCACTTCTTAATCTTGGGTTTGGTGATATATGAGATACATAATTTGGAATTTCTGGTGATTCGTGTAGTTCAAGACCTACTCCATGACCACAATAATCTTTTACAACTCCAAATCCATTTTTTGTTGCATGATTATAAACAGCTCTTCCAATATCACTAACTCTAGCATTTTTTTTAGAGGCTGCTTTAATTCCTAAAGCTAAACATTCTCTTGTAACTAGGCATAATTTTTCATTTTCAGGAGTAGATTTACCACCAACAATTATAGTTCGAGCACTATCTGATATATAACCATCTAAATTGATACCTAAATCAACTGAAACAAGATCTCCATTTTTAACAATTTGAGTTTTGGAGGGAATTCCGTGAATAACAACATCATTTACACTAATACAAGCAGAAGCTGGGAAACCCCCATATCCAAGAAATGCCGGCTTTCCGCCAAGATTAAGTATATAATTATGACAAAAATCATCAATCTCTTTGGTATTCATACCTTCTTTTATAAATCCACCTTCAAGAATATCTAATAATTTAGCTAATTCATGACAGCTTTTTCTGATTCCTTCAATTTGTTTTTCACTTTTTATTGTAATCAATTAAATTTTTCCTCCAGTTTTAACTTCTTTTGAAATGCATCTAATATCCCATTGATAAATTTATAATTAACTTGAGTTGAAAAATCTTGAGATAATTTAACTGCTTCATCAATTATAATATGAGGATGAACTTCATTTTGAATTAAACTGTATATACTTAGACGTAAGATATTTCTATCTACGGCATCTATTCTGTTTATTGGTCTATTAAAAGAAAATTCAGAGATGTATGCATCAATCTTTTCTAGACTTTCTAGAGTTCCACGCAATAAGAGTGTAGCAAAAATTTTAACTTCAGGCTCTAATGCAGTATACTCTTCTTGAGTCAAACAGGGGAAATAGTCATTTTGATAATTTTCAAATGACAACTGATTTCTAACATCCATTTCATACAATGCTTGTAACACTAATTCACGTGCTCTATGTCTTGTCTTCATCCAAATTCCTTAATTCTAAAAATCTATATTTAATATTGTATTTATAGTAACAAATGTAAGTAACACTTACAATCCATTTATTAGTATAAAATATAAAAAATCTCTAGCATATACTAGAGATTTATGTTTAAAATTTCAATCTTTTATTTGGTCAAATATGAGATAGTTGCTTGATTTCTCAAATCATTTGACAACTCAACTAAAGCATTAGCAGCTAGAGTTTGAGCTTTTTGACTTGATAATAACTGAGAGATATATTCTCTAACAGTTGTTTTATCTGCAGGACTAATTGAATCCTCTAATTTTAATAATTTTATATCAATATGCTCTTTAATTTTGATAATATGATAACCTTGAGCTGATGTGATAACATTTGAAATATTACCAGGATTTAAATCAAAAGCTATATTAAAATAATCTTGACCTAAAACTGTTTTAATCTTTTGAGGATCATCTTGTGTTAACCAACCAATATCTCCATCACTAGAAGTAGTTGAAACATCTTGGTTATACTTTTTAACAGCATCTTCCCATTTTAATTTATTTGTTTTCAAGTCATCAGCTAAAGTTTGTAATTTTTTCTCATTATCATTATTAGTAGAATTATCTTTAAATGGAATAAAGATTTGAGCAATATTTACACATTCAGGATTAATTAAACTAGATTTATTAGCTCTATAATAACTTTGAATTTCACTCTCTGTTGCAATAGCCTTATCTTGTGTTAAAGAACTACCCTTTTTAACAAGTAAATATTGGTTAATTAAAGCTTGAGATTTAATATATTCTTTATAGTCCTGTAAAGATCCTACTTGTTGATTTATAATTTGATTAAATTCAGTATCTGTAATTGATCTTCCAGCTTGTTGCTCAATCATATACTTTTGTTGAAGTACTAATTGATCTACTTGAGCATCACTTATAACAACACCATCTCTAGCAGCACCGGCTTCTAATAATAAATTATCAATCATTGAATCTAAAACTTGTTTTTTTACAGCTGAAGCTTCAATAGCTTGGCCTTGAGCTTTATACATCGCAACGACATTATTAACTTGATTATTTAATTCAGTTTCTGAAATTGGTTTTGTTTGACCGTTAAATTTAACAATTGCAGCTGGTTTACCAAAAGGAACCGCGGCAAAAAGACAAGATCCACTAATAATTATGCTTATCAATAAAGCAAATATTTTTTTTGTTTGCATATAAAAGGACTCCTAATTTATTTTACTTGATATGTAATCTTTTACCAATTGCTGTAGCTTGTTGCTCTTTAGTAATAATATCACTGGTTTTAAGATACATTCCTTGTGCTTCCATCATTTTCATGAGAGATTGTAAAGTTTTTGTGCTTCTAATACCGGCTTTACAAACAAAAGCCATACATCTTTTGCCTGACATTGCACCACTTCTATCAAGGAAATGCTTAACAGTTTGTGGTATTTTACCACCAAAAGTAGTTGTACCCTCAGCACCCACTATAATGTAGTCATAATAAGAAACAATCTTACCCTCTTCAAGTTTCATATCAATTATATCTACCATATGGTTTTGTAGTTCAACACCTTTAGCTATGGCTTTTGCGATGTTTTTGATATATGAATTGTTGTTAGATTTTGATGCATATAAAATACAAACTTTCATAAAATAACTCCTTAAATTTAAGTAGAAACCGATCGCAAGGTGGCGATCGGTTCTCGATATTATTTATGTAACATATTATTTAGCTGGAGCGTCTGACCACCAAGTTTCAGATTGTTGAACTTGATCAGAGCCTACTGAATCTAATAAATTAGCTTCAGATGGAGCTTTGTTAACTAGAGCTATACAAAGTGACAAAATCATAAAAGCTGCGCCAAGGATTGCCGATACTTTAGTTATAACACGGCTAGTGTGGGAACCAAAAGAGCTTTGAGCTGCGGAACCAAAAACACCACCAAGACCATCGCTTTGTTCATCTTGAATTGCTACGATAAATACTAATAAAATACTCACGACGATAAAAATTACCATCAGAATAACATTTAAAACACCCATACTATTTTACTCCGGAATATTACTTGTCAAAACAAACAATAGGTAAGAATTGTTCTAAAGAAAGAGAAGCGCCGCCTACCAATGCTCCATCAATGTTTTCTTTAGACATTAATTCTTTAACGTTTGCTGCCTTTACTGAACCACCATACTGTATAATTGTCTCTTCTGCAACCGTTTTATTGAAAAGTTTTTCAATAATACTTCTAACAAAAGCATGTGCATTATCAGCATCTTCAGGTGTGGCTGTTTTACCAGTACCAATTGCCCAAACAGGTTCATAAGCTAAAGTAATATGTTTCATCATCTCTTTTGAAACATTTCTTAAGCCTTCTGTTACCTGGGTTGTTAAAACTTTTTCAAGTTTTCCACCTTCTCTTTCTTCTAGGCTTTCACCAATACAAAGATCAACATCCATACCTTGTGATAAGGCTAAAAGTACTTTTTTATTGATTAATTGATCAGTTTCACCATAAATTGCTCTTCTTTCACTATGTCCAAGAATAACATCATTGATGTTTAAATCTTTTAACATTAAAGGAGAAACTTCACCAGTGAATGCACCACTTAAGTTTTCATTCATGTTTTGAGCTGCAACTATGATATGTGAATCTTTTAAGATTTCAGCTACACCAGGAATTGATACAAAGTTTGGAGCTACCATAACTTTTGCACTGCAACCTTTTGTGGCTTCTGCTAATTCTTTAGCTAATTTTACACCTTCACTTGGTGTTAAGTTCATTTTCCAGTTACCTGCGATATAAGGGATTCTCATTTTATTTCTCCTGTCTTTCTAAAGCTTTAATACCAGGGAGAGTCTTGCCTTCTAAGAATTCTAAGGAAGCTCCACCACCAGTTGATACATGACTAATTTGACTTGCTAAGTTGAATTTGTTAATAGCTGCAACACTATCTCCACCACCAACAACTGTAATACCATCACATGCAGCTAATGCTTTAGCTACTTCTAAAGTACCTTTACTAAATGCGTCAAATTCAAATACACCCATTGGGCCATTCCATACAACACTTTTTGCTGTTTTAAGTTCAGCTAAAATTAATGCTGTAGTTTTAGGACCAATATCCATACCAATCAAATCACCTTTAATTGAATTTTCTTGTAAAACAGGTGTTGCATCTTCACTAAAAGTTGCACCACAAAGATGATCTACAGGTAAAATTACTTTTACATTTTTCTCTTTTGCTTTGGCTAAGAAACTTTTTGCTGTTTCTAAATAGTCTTCTTCTAATAAACTTTTACCAATAGTTTTACCTTGAACTTGCATGAAAGTATAAGCCATACCACCACCGATAACAATTGTATCACAAGTATTAACTAAGCTTTCTAAAACAGTAATCTTACTTGAAACTTTTGAACCACCAATAATAGCTACAAAAGGTTTTTGAGGATTACTTAGTAAAGGAGCCATATATTTAACTTCTTTTTCAATTAAAAAACCTGCATAAGAAGGTAGAAAATGAGATATGCCTTCTGTTGAAGCATGGGCTCTGTGTGCAGTACCAAATGCATCATTTACATACAAATCACCATAAGATGCTAATTCCTTAGCAAAGTCTAAATTATTATCAGTTTCTTCATTATAGTAACGACAGTTTTCTAATAATAAAACTTCACCTTTTTTCAGGGATGAAACCATAGCTTCAACTTCACGACCTAAAACATCAGGAGCTAATTGTACTGGTTTGTTTAACAATTCACTAAAACGTTTTGAAATAGGTGCCATGGATAATTCAGGGTTTTTTACACCATCAGGACGACCTCTGTGACTCATAACAACAAGTGCTGCACCTTGTTCTAATAAATAATTAATAGTAGGCAATGCTGCTTTAATTCTAGTATCGTCAGTAACAACACCGTTTTTTATTGGAACATTAAAATCAACACGAATTACAACTTTTTTATCATTAAAATTCGCATCTCTAATTGTATTCAATATCATAATATACTCCTATATAAACAAAGCCTGCCCTATTTTTAATCAGAGCAGGCCATCTCCTTAGTTAAGGAAATTAAAATTATTTAGCAATTTTGATAGCTAAGTCAACAACACGTGTTGAATAACCAATTTCATTGTCATACCAGCTCATTACTTTGAACATTTTTTTACCAATTTTCATTGTTAATAATGAATCAAAAATTGATGAACTATCATTTCCAACGACATCATGTGATACAATTGGATCTTCAGTATATTCTAAAATACCTTTTAATGGACCATCAGCAGCAGCTTTAACAGCAGCGTTTAATTCTTCAACTGAACATTCTTTCTTTAGTTCAACAACTAAATCAACTAATGAGCCAGAAGGGGTTGGAACACGAATTGCTAGACCGTTTAATTTGCCCTTTAACTCTGGGATAACTTTAGCTACAGCAGCAGCTGCACCAGTTGTTGTAGGGATACATGAAACAGCGCAAGATCTACCACGACGTAGGTCTGAGTGAGGTTGATCAAGAATTACTTGGTCATTTGTGTAAGAGTGAATAGTTGTCATTAAACCATTTTCAATACCAAATGAATCATTTAATACTTTAGCTAAAGGAGCTAGACAGTTAGTTGTACATGAAGCATTAGAGAATGCTGTGTTACTTAAGTCTAATTCATCATCATTAACACCACAAACGATAGTTTGGTCAATTTCATCTTTAGCAGGAACAGTTAGAATAACTTTTTTTGCACCAGCTACGATATGATCTTTATAACCACCTCTTGCTCCTGTTGCAGTTCTAAATACACCTGTTGATTCGATTACAACGTCAACACCTAATTTACCCCAAGGTAAAGCTTTGGGATCACGTTCTTTATAAATACGAATTTTTTTACCATCTACGATAATTGAGTCTTCGTTAGATTTTACATCATGTGGGTATACACCATAAGATGAATCATACTTTAGTAAATGAGCTAAAGTTTTAGGATCTGTTAAGTCGTTAATACCGACTACTTCAATGCTTGGGTTTTTGGAAGCAATTTTAAATACATTACGACCAATTCTACCAAAACCGTTAATTGCAATTTTCATGGACAATCCTCCAGATTTTATTGTTAGTTTATAGCTAAGATAATACTAAGAACTTGAGAAATGGTCAACAAAACAACACAAAAAAAATCAAAAATATCAAATTACACACAAATTACACACAAATTGCAACAAAGTGCAACATTTAGAGAATAATAATTTATTGTTATTATTATGATTGGAATTTATGGAGATAAAAAAGGCTCATTAATGTGCAATTTATAACATTAAAAAAGCCTCTAAATTTAACTCAAATTAAAACTTAATCTTATACTAGTTATTGAATAAGTTTAGTACTGATACTCTTTCTTAAGGGTTTAAAGTGATTAAAATATTTACAATTTTGTGACCTTCAATTTCTGCAACTTTAAAGGTATTTTTGTCAATTTCAATCATTTCACCTTTCTTTGGAATTCTGCCAAAGATTTCAAAAACCAAACCACCAATTGTTTCAAAATCTTCATCATCTAGATTAAGCTTTAAAGCATTGTTAATATCTAAAATATTTGTTCTAGCATCTACAAGATAATGATTTTCATCAATTTTTTTAATATCTTCTTCTTCTTCATCAAATTCATCTTGAATTTCCCCAACAATTACTTCAAGGATATCTTCAAGACAAACTATGCCCGAGACACCACCGTATTCATCTACAGCGATAGCAAGATGGACTTTTTTAAATTTGAACTCTCTAAGTAAATCATCTAAGTGTTTACTATCTGGTACAAAAAAAGCATCTCGCATTATTTCTCTAACATCAAAATTCTCTTCTATATTTTTTCTCAGTAAATCTTTAGAATATAGTACACCAATTATATTATCATTATTATCTTCATAGACAGGATATCTTGAATAACCATCTTTAGCTATCAAATCATAAAATTCAATTAAACTAATATCACAATTCACAAAGGATACATCAATTCTAGGAACCATTACTTCTTTAACAGTCCTTTCATCAAGTAAGCCAATTCCTTGAATCATCGTTTCTCTCTCAACTCGCTCCGCCTCTTGTGCCGCTTCGCCGGTTGAATTGTCATCTTTTTTAAATAAGTCGCTTAAAAAGCCCACTTTAACTCTCCCTAATTTTTGATAATATTTTTTCTTGTAAAACTAGCATTGCTTCTGTTTTATCATTAGTCTTATGATCCTGTCCTAATAGATGTAATACTCCATGTATTAATATTCTATCTACCTCTTCTAAAAAACTTGCATTGAAATTTTCACAATTTCTCTCAATAGCTTTAATTGATATAATCATATCTCCTAAAACCTTAGCATCATCATTTTCTGGCCAAAAGTCAAAATCTTCTACATTATCTGATTGTACAAAAGATAATATATCTGTTGGCATATCTTTATTTCGCCACAGTTTGTTTAACTCTTGAATTTCTAAATCACTTACAAAAGAAATTGAAATCTCTACTGATGTTTGCGATAAATATTCCAATATCAAATTTACCCTATCTTGCACAAAATCTTGGGGTATTTTTTCTTTGTATTCTTCTAAATTATATTCTATATCTATTATATTATTCATTACTACTTTTTTTCACTCTCTATAATTATTATTATTCTTTTTCTTATTAGTCAATTACTATTCTTTGATATTTGGCTTATCTTCATCATTTGGATATTTAATTCTTGTATGAAGCTTACCAACTAAGGATTGTTCTAAAGATTTTTCGATTATTTTTAATTCAGTCAAATCCAAGTGACTGTCATTTAATTGATTACGATCAAATTTTTGTCTAATTATAGTGGAAATTAAACGTCCTACTTTTTGAGCACTAGTTTTTTGAGAATGGGAGGCGGCCTCTACACTATCAGCAATCATTAAAATTGCACTCTCTTTTGATCTAGGAGGATTACCTGTATAGCGATAATCACCTGCATCAACTTTGTTAAAAGTTTTCTCTTTATCCTTGATTGCAACATTATAAAAATATTGAATCAAATCATTTCCATGATGTTCTCCAATAATATCAATTATTTCTTTTGGTAATCCTGCCTCTTTACACAAATCAACACCTAATTTTACATGAGATCTAATTATAGATCCACTCATTGAGGGGGTTAATTCATCGTGCTTATTAATACCCTCTTCTTGGTTTTCAGTAAAATATTCAGGGTGATCTAATTTACCAACATCATGATACAGTGCAGCTATCCTACACAAATCAGCATTAACACCTATAGCTTTTGCAGCATCATAAGCTAAATCAGCTACATTGCTACTATGATTAAAAGTCCCTTGAGCTGTCATTTTTAATCGTGATAAAAGCTTTTGATCAGTATTTCTTAATTCTTCTAATCGAAATACTGTTGGTATATTTAAAGAATTATCAATAACTGGTAAAAATATTCTTTCTAGCAAAAAACAAGAAAATATGTTGAACGATATAAAAGCAATAGATTTGAACAAATCATTAAAAGGATAGCCTTGAATTGCATATAAAATTATTGTCATTAATATAGCAACTAAACCACCTTCAATTAAACTAGCAATTCGAGCAAGCCTATCTTGATAGTAAACAATAATGTATAAAAAACTTATTCCGATTGCACACAAATAAAAGAAAGTGAAAAAAGTAGAACCTGGGAAAAGTGTTGAATATAGGGCATATTGAATGGTAAATAAAATCCCAAACTTTGTTTTACCAGTTGTATTTCTTAAAAAGAAAGTCCCAAATAAAACAGGAAGATATGGAGCTAAGACTGATACATTATATTTAAAACAGTAATAAGTTATTACTACCGAAACAAGCAAAGATATTACCATTAAAATCAAATATATTAATGTAAACTGAGCTCTTCTAAAAGTATAATCGCATCTACTGAAAAACCAATATAGAGAAAACCCTGTAATTATTAAAATCAAAAGTATTCTTGCAATGATTTGTACATTAGAAAAAATAGCACTATGATCTTCAACTTGCTTTAATAACTGCAAATCTTTTTCACTGATAATACTATCTTGGCTTAAAACCTTTTGACCAGCTGGAACTAAAACTAAAACATCACTGACCCCTTTTATTGCATTATCTTTAGCTATTTCTGTTAAAAGTGAATCATATTGAACATTAGACTCTAGTAAGCCTCGAACTGTTAAAGATATAAGCCTTGAAGGTATAGTTTGTAAATTAAAATCATTGTCTTGATAATCATTTATTATTAGTTCTAGATTATTTCGACTTATCACTGAATCTATTATTAATATTTTTGAGCTCTCAATTTTATCAATTGTATAAGAATCATTTAAATATCCCTTTAGATTGATTTTATTTATACTATTTGATTTTATCAAATCTATTTCATTTTGGTCATAATAACCTTCTTTAACTATATCTTTCGTTATTTCTAAAGCCCAGGTCGATAATAATTGTTTTTGTCTGATTGTCAATTTTGTATAGAGCTTACTAAAAACTTCTTTTTCACTTTTACTAAGGGATACTAGATTGTCTACTAAACCTTGTGCATAATCAGCTTCAGCATTTACACTAAAATTAGTTAGTCTATTTATAATTTCATAAGTTTTTGAAATATCATATGTAAAAATAGGATATACTCTTTGTAAGGCCAAATCTATATTATACTGGGTAGCTTTTTTATCCACATACTCAAAAGTTCTCTTTACATATAAATCCTCAGGAGCTAATTGTTTAACCTGTAAGGTTTGAGAATTTACATGAGAGCCAACTAAGTTTCCTGAAACAAAATAAGGCATTATTATCATAATAGCTACAATAAGTAATATTAAAATCCCATAAAATATCCAAATTTTTGTGGAAATTTCTTTGTCTTTAGTTTTTATTCTACTTAATAAAATATTTTTATCTATCATTATTATTATCCTTGCTATAGGCTTCTATTATTTTCTGAACAATTTTAGCCCTTACAACATCTTTAGAACTAAAGTTAACAAAATCCATTCCATTGATATTTCTTAAGATTTGACTTGCATGTACTAAACCACTTGTTTGTCCACGAGATAAATCAATTTGGGTAATATCACCTGTAATAATAGATTTAGAATTTTCACCTATTCGAGTTAAATACATTTTCATTTGCTCAATTGTTGTGTTTTGAGCTTCATCTAAAATAATAATACTATTGTGGAGAGATCTTCCTCTCATATAAGCAAGAGGTGCAACTTCTATGGCACCATTTGTTTCTAACTTACTTATTATAGCAGGGGGGAGCATCCACTCCATAGCATCATAAAGGGGTCTAACATAAGGACTTAATTTTTCACTCAAAGTCCCTGGCAAAAATCCCAAATTTTCTCCAGCTTCTACAACAGGTCGAGTTAAAATTAACTTTTGCTTTTTCCCACTTGTCAATTGAGATAAAGCATAAGCAATTGCTAAAAAAGTTTTACCGGTTCCTGCAGGGCCTATTGAAAAAGTTATCTGATTTTCATTCATTAATTTTATAAATTTGCTTTGTTTTGGTGATTTAGAAAAAATTGTTTTATTATTTACACTTATTGTATTATAATCATCAAATAATTTTTGATCATTCAAAGTTTCTAGAATAGCGGGAGAATTTATAATACTCTGATATTCCATGAAGATTTCACTTTCACTTATTTGTTGATTATAGTTTACTATTAATTTTTCTAGTTTTAAGATCAAGGCTTCAAAAATATTTAATTTGTATTCTTCATCATCCTCAACAAATAAAGCATTTCCTTTTGTTAAAATCTCAATTCCCATTAAAATTTCAATATATGTTAAATTTCTATCATTTGCACCACAAATGATTCTGATTTTAGATAAATCCTCAACAACTATATTTTT
Source organism: uncultured Spirochaetaceae bacterium (assembly GCA_964545735.1). Classification (GTDB taxonomy): domain Bacteria; phylum Spirochaetota; class Spirochaetia; order Sphaerochaetales; family Sphaerochaetaceae; genus Pleomorphochaeta. The sequence goes on from CAZJGS010000012.1 coordinate 11,711, forward strand.
TACCATTGTATATCCATTTTATGAATTATAATCCCCATCCTGTTCCATCATTAGTGAAGCTTTGATCTACTTTTAACTCTGGAAGAGTTTTCCATTGCAAGAAGATAGATAGTGTAGGTACCCACTGATAATTATAGTTAGATAATACAACGGATCCACTGTATTTGCAATGTAAATCCCAGTCTTCCATCATATGGATGAAATCTAAAGATACTTGCTCTAGGTTAAATTGAGTAGACGATCTACCAGATCCAAAAATATCAAACGATTTTAATAAATCTGTAAACATCTTATCAAATTCAAAATTATCACTATCATCATAATATCTGTAAAAACCATAGTTAGAAGTTTTAATTGAAAGCTTAATTGCCATAAATTCAGCTATTTTAAAAGATAAATCTCCACTTAAACTAAAATAAGTTGCATATTTATCCCGAAAACTATAATTAAAGGTAGCATCAATATTTAATTTTAATCCTATTCTATTTTTCCACCAATACTTTGTATAATCACTCAAAGAAACTGTATTTTTAAAATAATCTAACTGTAGTTGAGTATCTTGTGTATTAAAATTTAATTTACTCATTATAAAGGAATTTTTATAGGTGAAAAGGAATTCACTAAAATAATTCTCTGAATCATTATATAAACCAAAAAACTTACTAGAATAAGACAAGTATTGATTTTTATCTTTGTTATAATAAAAGACAGATGATTTTAAGTATAAAGGATCTAAGGCTCTAATAGATGTTTTTGACATTTTGATATCATAGGAAATATCAAAGTTAAAATTAAAATTATAAAGTGAATACTTTATTTTATTGTCTATATCGGTTAATTCAAACTTGGAAGAGTCTACATCAAAATTAAAGGTTGTACTATTTTCGAAAGTATTATATTTAATCAATAAAGACGGCTTAAAGGCTAAATTTAGGGGAGGCAACACGAACTTTAGTGCTGGTGTTACTTTTATATTATTCAAATCATAAGTATCTTTCCATTCAATTGCATGGGATGTTATAAATTCATCATTAAAGGCAAATTTAGATTCTTCTATACTTTCAATTCCATTGTCTAAGGTTTGACTATATTTGTATAATTTTGAATTAAAATAATAGGATAAATTAATAAAGGGTAAACTTACTATATTTTGAGTAACTATATCAAAAGAGTTGATTAAAATGCCGGTTAAATCATTTTTATGAATATATGTAAATTTATTAATACCGCTGTAAGTAATAATTTTAGGCTCTATTTGTCCTTTAGTTGAAAAGGTTAACAAAGACTTGTTATATAATTCATCACTTTTAGTAATATCTTCATTATCTGTATAATAAAAATTATTATTAAAAATATATGATAAATTTAAGCTTGAGACATCTTTTGTAGTACTACTTGTCTTTATATCAGATTTGTACAAAGAATTTAAAATTTCTGATAGTTTATCAGCTTCTTCATTTGTTTCTTTGTTTATTCTCTTATCAATATCTTTATCAGGAGCTTTTTCTTCTTTAGATGCACTAAGGTTTAATAAGTCTCCGGAAACTTGTAATTCAAGTTTAGGCAACGTCATCTGTTTAACATTATAGGAATAACTACCATCAGTTTTTTCCCATTTATAATCAATATTAGCGTTTAAGTGATTTATTTTTATATTTTTTACAAACATTCCTAAAAATGTAGGACTTAAATTAAATTTACCATCAAATACCCAACTAAAACTTGTAATATCTGATCTATAAGTGGTGGGAAAGGTTTGATTACTACCCCAAAGAGAATCAATGTTAAAAGTTGATAATCTATTTGAATAGGTTTTTTTAACAGAGGGGTCTGATACAAATGGCAAAGAAATATCGATTGATCCATTTTTGAGTTTTAATGTGGCATCTAAATTTACAGCATATCTAAATATTGGATAGTAGGAATAAAAATCAAGATTTCCAACAATTCCATCACTAGCAAAGCTTGTAATAGCACTGGAATTAATCTTCAATTTACTATCTATTATATTTAATTGAGATTCATATCCTAAAACAATACTTCCTTTATCAGAGCTCTCAATCGAATAAGGTGTTTTTTCATAGGAATCTAAGAACAGGGTCAAATAACTTTTTGAATCAATTGCCCATTGGTTTAAAGGGGAAAAAGTTTCATTTGAATTATATATTGGACCATTTGCAAAAGAATCTGCATTTCCACTTTTTAATAGAGAGTTAAAACTGTTGGTAGAAGAGGTTGCAAAATTAGGATATTTTCCCAATATTTCAAAAGTTGTATTAACAAAAGAGCCTCTAGTGGACTCATAACCTATTGATGGATTACCAATCATGGTTGCACCAGGGGAAAAGAAAACAGGTAGATAAAGTACATCAATTCGTCCAATTGAAAGCTTTGCTCTCTCTAAATACATATCTCCATGATTTAATAAAGCTATTTTTTTAGCACTTATTGAAGAATAAGCAGTATCGGGATTGGTGGTAATAAATCCATCTTTTAATATAAGTGAATTGTTATGAGAGTTTAAAGAAAGCAGAGATGAGGAAGCATAAAATACAACACTATCACCCTCACTATTTTTTCTCTCAGTAGATATAGTTCCATGAGTTACTTGTATTGAATTACTAGCCCAATCTAAGGTTATTATGTCTCCGCTTATATCTTGTAGGAGCGAATTTTCAGCATCATCTTTGTTAGAATATTTGACCCCACCAAGAGCAGCAAGTTTTGAGTTGCTAGTATCAATAATTATGGTTTGTGCTTGAAGTTTTCTCTCTCCCTCCTCAATACTTTTAAAGACTAGATCAACATTTCCATCAAGAATAATTAAACCGTCTTGATCCCCTATTCTTTTCATTGAACTTGCATTTATTATATCAAACGAAATTGTATCTTCAACAGGATCTTTAATATTGTCTGTTTTTTTTGTTTCAACAATATCATCACTATTACTTAATACTTTTTTTAAACTTGCTATCTTTAATTCTCTAGAATCTCCACATTCAAGATTCCTTAACAAACACATTAAAGAGAGCTCTTTATCACTTGCATCCTCCAGGCTAATAATGGCTAAATCACTAGCGAGGAGGGTTTGAATTATAATAAATGTTAAAAAAAGAAAAGCAACAAATTTTTTCATATTTTATTCTAACATTGGTTTTAAGAACTGACCTGTATATGAATTCACATTTTTTGCCACTTCTTCAGGGGTACCGGTTGCAACAACCATACCTCCACCATCTCCTCCATCAGGACCTAAGTCAATTATATAATCAGCTGTTTTTATCACATCTAGATTATGTTCTATTAATACCACAGTATTACCATTTTTAACTAATCTATCTATTACTGTAACTAATAATTTAACATCTGCAAAGTGTAAACCTGTTGTAGGTTCATCTAATATATATAAAGTTTTCCCTGTATTTGTTTTAGATAATTCTAGGGATAGTTTAACTCTTTGAGCCTCTCCTCCACTTAGGGTTACGGCACTTTGACCTAGTTTTAAATATCCTAAACCAACGCTATCGAGAGTTTCTAACTTTCTTCTAATTTTATTTATAGGGTTAAAAAATTCTTTTGCTTCTTCAACTGTCATATCTAAAACATCATAAATATTTTTACCCTTATATCTTATAGATAGAGTTTCTTTATTATATCTTTTACCATGACAAACATCACATCTAACATAAACATCAGGTAGAAAATGCATTTCAATTTTTATATTTCCATCCCCATTACAGTTAGAACATCTGCCTCCAGGCACATTAAATGAAAATCTTCCACTTTTATAGCCTCTAGCCTTTGACTCAGGGAGGGAGGCAAATAACTCTCTAATTGGAGTAAAAGCTCCAACATAGGTGGCAGGGTTTGATCTAGGAGTTCTTCCGATGGGGCTTTGATCAATATTAATTAATTTATCAATATTTTCTAATCCACTTATTTTAGTATATCCATTATAATTACAATTTTTCCTATTTAATTTTCTTTTTAGGGCAGGAACTAATATTTCATTTAATAGTGTTGATTTACCACTTCCGGAAACCCCAGTTATAACAACAAGATCACCTAATGGAATATCTACATCTATACTTAATAAATTATTTTTACTTGCACCTTCGATTCTAATTGTGCCACCGTTTGATTTTCTTCTTTTTTCTGGTAGAGAAATCTGTTGTCTTTTAGATAAAAATTGACCAGTAATAGAATTGGGATTTTTTTCAATTTCCTCTGGTGTTCCTTCTGCAATAATATAACCGCCATGAATTCCAGCACCTGGGCCCAAATCCACAACATAATCAGCTGCTCTTATAGTTGCCTCATCATGTTCAACTACAATAAGGGTATTTCCAAGATCTCGAAGTTTTTTAAGTGAATTAATTAGCTTTTGATTGTCTTTTTGATGTAATCCAATTGAAGGTTCGTCTAAAACATACATAACACCAGTTAGTGCTGATCCAATTTGTGTTGCCAACCTTATTCTTTGGGCCTCTCCACCGCTTAGTGTTCCACTATTTCTATCCAGTGTAAGATATGATAATCCAACGTTGTCTAAAAAAGACAATCTGTTATTTATTTCTTTTAAAATTTCTTTAGCTATTTTTTGTTGAGTTGGATTAAGTTTTATATTTCTAAAAAAAGATAAACTATCTTTAATTGAATAAGAGGTAACATCCATAATGTTTTTAGTATCAACAAAAACATTTAAGGCATCTTCTCGAAGTCTTTTTCCGTTACAAGAATGACAGATTTTATGAGATTTATAAGAATCATACCATGCTCTCATATGCATGCTGCCTGTTTGGTAATATCTTCTTTCTAACTCGTTTATAACGCCTTCATATTTTTTACTTACTACTTGCTTTGAATCATCACCATTATCATAATTTACTATAACTTTTTTATTATAACCATTTAAAATAACATCTAAGGCTTTTTTAGGAAGTTTATTAAGTGGTGTGTCTAAGGAGAAATTCAAAGCTTTAGACAAGGCTTCAAACATTGCTTTGTTCCAGTTAGCTTGAGGATTGTGTGTCTTAATTGCATGCTCATTTATACTTAAACTATCATCAGGTATAATTAAATCCATATCAAATTCACTAACAATACCAAGACCTTTACATGTTGGACAGGCGCCATAGGGATTGTTAAAGGAGAATAATCTAGGCTCTAAGTCTGCAAAGGTAACTCCGCAATGAGCACAGCTATTTCTTTGAGAATATATTTCTTCTTTTTCAATATCTCTCTCTCCCTCTTGCAAAAGAAAGGTAGCTTTTACCAAGCCATTACTAATTTCAATTGCTGTTTCAAGGGAATCTGAAAGACGTGTTCTGTTTTCTTTATTTAAAATCAATCTATCAACAACGATATCAATATCATGTTTAAAGTTTTTATCAAGTAAGGTTACATCTTCTAAAAGACACATCTCATTATCAATTTTAGCTCTTTGGAAACCTGAATTTCTTGCATCTTCAAAGACCTTCTTATATTCGCCTTTTCTTCCTCTCGCTACAGGAGAACTAATTATTAATTTAGTATTATCATCATAATTATATATGGAACCAATTATTTGATCTATACTCATTTCTGTGATTTCTCTTTTGCAAATTGGACAATAGGCAACCCCTACTCTTGCCCACAAAAGTCTATAATGATCATAGATTTCAGTTATTGTACCAACAATTGATCTGGGGTTTTTATTGGTTGATTTTTGCTCAATTGCAATTGCGGGAGAAAGCCCTTCAATATAATCAACAGCAGGTTTTTCTAATCTTCCTAAAAATTGTCTTGCATAGGCGGATAAACTCTCTACATATCGCCTTTGTCCTTCAGCAAAAATAGTATCAAAAGCTAAAGAACTTTTACCACTACCGCTTAACCCACTTACAACTATAAATTTATCTTTTTCAAGTGTTAAATCAATTGATTTTAAATTATGCTCACTCGCACCTTTAATAATTAATTTATTATTCCCCATTAATAGCCTCTAGCAATGCTGCTTTTGCGTCTTTAACATCAACTTCTAAACTTAATTGTCCTCTTTTATATAAAAAGACTTTATTGCCGATGCCTGTTATTGCAAAATCTGCTGCTTTGGCTTCTCCTGGTCCATTAACTTGACAACCCATAATAGCTACAGAAATATTTTTATCTATTTTTAATAAATCAGGTTCAACTTGTTGTAAAAATCCAATTGAATCAAAAGAATTTCTTCCACACCTTGGGCAACTAATTATTCTAACACCTTTATCTCGTAAACCGAGGGTTCTTAAAATTTCTACTCCAGCAAATACTTCATCTTCAATATTTCCGGTAATTGAAATTCTCATAGTATCCCCAATACCTTGTTTTATTAAATTACCTAAAACCCAAGTAGATCTGGCAACAGAGGAGACTACAGAGCCCGCTTCTGTTACACCTATGTGAAGGGGGTAAGCACTTTGTTTTGCAAATATTTCATTTGCAATTCTAGTTTCCTCAAGACTTGTTGATTTTAGTGAAACCACTGTGTTGTAAAAATCTAGCTCTTCAAACCACTCAAGATACTTGAGAGCATTATCGACCATAATAGAAGTATGGTCCCCTTCCCCCTTAGGAAGAGATCCAGAATTTAAACCAATTCTAATTGCTGCACCTTTATCTTTAGCACTTCTTACAACTTCATCAACTTTCCACCTAGCTCCAATATTACCAGGATTGATTCTAATCTTGCTAAAACCACATTCTAAAGCAGCTAAAGCCATCTTAAAATCAAAATGAATATCAGCAACTAAGGGCATAGTTGATCGTGAGTTTAAGTAAGTGAAGGCCTCTCTATCATTATCTGAGGGATAAGAGAATCTCATAATATCGCAACCCATCAAGGATAAGCCATTCATTCTAGCTAATAAATTATCCAAATCTTCTTTCCGAGATGGAACAGGACTATCATACATGGTTTGTATTGATATTGGGTAACCTTTCCCTATTTTTATATTTTTTACACTTGCAATAATTGGTTCACTCATGGTATTTCCTTACTTTAATATATCATCCCAATCTTTATCATTTAATAGTGGAATTAATAAATTTTTCATTAAGTTTAATTCTAGTATAATATAAGATAATAAAGTAGCTGATTGTTTGTTTTTTTTATGTAATAAGTTTGAATACAATCTAGTTAATAACTCAGCTGCAAAATCAAAACAATTGATAAAAAACAACATATTTGCATACTTAAAAATATCTTCAGCCTTATCTTTTTTAAAATCAATATAATTTATATTGTGATAAAAATAAATACTAGCCTTATCTGATAGTCCTAAATTTATTAAAACAAGTAAAAAGTCAAAGTCAAAAGTTTTTTTATCAAAAAATGCATAATATACTCTGTTCACCGCACAGGAATAGATTTGTCTATTGAGATAATTTAACTGTTCACTCTCTATTAATAATTGATTCAAAGTATCTTTGCTTAATTTTTTAAAATTATTTTCTAATTTTTCAATTCGATCAAAATTATCAACAATTTCTTTTAAATCCGAAATTATATCATCATATCCAAAATAGTCCTCATTTTGGACTACCTTTTCCCAATAAAATTTAACTTGTTCTTTTTCTTCAAAATTTATAGAAAACTCTAATAGTGATAAATCTTTACCAAAATCATTAATATCCTCATTGTCACTAATAGCTTTTAAATAGGAATCAACATCACCACTGCTAAAAATTAATATATTTTTAATTATGTAATAATTTTCATCTTTCTTTATAAACGAATCCTTTTCAAATTTTTCTACTATTTGCTTTATTATTTTAGGAGAATAGTTTTCAAGAAAGAAAGGGAAGAAAATAAAGAAACTACCAAAACCTGTATTAGAATAGACAGATTTTACTACTCGAATTGTTAAATCATTATCATTCAAATATGTTAAGTCTTTCACAACTTTAAAAATATATATATTTAAATATTCAAGCAAAAGGCCAGCATCTAAATCATATAATTGAGTTAATTTACAAATTAATATTATCAATTCTTGATAAATTTCTACTCTTTCTTTAACACTTGGAATAGCATAATCAAGATTTGAGAATGCATTTTCAAACAATAACAAGTTATCTTCTTTGTTATCGGTAATGTTATTGTTACAATCTTCTAAAATACTACTTATTAAATTTAAATATTGATTTTTATCTATTTTTGTTCCATTAAAAGGTTTTAAATAAATGGAAATTGCTGCTGATAAAGTTATATCTTTTATATTGTTGATTCTAGGATTATCTAATAATTCATCAATTTGGGATAATTCTTCAAACCTTTCTAGATTAACATCTTTTGTAATAGCATAAATTTGTGAAAACAATTCATCTAAATTATTATCAAAATATAAATCATTACAATAATGTTGCTCAATCTTTCTATCAAACTGTAATTTATCATTTTTTGGATTGAAAATAGTATTATTAGAGTCAATTTTAGGTATATCACTATCATTTTGTAATTCATGAAAGCTTTTCAATTCATTTAAAATTTGAAAGTGCGTATATCCATTTAGACAAATCAACTTTGACCTTTTATTAAATAGTGATAACAATTGTAAACATTTATCCATCATTTTACCCAATCTTTTTTTCTGTTCCTATTAACTAACTACTCACTTCTTAACTATAACAGATATTTTGACTAATTACTATTTTAGAAATTTTCTTAAATAAATAAAAGATTATATTTTTTGTTGCATTTACAACTGATTTTGATGTGCTATAATGTTAGCGTAATATTTGAAATTACAAATTATATTTCATACAAGGAGAAATAATATGAACGCACAAATGTTTTGTTACCAATGTCAAGAAACTGCAGGAAACAAAGGCTGTACTATTAAAGGAGTATGTGGTAAATCATCAGTAACTGCTATATTACAAGATTTATTAATTTATGCTACCAAAGGCTTAAGTGAAGTTGCTACTAGACTTAGAGCAGAAGACCAAACTGTTGGAAAAACTTTCAACCATTATGTATCTGAAAATTTATTTACAACAATTACAAATGCCAACTTTGACGATGATATTTTTATATATAGAATTATTGAAACTTTAAATTTAAGAGATTCTCTTAAAAAAAGCTTAAAAAATAAAAAAGATTTACCTGACGCTGCAACTTTTATTGTATTTACTTTAGAAGAAATTGACTCAAAAGCAAGAAGCTCTAGAGTTGGTGTTTTAGCTACAGAAAATGAAGATGTTAGATCTTTAAGAGAACTTATCACTTATGGTCTAAAAGGTGCTGCAGCCTATGTTGAACATGCAAATGTTTTAGGTTTTGAAAATGAAGATATTGATGCATTTATGCAAGCAACTTTAGCTAAATTACTTGATGATACTTTAAGTGTTGATCAATTGGTTGCTCTTACTTTAGAAACTGGTAAATGTGGTGTAGATAGTATGGCTTTATTAGATACTGCCAATACAACAACTTATGGTAATCCTGAAATTACTAAAGTAAATCTTGGTGTTAGAAAAAACCCAGGTATTTTAGTCTCTGGACATGATTTAGGAGATATTGAAAAACTTCTTAAACAAACTCAAGGTACTGGTGTTGATGTTTACACTCATGGTGAAATGCTTCCTGTTCACTATTATCCTGAATTTAAGAAATATGATAATCTTGTTGGTAACTATGGTAATTCATGGTGGAAACAAAAGGATGAATTTGAAAAGTTCAATGGTCCTATTTTAATGACTACCAACTGTATTGTTCCTCCAAAAGATTCTTATATTGATAAAATGTATACAACTGGTGCTGCAGGATACCCTGGTGTTAAACACATTTTAGGATCTAATGCTAGTGAAAAAGATTTTACAAAAATCATTAAATTAGCTCAAAAATGCGAAGCTCCTGTTGAATTAGAAACTGGTGAAATTATCGGTGGATTTGCTCACGAGCAAGTATTTGCTTTAGCTGATACAGTTGTTGATGCAGTTAAATCTGGTGCTATTAAAAAGTTCGTTGTAATGGCTGGTTGTGATGGTAGAGCAAAATCTAGAAATTATTATACTGATTTTGCTGAAGCTCTTCCAAAAGATACTATTATTTTAACAGCTGGTTGTGCTAAGTATAGATATAATAAACTTAATTTAGGTGATATCGGTGGAGTTCCTAGAGTATTAGATGCAGGCCAATGTAATGATTCATATTCACTTGCTTTGATTGCTCTTAAACTTAAAGAAGTATTTGCCCTTAATGATATCAATGACTTACCTATTATTTATAATATTGCTTGGTATGAACAAAAAGCTGTTATTGTATTATTAGCACTATTGTACTTGGGTGTAAAAAACATTCACTTAGGACCAACTCTTCCTGCTTTCTTATCTCCAAATGTAGTTAATGTTCTTGTTGAAAACTTTAACATTTCTGGTATTGGAACTGTAGAAGATGATATTAAAATGATGTTTGACTAGAAATAAGTAAAAATCATAATTTAAGGGGCTATTTAATAGCCCCTTTAGTTTCGTCTAGTTAATTACTTAGAAAGTAATAAAATTTTATAATACTGGCTCTTCTAACGATACAACACTAAATATTCCATGCCTATCACCATCTTTTGACCCTAGTCCAAGTTGACCTTGTGTATTTGCCCCAGCGCCATAACATTTACCCTCAGTATCAACTATAAAAGTATGATTATTTCCAGCATACACAGAATCTACATAATTAATACCAGTTGTAATTTGATAAAAAATATCATGATCAGCATTACTAGTATTTCCATCACCTTGCTTACTCCAGGAATCAGTACCAACAGCCCAAAGAGTATTATCATTTTTAATTATCATTGAATATCTATGACCTGCGGAAACAGCCTTAATTCCATCTAATGAATTAACAGGTAAATTTATAGTTACTTATGTACCACTTTGACCGTAAGAAGAATCACCAACTCCCCAAAATTTTCCATCATTGGTTATATATAATGTATGACTATCTCCTGCTGAAAAAGATGAAACATTAGTTGCAATAGAAACAGGAGAATTAGTATAATTACCTTGTCCTAATTGACCATGTCCATTGTTTCCAAATCCATAAAGATTACCATCACTATTTAAAAATAGAGTAAAATTTTCACCATTATCAACAGCTACAACATCAATGCCACCTATAACTTGAACAAAGGAGAATGAGGCTGTATTTGTGCCATTACCTAATTGTCCTTCAACATTAAAACCACTTATTAAAAGATTTCCATCACTAGTTATAATTGAAGTGTGTGAAGGACCACAAGTTACAGCTTTGACATTATCTCTTATTTTTTCAAATTCATAGGACCTAATTTGAGTGCCATTACCATATAAGCCACCAGTATTATCACCGGTTGCCCAAAGTGAGCCATCATTCTTAATTATCATAGAATATCTATCTGAAGCCGATACTGCTTTAACTCCATTCATTATTTTAATTGGAGTCAGTTGCAAACCAATAGGGTCACCAAGACCAAGTTCTCCATATCCATTAAAACCAAAACCTCAAAGACTTCCATCAGTTTTTAATACAAGTGTAGATTGCCCACCCATTGCAATAGATTTTATTTCATTTTCATCAACTGGTGGTGTGATCACATTAGTAAGACAACCCATAAATAGAGTAATTGAAATCAAAAGAGTAAAAATAAATAAACGATTTTTCATTAAAATTTCTTCCTTATTTTATAATATATAGCACAATATTGTTATTATAATTTCATTATAATAATATTGTTATATTCTAAATTGTTTTATAACTATTTATTGTTAGTAACAATTATTTTTGAGTAAAATCAATTATTAAACTTATCTAATTTTATTAAAACCTAGCTATAAACCAAAAAAAAATAGAGCTCCGAAGAGCTCCAGTAATATAAATATATTTTAATATTATTGTAATAATAATAATGAGAATACTAAAGTGAATAAAGCAACAGTTTCAACAATACCAATAACAATAAAATAGTTAGCAGTACCTTTACCTGTTTCAGCTAAAGCATCACAAGCATTTGCACTAGTTTTACCTTGCATAAATGCAGATAAACCAATAGCCATACCACCAAATAGACCAACACCAAAAGCTAAAATAGGTGAAGTTCCAGCAGCTAATGCACTACTAATAAAGTTCATTAACAAAAAGCCATAAATTGTTTGTGTTAAAGGAGCACCAGCAAAAGCAACCATAATAAATGGAGCTGGTTTGCCATTTGCATAACACTTTTTCCAACCACCAACAGCAGCTTGAGCGGCGATACCTGCACCTAAAGCAGAACCCATTGCTGACACAGCCAAAGCACAAGCTAATCCTATTAAACCTAAACTATCCATCTTAATCTCCTTAGTTGTATATACACAACCTATTTAACATTTTCATTTACCGTTTCTACAAACGGTTCGTATTCAATTCCTGACCACTCCATTCCAAGCTGTCCAGAAAATTCTAATAAATTCAATCTAACACCATGAACGATGACAGATAAAAGTCCCATAACTAAATTCAAAGAGTGTCCAATAATTAAAATAAGTACTGCCACAATTGTTGTAACTCCACCCATTAATGGCGCTGCCATTTGGTTAAAACTTTGAGCAATCGCGAGAGTTGCTAAACCTACAGCAAACAACCTGATATAACTCATAAGATTGGAAAAACAACTAATTGTATTTAAGAAATTAGTAAATATACCAGCAAAACCTTCTTTTAATCCTTTAGAAAAAGCTTGACCTGGCTTTTGAGCTCCAAATAACGTAACCAATACAAATCCCAAAATAATAATAGGGAAAACAATTGAATAATTACAAGGTGCTTGGATAACTAAATTTAATACAACAAAGTAAAGTACTAATATATCCATAGTCCAACCAATATCTGCTATCAGAGAAATATCTTTTTTGCCTATTTTTCTAACAATATTAATAACTTCTGCTAAAGTTAATTGTATCGTTCCTAAAATAAAACAAAATTGCATAATATTATCTTGTGTGGTTTTAGCAGCAAGATCAAAATCACCTGGGAAGTTTGTAATCTTTGGTAGTACCAAATGAACTAGTGGTGTGTTTATCAGTATAAACTGTGAACCAAACCAAGTTCCTGTTAAAGCTCCCCAAATCATCGTAGCTATAGAAAGTACATACAACAGCATATTTGCTGTGGTAACTTTTTTACTCTTTAAATTCATAACGCCTGCAGCAAGTAGGAATATTAATCCGTATCCCGCATCGCCTATAATCATTGCAAAGAAAAGAGTAAAGAACATCAAAAACCAAATTGAAATATCTCCTTCATGATAGCCAGGAACAGTTCCTAAAATATCAAACAAAGGTTTTATAATACCAACACCTTTTCGGTATTTTACCAAGGTTGGTGGAGTATCTTCTTCACTAGGGTCTTCACTCATGTATCCCCAACTATTCTTTTTAGCAACTTTCTCAAAATTTTCTAATTTAGTTTCAGGAATGTATCCTGTTATATAAACTAAATTATCACCATCATGAGAGCTACAATATACTTTATCAAAATTAATTTGCATTTCACATTTTTTTATAAAATGATTATAACAATCAACATACTTGTAACTATCGACTAAAAAGTCTTCGATTTCTTTTACTTTTTTAGTATTGATTTCAACACTATTTTTTAAAGAATTTAAACTATCAGAAGGTAAATCAAATAATTTAGCTGGGAAAGAGGAATCAAGTTTTTTATATAAAACAGCGATAGCAATTTGCTTATCAACTGAATCAAGTTTAATAAACTCGACATCCTTATCCAAAGTAGCTAATTCTTTTTTACCAATTGTATAAAAATAAAGGCCTACTCCAAATTGTTTTAATTCAGCTATATCTCTAGGGTCAAAATTACCCCAACCTTTAATTCTATCAACAGTTAAATTATCTTTAACAATTACTTCTTTTAATAGTTTTCGCTGATTAATTTTTGAATTAATACTTTTATGTAATGATGTAAAACTAGACTCATCAAGCATTTCTTGTTTAACATCTTTAACATTTAAAGAAATATCTTCAATACTACTTTTTGCATTGTTTAATAAATCAAGCTCAACTTTTAGTTGTTCACTTTTTTTACTCTTAGAATCATTGACATAAATATGCATTAAGCCATGCTTTCTTAGAGTTCTAAGCATATCACTTTTATTGTGAGTTTGAACTATTACACTAATTTTTTTCATGGGAACAATCATTTAGGAAACCCCCAGAACTTTAGTTTTTGCGATTTTACCTCTTACAACAGCTGCTACTTGTTGATCTCCGAGATAAATACCTATCTTTCTAATATTACCTTTTGCCTCAGGAATTTTAACTTTTTCAAAAAGATTAACTCTTTGTGAAGTTGTTCTTAACTCCTTAGACAATAGATTTTTTTGAATTTCAAGAGTTCCAATTAAAGCATCTAATCTAGCATAATCTTTTAAAGTTAAAATACCATCATCAACCCATAGAGGATAATCAAACAAATCATAATCGATTTCTTTAAAAGTCAACTCTTTGAATACAGGAATTGTAACTCCAGCTATATTGCTCTTAATTTTAACAATTTTATCTACTTTAACAATATTAGATATGTCTTTATTTTTATCAAAGGCTTCATTTTCTGCATAAACGCAAATCCAATCTTGCATTCCATCGACAAGCTTATCTTGCTCAAGACGCAACTTTTTAATTTTACTTTCGATACTTCGAATAACCATCTGCAATTGTTGTTTTTTCAACAGCAAAGTTGGAAGATATCTTGTAAATTGTTTGAGCTGGTCTTTTTGCTTTTTTTGCTCATTTTTGGTCAATTTGACTGCCATTTTAACTCCTACGCATCCTTCTTAGGCCAACGTGCGATAATTAAATCACTCTTCAAACCTGTTTCATTAGGTTCAAAACATTCACTAAGAATTTGCCAACCTAAATCTAATGCCTCTTCGAGAGGAATATTAACACTTAATTCCATCATTTTTTGTTCAAATAATTGACCATATTTGAGTAATTTAGCATCCCATTCAGTCATCTGGAATCCCATAGATTTCTTTTCTAAAGATTCTTTATAGGAAGCATATAATTTAATCATACCATCCATTAAAGCTCTATGATCATCTCTTGTATCTTTGTTAACTTGTTGTTTTAAACGAGATAGAGAACCAAATGGTTCAATTCTGCCACCCTTTAGGTAATACTGACCCTCAGTGATATAACCAGTATTATCAGGTACTGGGTGTGTTACATCATCACCAGGCATGGTTGTTGCTGCTAGAATCGTAAGCGAACCTGCACCTTCAAAGTCAACGGCTTTTTCATATCTAGAGGCTAGGGAGGAGTATAAATCTCCAGGGTACCCTCTATTTGATGGAACTTGGTCCATTGTAATAGCCATTTCTTTTAATGCATCAGCAAAGTTTGTCATATCTGTTAATAAAACTAATACTTTTTTACCATCGATAGCAAACTTTTCTGCAACAGCTAAGGCCATATCAGGAACTAATATACATTCAACAGTTGGATCACTTGCAGTATGAATAAACATGATTGTTCTACTCATAGCACCACTTTTTTCAAGGGTTTCCTTAAAGAATAGGTAGTCATCATACTTTAAACCCATTCCACCTAAAATAATTAAATCAACTTCAGCCTGCATAGCAATTCTTGCTAATAGAGAATTGTATGGTTCACCTGATACTGAGAAGATTGGTAATTTTTGACTTTCAACTAATGTGTTAAAAACATCAATCATCGGAATACCAGTTCTAATCATATTACGAGGAATAATACGTTTAGCAGGGTTTACCGAAGGTCCACCTATGTCTATCATATTATCGTCTAAAGTTGGTCCATTATCTCTTGGCACCCCACTACCGGTAAAAATTCTTCCTAGTAAATCATCACTATAAGAAACTTTCATAGAGTGTGATAAAAAGCGAACTTTATCTCCAGTAGAAACACCAGCTGCTCCAGCAAAAACCTGTAGTGAAACTAAGTCATTTTGTAATTTAATAACGTTAGCATAACTTTCACCTTTTGCAGTTGAAACAATCGCAAGTTCTCCATTTTTTATACCCTTTGCTCTTACAGTAATAACATTACCTACAATGGATTCAATCTTGGTATATACTTTTTGCATTCTCCACTCCACTTACATTAATTTTTCAGCTTTTTCATCAAAGCTTATAAAATTGGTATCGAATTGAGCCTTTATTTCACCCTCAATTTGTTCAAATCTCTCGCTCTTAAACTCTACGTTATTCCAGTCTAAAAACTTTTGTCTCATTGCATTAAAATAAGAACGAACACTTTTTTTGTCATCAAGTTTAAAATTGGAACAAAGAACTCTAAATAATAAATTAAAGGTGTATTTTTGTCTTTCAACAATAACTGAAGCATCAACAGGGTCAAAAGAGTTTTGTTGAAGATAAACAGCATCAAGAAGTTCACTTTTTTGATAAATTATATAATCTTCAACACTTGTTCCTTCTTCTCCAACAACTTTCATCATTTGATTAACTTCATGACCTCTAAATAACATTTTTCTTGTGTATTCAACTTTTTTATTATCAATAACACCTGTATATTTTGACCAGGATTCTAAAGAGTCAATTGCAGGATATTTTCTTGCATCAGATCTTTCTCTTGATAAACCATGGAAAGCTCCAACAACTTTTAGTGTTGCTTGAGTTACAGGCTCTTCAAAGTTACCACCTGCTGGAGAAACAGTCCCTCCAATGGTAACTGAAGCAGTTCTTCCATCGTTAAGTTTAACTTTACCAGCTCTTTCATAGAATCCAGCAATACGAGTTTCAAGGTATGCTGGGAAAGCTTCTTCCCCTGGTATTTCCTCTAATCTTCCGCTCATTTCTCTCATAGCTTGAGCCCATCTTGAAGTACTATCAGCAAGTAACAATATATTTAATCCCATTTGTCTGTAATATTCAGCCATAGTTACAGCTGTATAAACTGAAGCTTCTCTTGCAGCTACAGGCATAGAAGATGTGTTACAAATAATAATAGTTCGTTCCATCAAAGATCTATCTGTTTTTGGATCAGTTAATTCTGGGAATTCTTTTAATACTTCAACAACTTCACCTGCTCTTTCTCCACAAGCTGCAATAATTACAATATCAACATCAGCATTTTTACTTTCCATATGTTGTAAAACAGTTTTTCCTGCACCAAAAGGACCAGGTACACAAAAAGTACCACCCTTTGCAACAGGAAGGAAAGTATCAATAATTCTAATTTGCATTACAAGAGGTTCATCAGGTCTTAATCTTTCATCGTAACAAGTAATAGGAACTTTAACAGGCCAAGTGAAAACCATGGATAATTCTTTTGATTCACCCTTTTCATTTTCAATTATTGCTATATTAGCTCTTACATTGTAAGTACCTTTTTTAACAATTTTAGTTACTTTCCATTCACTTTGAGTCAAATTAAAGGGAACCATGATTTGGTGGGTAAATAAACCCTCTGGTACAGTTCCAAGAGTCTCACCTGCATTAACCTTATCGCCAACTTTAACTGTTGGAGTAAAATCCCAATCAAGATTAGGAATAGGATCAAGGTAAACCCCTCTTTGTAAAAAGAATCCACATTGTTCTGCTAATTTAGGTAGAGGGTTTTGAAGACCATCATAAATTTGTTGTAAAAGACCTGGGCCCAATTCAACACTTAGCATTTCATTTGTGAATTCTACTTTATCCCCAACAGCTACATCGGTTGTTGATTCAAAAACTTGCAAACTTGCTACATTCTTATTAATTCGAATAACTTCACTCTTTAGTCGAGTATCGCCAACATGAATGTAACCCACCTCATTTTTGGAAATAGAACCTTCAAATTCTACATTGACCATATTTCCATTGACGCCGGTGACGCGTCCTTTCATTTTATCCATCATGTTCTCCATTAATTGCTTTTCATAGTTGATTGTAGATTATTTAATAAAGATTTGAATTCTTTATTACCTTCTACTTTATCAAAGCGTGATTTTCTCTCTAGAAGTTTTAACTTTATAGAAAAAGCCAATAAACCCTCTAAATCAAAAACATGGTTAGTACTTTCTTCATCTAGGTACTTCCAGCACAATTTCATCAAAAGAAGTTCGCCTTCATAAGCATTCTTTGCAGCTAAAGCAGCTCGCACTCCTTCAACAATCCTAAACTCTTTGTAATTTGTATTATTATACTTATCACCTTTTCTGTTTAGTTTTTTACTTCTTTGTTCAGCCAATTCTTTTTTAACATTTGTATCAAACTGATGCCAGTTTTTAACAAATTTATATGATGCAGTATTACCTGAAAGGGCCTCTGTGATGATTTTATAGTCGTTTTTGTTAACATTACTTTTACATAATCTTAGAAACTCATCACAACTAAAAGGTGCTGAGTCTTCATATTTTAACATTGGTAATGTTGCTACTAAATAATAATAAGAAGCCACTTTTTACTCCTTAATTAAAAACAATTTTAGCAATTGCAGGGGAAAGGAAAGGAACCATTAACTTAGCAACAGATTCTTCACTAAAGTCAAAATAACCAGAACCGTCTTTATCAGCTAATTTAAAGCCAACATTAACACTTTTTACTGGTTTAATTTCTAAGCCTTGTTTAATTTTATCACCCAATTCTTTTGTTAGAACAGCTGCTAATTCTTTATAATTCTTTTCACTAATTTGTAATTCTGTTTTACTTAAATCAGTTAAATCTAAAGAAATAACCTCTTTGATTAATGTAACAAAATCTTTAGTTTTAAAAGCTTGTGAAACCTTTTCTTCTAATAAAGCATTAATTTGTAGTGTTAGAGCTTTCTTTAGTGATAGTTGAACATCGCGTGCAGCTTGTAATAGTGATGCTTTTGCACTTTGATCGCGTAAAGCTACTTCTTTTTCAGCTTCAGAAAGAACTTTATCAGATTCTTTCTTTGCTCTTCTAATAATATCAGCTGCTTTAGATTTTGCATCAGCTATTATTTGCTCAGCTTTTTGGTTGGCCTTTTCAATACCTTCTTTTTGGATTGATTGAACCAAGTCCTGAATTTGTTGTGCCATAGTATAATACCTACCTTTAATATTTTAGCGTTATTTTCATAAAACAAAATACAACATTTATTAATATACTAAAAACTGACTCTAATGTCTAATGCCATTTGCTTTTTTTAAGTCAAAATAAATATGATTTTTTACAATTAAAGTAACATATATATTCATTATTATATAGTAAATAATGTTTTTATTACATATATATAACATTTTTTATGGTGCAAACGTTTCCAATAGTTGTAAATTTGTTACATTTACTAATAAAATTATAATATAATTATTATATAAATGATAATTTCCCTAGGAGTTCAATATGAAAAAAAAGTTATCAATTCTTTTACTTGCTTTGCTTACTCTATTAATTTTTATCGCGTGTGATTTATTTTCTTCTCCAACTAATACTTTTGCAGATCTTCCTGACTAACTAACAGACACCCTATATTTTAATTATAGCACAACAGATGGAACCTGCATTATAAGTAAGGAAAATATAGATTTTGTAGTTGGTAGTAACAGTGCATCAAATCCAGGGTACGCGTATGCTCTAGAATTTGAAACATCTACCTTAATTGATGCAGGTTATTCACTTACTACTACATTTGAAGATACAACAAGCAGTTCAGCACTTGTGGGAGAATTTGAAGGATTTTTTACCATTCTGTGTGAAAAAGATGGTTACCCAACATTAAAGTTTGTATTTAAACCTTACTATAATCATGATATGTGGGTCGAAAAATTTATAGATAATGTAAAAGAAGATGATTATTCAGTTATTTTAACTTGGAATGATTTTTAAATTTTGCTCAATATTTTTCAATTTTCAGGAGTATCACGTGGTTTTAGATTTCAATAAATCATTGTATTTTATTTTTCAATGATTTGTTGATTATAAAAATATAGTAATTTTGATAGAAATTATTTAGTTTATAATAAAAAAACTTCTATCAATAATATTACTTAACTTTTTTTATTGAATAGGAGTTATATTATGATAAAAAAATCTCAATTATTTTAAGTTTTTTATTGGTCGCTATTTTATTTGAATCCTGTACTTTGGATCCAACGAGTGATTTATCTCAAGTCCCATTTTCTCTTCGAAAAACTTTATTGATTAACTTTGAAATAGGTCTTGGTACTGTTACTTTCTCAACTTCAGATATTAATGTTGTTCGAGGAAGTCAAACAGATTTTGGTGATTCAAGTACTGATGCAATGTATCTAGGTTTTGGTGAAGATGCAGAAGAATTTGATACTTCAAGATTAATAGGTTTAGGATATTCTCTAACTACAACATATTCTTCAAGTACAAATGTATTCACGCTTATTTGCACTAAATTCAACTCACCTACTTTATCATATATATTTAATATTTCATCATGGGATATAGGTGTATCTAAATATGTTGATGGTAGCAAGGATACAAATTATTCAACTGTTTTGACTTGGGATGATGGAGATTAGGAAAACTTAGAAGAGAGTGTTTAATATAAAATTAAATACTCTCTTTAACATTAAGATAAGAGAAAAATAGTATTGAACTACAAAGACGCATAAAGAGCAGCTGGTATTGGCTGCTCTTTATAAAAGGAGGTTAATATATTTTAGGTTTATTATTTGATTGTGTATTCGATTCTTACGTTACTTACATAGTC
>CAZJGS010000013.1:0-32004 GCA_964545735.1 uncultured Spirochaetaceae bacterium
AAACTGATTTGAAAAACCAACAAAAAAAAGTATATGAATGGGCTGAAAAGCTAATCATGTAATATAAAATATTGTGTTAAGACTATAATATCCTTAAAATCAGTATTTTTTAAGGATATTTTACTTTTGTTATTTTATTATAATTTACTACTCAAAATTAATATAAATATTTATTTATTATCAAGAATCATCAAATAACAATACTAACTACAGGTTTATCACCATCAATGCTTTCAAACTTTGCTTTAAATAGCATACCAGACTTTGCAAAGGGTGGTGTGTCTTGAACTACTACATCAATGTAATTACCAGTAACACCTGTAAATTGTCCACCTTTTCTAGTTTGGAGTATTACTTCACAGGTTTTTCCTAATTGTCTATTTAGATAGATTTTATGTAACTCACTAGAGAGTTTTCTGAGCTCTTTAGCTCTTTCATCTCTACGATATTCGGGTACTTTATCTTTAGCATCAAACAAATCTGTATCAGGTCTAGGTGAGTATGGAAAAACATGGAGTTGCGTGAATCCATATTCTTTTAAAAACTCATAGGTTTCTTTATACTCTTCTTCCCCTTCTCCAGGAAGTCCTGCAATAATATCAGCTGCAATAAAGGGATCATCTTTTATGGCTTTTAATTTATTAACAATATAGATCAAATGCTGTTTATCATATTTTCTATTAACTCTTTTTAATACTGAATCATTAGCACTTTGTACAGGGATGTGAAAATGGGGTTGCATTCTAGAATCTTTTAAAGTTTCTAAAAGTCTATCATCTACATGATCTGCTTCTAAGGAAGATAACCTCAATCTAATATTAGGGCCTAAAGCTTTTAATAGTTTTTCAATTAATCCACCTATACCATTATTTTGATGATCATACATTGTTAGATTAACACCTGTAAGCATTATCTCTCTAAATCCTTGTTTTTCTAAATCCAGAGCTCTTGCTACGACCGTATCACTATCTAAACTTATAGCTTTACCACGAGCAATATGGACTCTGCAATAAGAGCAGTTATTATCACAACCATCTTGTACTTTAAGATAAGCTCTATGATGGTATGAAAAAGATGCTGCTGCATAATCAAAAACTGAAGCATCCTCATCAACAAAGGTATTTACGGATGCTTGTAAACTCATTCCACTTTGAAGTGCTGTATTAATATGTTTAGGTAATTTTAATAAATGTGCTTTTTTTGAGAGTGGTACAACTATGATATTTTCATTTAATGCTTGTATATCTTCAGCATTTAATTGGGCATAACAACCTGTAACAACACAAATACCAGTTTTAGCAAATTTTCTAATCATTCTTCTTGCTTTTTGTTCTGCTTTGCTTGTAACGGTACAAGTATTAACTATATATATATCTGCAGCTTCTTTATCTTTTACAACTGTAAAACCTTCGGATGCAAAAGCATCTGCTATTCCTTCACTTTCACATTGGTTTAATCTACAACCCAATGTATAAACACAAACATTCACCTAGTCCTCCTGGGACACTAAATCCTGCATGACGTAATCCAAAGCACCTTTTAAGCCCATTCTCATTTGCTTTGCATATGGATTATATTTCTGTAAATCATGAAACAATTGAATGGGGTCATTACAGGTTTGTTCAACAATAGACATCAACCTTCTATAACCTGTAGTTGCAAGTTCTGTAGGTTGAAGGGCAAGTTCATCAACAACTCTTCCAACGAAGTGTGTAATACCTTGCGACCAAGCAGCTTCTCTATCATGAGAATCAGGAGACATTTGTAATATTTTTAGCTGCCAAGATTTAAAATCATCTACAATATTATTATAAATATCACTTGGGCACGATATAGGGAAAAGCACAAGAGGTAAACCCACAACACCCTTTTTACCTGAATCAGGACCAAACATGGGGTGTGATGCAATTGAATAAATACCTTCAGGCAAATTCTCTCTCATAACTTTAGCTGGGTATACTTTAACTGAGCAAGTATCAACAATAATTGTACCCATTTTTAATCTAGGACTAATTGATTTTATTACTGTTTCAAAAGAACTAATGGCTACACACAAATAAATGATATCTGATTCTTTTAAAAGGGTATCTTCATCTACTTGAAGAACACCTTCAATAGCATCTTTCTTATTTCTACTATAACCAAATACTTTACTATTACTATGTTTTGCTAATTCTTTAGCCCAAAAGCTTCCAAATCTACCTAATCCGTATACACCAATTTTCATAAAGCTATATCTTCCTTAATAAAGTTAAGATACATCAAGGATAATATTTCATTCAAGAGAAAAATGTTCCTATATAATTAAAATCTATAACTTTATGCTTTATTTTTTTAAGGAACAATCTTGTTTACTATTTTAAGTTGTATTCTCAATCAAAAAATTTATTAACTCAAATGAATATTATTCTTAATATTTCAATGACAATAACCATATTGTCTTGCAAACAGGACAATATCATGCTATTATTGTCTCATAGACAAGACGATATTACTAGAGTATTGTCTTACAAGCAAGACAATACTCTATAAAACAAGAATAAGGATTAAAGTTATGTTAAGCAAAGAACAATTAAAAAAAGTTATAATCGAATCAAAAGAACAAATTCAAACTGTCAAGTTGATAAATAGAAAAATAACTTTTGAAGAGAATATGCCTTATGTTTTAGTTGGGTTAAGACGTGTGGGTAAATCATACATATTATATCAAAGAATATTTGAATTAATAGAAAAAGGAGCATCTTGGAAATCAATCCTTTTTATTAACTTTGAAGATGAAAGACTAATTGGCTTTGATTCAACTGATTTTAATCTATTATTAGAAGCTCATCATGAGTTATATAACATAAAGCCTATATTATTTCTAGACGAAATCCAAATCATCAATGGTTGGGAGCGCTTTGTAAGAAGAGTTGCAGATAGTAAACATTTAATATATATATCAGGAAGTAATGCTAAAATGCTAAGCAGCGAAATTGCTACTACTCTTGGAGGAAGATTTATAATTAAGAAGATTTATCCTTACTCATTAAAGGAATTTTTAAAAGCAAAGGGATTTATTCTAAGTCAAGAAACCTTTTATTCAACTTCAAAAAAAAGTGAATTTTTAGCCCTTTTTAATGAATATTTTACTTATGGGGCTCTTCCTGAAACATGTAATGTTAATATTAAAAGAGAATATTTAACAAATGTCTTTCAACAAATATATCTTGGAGATATTATCTTAAGAAATAATATAAAAAATAAACAAGCTTTATTATTTTTAGTAAAAAAAATAGCAGAATCTCTTAGAACACCCATTTCAATGTCTAGATTAACTAATATGTTAAATAGTATTGGAATAAAAGTTGGAAAATCAACAATAATCCAATATTTAGATTACATGAAAGATTCATTTCTTATCTTTGATATCAAAAACATCAACTCAAAATTTAGCAACAAAATGACAAACCCTAAATATTATTTTTATGATAACGGATTGCTTAATTTATTTTTAATAAATCAAGAACCAGCTTTATTAGAAAATTTAGTAGCTACGCACCTAATGAAAACTTTAGCGAATGAAGACTCCCTATTTTTTTATAATGATAATGTAGAAATAGATTTTTATATTCCAGAAAAAAAGCAAGCTATCCAAGTAAGTTATTCAATTTCAAATCAAAATACATATGATAGAGAAGTTAATGCTCTAATAAAATTCGATAAATATAAAAAAGGAAATGATTTATATATTATTACCTTTGATGAAGAAAAAATAATTAAATTAGATGATGCTATTATTAATGTGATTCCTATTTGGAAATTTATATTAGATTAAAAAAGTTTACATACCTAATTGTTTATATAAACCTCATACTTTTTCGAAAAACATTTAACATTGGTATTCAAATCAATTTATCAATAATATTCAATATGTTATTATCAAAATAATGAACTGTTAAATCTTAGGAGAAATATAATGACATTTGCACAAAAGATGAAAAAACAAGCAAAAGACGCTCAAAAAAAGTTGGTACTTCCAGAAGGATGTGAAGAAAGAACTCTTCAAGCTGCTCAAAAAGTAATGGAAGAAAATTTAGCTACCTCAGTAACTTTATTAGGTAAAGTAGAAGAAATTACAGCTAAAGCAAAAGAATTAGGTGTTGATTTATCAAAACTAACCCTTTTAGATCCTAAAACTTCAGAAAAAAGAGAGCTTTATGCCGCTGAATATTATGAGCTTAGAAAGAAAAAAGGTATGAGCAAAGAAGAAGCTTATGATCAAATTGTAGATCCATTAAAATGGGCTGCAATGATGACTAGAGTTAATGAGGCTGATGCTATGGTAGCAGGAGCTTTAAATACTACAGGCGATGTATTAAGAGCTTGTTTTACTATTATTAAATGCAAACCTGGTATTAAGAGTGCTTCAAGCTGTTTCGTTATGGCTACTGATAAAACTGATTTAGGAGCAAATGGTTCCTTTATTTTTGGTGATTGTGCAACTATTCCAAATCCTACTGCTGAACAATTAGCAGCTATTGCAGAGGCTTCAGCTGAGTCTTGTAAAACTTTCTTAAACACTGAACCAAAAGTTGCTTTACTTTCATATTCAACAAAAGGCTCTGCAAAAGGAGACATGGTTGATAAAGTACAAGAAGCAACAAGATTAGTAAAAGAAAAATGTCCTAATCTAGCTGTAGATGGTGAATTACAACTTGATGCTGCTATAATCAAAGAAGTTGGAGAATTTAAAGCAAAGGGTTCAAATGTTGCAGGATATGCAAATACTTTAATTTTCCCAGATCTTCAATCTGGAAACATTGGTTATAAACTTGTTCAGCGTCTAGCTGGTGCAGATGCTTATGGTCCTATCCTTCAAGGATTTGCAAGACCTGTTTCCGACCTTTCAAGAGGTTGCAGTGTTGAAGATGTTGTTGTTACTAGCGCTATTACTTTAGCTCAGGCTGCTACTTTAAATTAATCAATAAATTCATATTATTAGATTTAAGATAAAACTGGGGACGATTTAACTCGTCCCCAATTATATGTCCAATTAATTTTTCCTATCAATCAATATAATTGAATTAATATTCAAATACTCAAACATTTGCCAACACCCTTGGTGTTTAAAAAAATTCTTCATCAATCAAAACTCAAAATTGTCATTAAACCCAATAAATGGCTACAGCAAAAGCTGGAGCAACTATTGATAAAGAAGCTATTAATGTGATTATTTTTCTCATCATTGTCGCCTTCTTACTTATATTTCTTCAAATAAGCATATATAGAGTATAATATATATTGTCTATTCTGACAATAGTTTAATAACATTTTTTTATTTAGGGTTATTATAAGTGTTAAAAACATATTAAATCCATATACAACAACAATATAAATAAAATCAAAGGCTTGACATAAGATTGATTGCAGCGCGCAAGAAGACATTTAATAAATAAAAATATTTAATTTTTTACTATTTTAGGAGGTTAACTTGTGTAGCTATTTTGACAAAATCACTTATATTCAATCTTTCAGCTCTTTCTTGTAAAGAAATACCTGTATCTTCAATAGCTTTGATTAACAACTCTTTTTCATAAAGTTTGCCACATCTTCCACTGATTATATTATTTTTAATTGTTTTACGTCTTTTAGAAAAAAGATCTCTTACAAGCATAATAAAAGTTTCACGTATTTCATCACTTACTAATGATTTAGGTCTTTTATTCATTACAATAACACTACTTACAACATTTGGAACAGGGAAAAATGCCTGGCTGTTTATGTCCATTACAATATTAACGTCATAGTCAATTTGAGCTAAAATAGAAAAGGAAGAAAACAATTTAGTGCCACTAGATGCACAAAGTCTCAGAGCTACTTCTTTTTGAAGTGTATATACCATTCTTTTAGGGAGACATTGATTTTCTAGAAGTTTTGCAATACAAACACTTCCTACATTATATGGTAAATTTCCACAAACAACATCAGGAGTCCCTTGTTCTCTGCAAGTGGTTAAAGTTGTCTTTAGGGCATCACCTTCTACTAAGGTGAACTTTGCTTCATCAGCAAAAGCTTCATTTGCTAATATTTTACAAAAACCATAGTCAATTTCAAAAGCTGTTAAATTCACATCTTCTTTTAAAATCAAAGTGGTAATTGAGCCAATACCAGGACCTATTTCCCAAACATTCATATCTTTTTTAAGTTCCATGAAATTGACAATACGCTTTCTTACATCCTCTGATAATAAGAAATTTTGACCAAATTTTTTACTCATTGCCAATTCTTTTATATTTAATAAATCTAATATTTCAGAAATACTTTCATAGGGGAAATTCCAACTCATTTTTTTTGTAGCTCCTAAATTTAAAACTGTGTGTAGCATACAGATACACTACTAAAGAGGTCAATACTAAAAGGGCAAAGATAAGGTAGCCTTTACTACTAATTAAGTATTGAGGGAGTCTATCATTTAGAGATGTACCTTTTTCAAATATAAAGGTAATAAGTCTTTCAACAAATCTTATAATTCGATGAAAATAATGATTAACTTCCTTCTCTAAATTTATAAACAATCTTATTATAGCTTCAAGTATGCCCTCATCTATTTTCGCCAAAATCCAATAATTAAAATCTACTACGATTGAATTTAATAACAAACAAAGTGAAACTATCATTTCAAAAGTGACAAAAATTGTTACTGTAGGTGCTAATATTATGGAGAGAATACACCAGTGACCTCCCATAGAAATGGAAAGCGGATAGGTTATTAATATTGCAAAAACAGTTGTTAAAACTGGCGATATGATTTTATTTACATCCTTAAAAATTGATGCGTAAAAGAATATTGCACACAGTGCCCCATAGCTAAATAAACACCCCGCACTTCTAAAGGTTGAGGGGAAGACTATTGCCTGTATTATTGCTGTAAGCAACAATATTACTTCACTTCTTATAGCACTCTTAATTTTAGTAAAATTTAACAAATACATTATTAAGCTTCTAATTAGACTTGGAATTGGTCCTGTTATATAAATAAAATAGAAAATAAAAACAACTGATAAATATTTAGCTTTACCCTTTGAGACAAAGAGTGTAAATATAAATGAGAAGAACAAAGTGATTACAGATAAATGCATACCGGACAAGGCAAGTAAATGAGCACAACCTAAGTTTAGTGCATACTCTTTAAACATAAAGCCTTCTTGATCACATCTGCCAAGGAGTAGCATTCTAGCTAGTGGACAATGAATATAAGCTCTTACTTTCTTTAAAAGATATACCCTATTATCTCTTACTCTAAATACTAGCTTGTTATAAAATTTACTTAATTTATTATTGTTCTCTAATACAATTATCTCTTTGGCTTTGTAGATATCGATATCTTCACAGTATTCTACCCTAGCTCTTATTGGAGTATAAAAAAGTAGATCATAATCTTTTTTAAACATTATAGGTATTTGACCTTTAATACTAACTCTAGTTTTATCGTTTAAATATCCGCTATAAGCATCAATTATTAAATAATAAGACCCTGATTTGGTTTTACTTTGATCTTTTACTACATAGCCCTCTATCTCTTTTATTCTAGATCTATCAGTTGAAGGGTTGTAGACTTTTTCACCATTTACATTTAGAGCTAGCAAATAAAATATGAAAACTAGAATAATAAATATATGCAAATAATTTTTTGAATTTAAAACAATTAAAAAGGACGAAACTGCAAAACAAAAGCCGACAAAGAAAAATGGCTTGTATAGTAACTCCTTATTATTATAGCTTAGATAAAAAATTAGAGTTATTGAAATTAATATAAAATATCTTATTATATTTTTTTGAAAAAAAAAGTAATTAGTTTCTTTGATGTTACTCATCAATATAACTAATTACTTATTAATATAATTTGCCCTTATTTTTTTTCTAGAACAATTAATAAAGTTATCAAAAGGAGTGAAAATTTATCATCTCGACCGAATTCAATTAGCCTAGAACTTAAGGCTTCATCTTTTTCTTTAGTTTCTCTTACCTTAATAACTTTAGTGTATAGAGATTTTAATTTGGCCATAGAGAATAACTTTTTCTTTAGCAAAGTTAAAAAGTCTGCCAAATAGATTTCATCATCCTGATCTAAGACCAACTCATCAATACTGCCTTCAACCAAAGTGAGAGCATCAGCAATATCTAAATTATCTTTATCTTTAAGCTCATACAAATAAGCTTCAATTTTTTGCAATAATCCAATTTCTTTACTTTTTAAATCATTAACATTTCTCTTTATTTCTAATTTCTTTTTATTTGCTATAGAACTTTTACTATCGCGTTTTGTAAAAAATATCCAAGTTATGATTGTAAAAACTACACTTCCAATCATCTCATCAAGCAAGGGAATAGGATCCCTTATTGCAAAGGATAAAAAGAAATACATAATAAAAAATGCTAAAGCTGATATAAACAGTCTAGGATAATATCTTTTTTCTTGAATCCATAAATTAACACTATTATCGATTTCAGTAAAAGCTTTTTCAGAAATAATATCATAGTCTTCTTTACTCAAAGTATTTGCGCTAAGAATTGTTATGTTTTGTTCGCTATCCATATTACCAATCTCTTTATTTTTATCAAAAGGATTTAATAATACTGATTTTAGGCTTTTAAAATAATAAAAGTACACCACTGTCTGGCCTCCATGTATATTTAAATAATATATGTAAGTAACAAATAATAATAGATGAAATCTCACCTATTATTATTCTTTTATTATAAGTATGTTTTAAATTCTTCAATAATACCATCAATTTCTTTAATAAGTTTTGTTTTTTCACCTGATAAAAATACATAATATTTGATTTTAGGTTCAGTTCCACTAGGTCTAACTATTAACTTCTCTCCAGTTTCAAATAATATAATAACTACATCAGCTTTTGGAAAACCTGTATCCTCATTTAATAAATCGTTGATACTTTGTATTTTTCTATTTACTAGAGTATCGCCTACTTTAAGAGTGTGGAAGGATTTCATAATCTTATCCATTTGTGCCTTTCCACTTGCTCCCTCATAGTCTCGAGCAAAAACAATCTCGGTACTGTAGCCATATTTTTCATAAATAGCATCTAGTCTATCTTGTAGAGTTAAACCTTTACTTGCCAAATAACACATCATTTCAACTGCTAAAACGGTAGAAGATACTGCATCCTTATCTCTAACACTAGCAACACTTAAATAACCATAACTTTCTTCACAACCAAACAGAAAATACTTTTCTTTATTGTTTTCTAGGCTTTGTATTTGCTCAGCTATATATTTAAAGCCAGTTAATACATCTTTAGATTCACCACCATTAGCCTCAGTTATTTTTTTAACAAGATCTGTGGTAACAAGACTTTTGGCAACAAATGGAATTCCACTTGTTTTCATTTCAATACTTGTTTCAAGCAAATAATCACATAATAGAATTGCTATTTGGTTTCCACTTAATAATTGATATTCAGTCTTTTCCTTATTTTTTGGAATAGCTATGCCCAGTCTATCTGCATCAGGATCAGTTCCTAATACAATATCGGCCTTTTCTTTAATTGCTAACTCAATAACTTTTTCCATTGCTTGAGGGCTTTCAGGATTGGGTAGTTTCACTGTTGGAAAATTACCATCAGGAAGTTCCTGCTCTTTTACAACAACTGTTTTTATTCCTAATTCTTTAAGCATGTGTCTAACTGGAATATTACCAGAACCATGCAAAGGTGTATAAGCTACAGTTATTGATGAGTTTTTAACTAAGTCTTTTCTTCTGATCGAAGAGATTACCATATTGTAATAAGAGTCATCAACAGATTTTTCAATACCTACTAAATAGCCATTGTCGATAGCTTCTTTTTCACTGACTTCTTTAATATCACAGGCTTGTACATTATTCGCTAATTCGGCAATTTTAATATCATGAGGGGGCGTTACTTGTCCCCCGTCTGACCAATAAACCTTATAACCATTATATTTACTTGGATTATGGCTAGCCGTTATTACAATACCTGCACTAGCTTTTAATTCTCTTAGAGCAAAAGACAACATTGGTACAGGTCTCAAACTGTCATACAAATATACCTTAACTTTATTAGCGGCAAATACCATAGCTGCTGCTTTAGCAAATTCTACATTATAGTTTCTTGAATCATAAGCTATTGCAATTGAAGGATTTGATACATTATTTACCAGGTATGTTGCTAAGCCTTGAGAGACTTTTTTAACCATGAAATTATTAATTCTATTGGTTCCGCCTCCAATAACCCCTCTCATTCCTGCAGTTCCAAAGGCGAGGGCTGTATAGAACCTGTCATACAAATCATCATAATCATCATTGGTTAAAGCAAGTTCTACTTGTTTTTTAAATACTTCATTCTTTTCTGAAGCAACATATTCTTTTGCTCTTTTTAAAATTTCTTCTCTATTAATTTGCATCAAGTATCCTCCATAATTCATCAACTGTATCAACAGTTGGAACATTGAACTTTAATAATTCTTCTTTATCTCTATATCCCCAAGTAACTAATAATACTTGAGCATTTGCATTTACTGCAGTTTTATAATCAACTTCACTGTCCCCAACATATAAAACATTACATGGCTCTATATTTAATTGGTTGCAAAAATCAATTACTCTATCTTTTTTAGGTTTTAAAATTCCATTTTTTGATCCACATACAAAATCAAAGTGAATATCTTTAAAAACTATTGGAACTATTTGTTTTACTATTTTATCATCTTTATTAGATAGAAGTCCAAAAGGAAGTTTAAGATTTGCTAACATTTCATTGATTCCATCGTAAGGTGTACAATATTTTGTTGGATTTTCCTTGTAATAAGTTTTTAATTCTAATAAAGCTCTATCAATTTCATCTTCTGATAGTGGATTATAACCTTTTTTAATTAAACTATTTTTAACTGCATTTCTTAAACCATTTCCTACAATTTCTCTACATTCTTCTATTGTAATCTTGCTTAAACCTCTATTAACTAATGGTACGTTCACAGAAGCCTTAATATCTTCTAATGTATACAATAAAGTACCATCCAAATCAAACAACACTGCTTTTATCGACTCTTTTTTCATAAGTATAATTATTAACAACTACTACCAAATAATCAACCATTGTTTTGACAATTAAAGGAAAAAACTCTATTCTTAAATTATGAATATAATAAGTATCAAATCAGGTAAAGAGAAACAATTAAAAAACCACCATCCCTGGGTTTTTTCAGGTGCAATAGATCAAGTCAATTGTACATCACCTTGTGTATGTAAGGTTGTCGATTCAGATAGCAAATTTATTGCTTTTGGAGTTTATGATGAACTATCACACATCCCAATCCATTTAGTTAGTTGGAAAGAAACTGACGTTATTGACAAATCATGGTGGAGAAATAAAGTAAAAGAGTCAATTCTAAGACGAAAAAATGTCCTAATAAATAATACAGAAACCAATGCTTTTAGATTAATTTTCTCAGAAGCAGATTTTATCCCCGGTATTGTAGCAGATTCCTATAATGGATTTATTAGAGTTATAATTAGCTCAAGAGTCGGTTATTCAATAAAAGATATTGTAGCAGAAGTTTTATTTGAAATACTTAAACCAAATTTAATTATTTTAAATACAGATAAAAACTTCTGTGGGCTAGAAAGCTTAAAAGAAGTAGTTCTTTATTACAATGAAACAGGCTACTTTCAACCAGAAGCTAGGTTTGAGACAATCCAATTTAAGGAAGAGAGTATTTTATATG
This sequence comes from uncultured Spirochaetaceae bacterium, assembly GCA_964545735.1. GTDB lineage: Bacteria > Spirochaetota > Spirochaetia > Sphaerochaetales > Sphaerochaetaceae > Pleomorphochaeta. Next base: position 11,752 of record CAZJGS010000013.1, read on the forward strand.
AAATCATTCCAGGAACTGGTCAAAAAAGTGGTTTCTTCTGTGATCAAAGAGAAAATAGAATAAAAATTGAAAAATATTGTAATGATAAAGTTGTTTTAGATGCATTCTCTTATACTGGTGGTTTTACCCTCCATGCTTTAAGAGCTGGTGCTAAAAGCATTGATGCCCTAGATGCATCAAACACTGCATTAAAATCTTTATTGAAAAATGTCCATATCAATATGAACGAGAAAATAATAGCTGAAGATTCTAGAGAAAAAGTAACAACAAAGGTATGTAATATTTTTGAAGAAATGAGAACTATTGAAAATGATCATTACGATTTAATAATTTTAGATCCTCCAAAACTTGCTAAAAAGAAAAGCCAAGTTGAAGGTGCCTCTAGAGCTTATAAAGATTTAAATAGACTTGCTATGAAAAAGATCAAGGATGGTGGTATTATTGCAACTTTCTCTTGCTCTGGTGGAGTTAGCGCTGAAAAGTTTAAAACTATTCTTGCTTGGGCTGCTATCGACAATAACATGGAAATTCAAGTTCTTGAAACTTTAACTGCTGCAAGTGATCATCCAAGCAGACTTGCTTTCCCAGAAAGTGAATATCTTTGTGGATATATCATTCAAGTTATCAAATAAATCTTTTTAATTGCATAAATTAGAAAAATTATAAAACTGTCCCTAAAAGCATGGTGACAGTTTTTTTTAAATCAAGATTTATAATTTTTATAAAATCATTTATTTTTCACTTCAATCAAACAAGAAAAGTGATTGAGACAAAATTATATCCCTTAATATCCTAAGAATGAATCATCAATAATTCTATTTCCTCTAATATTTAGAGCTTTTAGTTGCTTTTTTACAGCTTTTAAAACTTTTGGCTTTCCCGAATTATAATAATAGGCTCTATTACCATATTTTTTTGCAAGTTCTTCAATTTTTTTAACACTTTCTTCTGCACTTGTTATTTTATGTAATACTATCTTCAGATTTTTATCTGCAATTTTGCCTATTTCTTCCCCATACAAATAATAACTACTAGATGCATATATAATTTCAACATCTCTTTTATTACTGTCTTCTAATTCTTTAAGCAATCCTCGTATAGGAGTTACTCCAACTCCACTGGCGAATAATACCATTGGGGACGATTCATCTTGCAGTTTAAACCAACCAAATGGACCTCTAATGGATACTCTCTCACCTTTTTTCATACCTAACAAAGCTTGTTTAAAACTACTAATCTCTTTTCCTGTTCTTGTTCCAAGTAATACAAAGCCTTCTTTTTCAATTGAGGCTATACTAAATCCTCGCCATTTTTTTCCTTCAACTTTTATATTTGGCAAAGTAAATATACCATGTTCACCTGGATGCCAGCTCATTTCTGAAGTTGGTTTTAACTTTATTGAGAAATAATCTCCATATGGATTTTCAATTGACTCTATTGTTAAAATTGTTTTTTTGAAAACCCCTTTAAAATCTGATAGTTTCATAAATATTTACCTCTTTTTTTACTAAGCTTCTTAAGAAATTAAGAAAAATTGAATCAATTATTGAACAAAATATACCGCATCTCAAAATAAGTATATTCTAGCCTAATATTTTGAATAAAATATTCGAAACTAGAAATCTTTTAAAGTTAAGCTAACAATAAAGATTGCGTTACTGTCAATTGAAATATAACCAATTTAATAAAATTTAGACTCTTGTACACCTTTTGTGGGTTGAAGCCTAATATCCTTTCACGATAAATTCCTTTAACACCTTAGTTTATCTGTTAGTTAGAGGGATTTTTATGTTGCTACAAAATAAAACTGTCTCTATAAGCTTAGTGACAGTTTTTTTTAACACAAATTAGAAGTTTACAGCTTATTCTATTATTTTAAATAATTGGTATTATTCTTGATTAAAGATAGTTTCAAATTCACTATAATCTTCTATAATTTGGACTTCCAAATGATATTTAACTTTTTCACCTGGTTTTAAATATTTTAATAAGTCTTTTTCTTTTAAATCATTCAAGCCGTCAATCAAATTATTAGAAGGCTCTAGACCAAGTACATAATCTCTTTTTTGCATGGACTTCCACTCAACAAAATTATCTAAATTTTCACAATCTATTATTATAGCAACACCCATCTTTAACTTGGGATTAAACACACCAACTACGGCCTTGTTGTTTTTGGTTTTATGCAATTGATGATAATAACAAGTTTCCTCTGATACATTTTGTGGCTCTTCAATAATATTGTAGACATCTATCAAATCTTCAGCTCTTTTAGTTCTTGGAGTTACTTTATCTGAATTTAAATACATTTTACTATCAGGGGATAGTAGTGGATATCCTATATTCATGTGATATAAAATATTATGCATTGCATCATTAAAACTTTCATTGGTTACAGTATCATCAATAATGATTCTATTGGATTTATAATAACACTTTATCTTTCTCTCTAGTTTTAATTTATCTTCAAAAAGAGCCGCATCATAAACACTTGCATTGAGTTCAACAAAAGAGCCCTTTTCATCCTCTTGAAAATTATAATAATAATGATCCGCTGGTGTATTAGAATAGGTTCCATGAAGTCCATACTCTTTATTATTAAAGGTACTGGGAGATCCAATAGATTTTAATCCACAAGTTGTTAAAAAGCCAACAGTAAAATTTTTTACAAAGCCTAAGCCCTTGTCATCAAAATATTTGGGAGAGGAATTGTCGCAAGCAGCGAGATATCCAATATTTACTCCATTGTATCTTAAAATAGGAATATCGAAGCCTCTATCTACATTTACTTCAAAATATAGTCCTGAATTATTATTTACTTCTATAACTCTAACATTGTTAGATTTACCTTCAACTAATTGGACTTCTCTAACATGGAATAATTGCTTTCTATTTCCTACAAACTTTAATTCATCAAACATAAACTTATGACTCCTTCTTTTTTAAAAATCTATTCTTCACTCATTATAATATATAAAAAAGCACAACAACAGTTAAAATTTTATTTTTTACATGAAAAAGGCTCTTAATAATTTAAGAGCCCTCAATATTTCAAATAATAAGTATTATCTTATTTGAACATGTAAGAATTTACCAAATTCTTTAAATACTCTTGTTTACCTGAAGTTTTATTACATTTTGATGTTTCACCAAGTTTAGCTAAAGTGGCTAAATCTAGTTTGCCAGCTTCAAAATCATGACCGCTTCCACCATCGAATGATGAGTATCTGGTTTTAACAAAGTTGTCAATTTTACCATCTTTAATGATTCTATCGGCAATTTCTAAACCAAGTGCAAAACTATCCATTCCACCAATATGGGCTATAAATAAATCATCTAAAGCAGTACTATTTCGTCTTATCTTTGCATCAAAGTTTAATCCACCAGTGTGAAGACCACCATTCTTTTGGATAATCATCATAGCTCTGGTTGTTTCATAAACATCAGTTGGGAATTCATCAGTGTCCCAGCCATTTTGAGCATCACCTTGGTTAGCATCTACACTTCCTAGCATATCATTATCAACACATACTTGAAGATCGTGTGCAAAAGTATGACCTGCAAGAGTTGCATGGTTTGCTTCAATATTACATTTAAAATCATTTTCTAATCCGAATTCTTTAATAAATGCGATTGCTGATTGAGCATCATAATCATATTGATGTTTTGAAGGTTCCATTGGTTTTGGTTCAATTAAGAAAGTACCAGTGAAGCCATTTGCTCTAGCATAGTCTCTAACAATATTATAGAACTTACCTAAATGTTCTCTCTCTCTCTTCATATCAGTGTTTAATAAAGACATATAGCCCTCTCGTCCACCCCAGAATACATAGTTTTCACCACCAAGTTTAACATTAATATCTAGACAAGTTTTTACTTGTAAAGCTGCTCTTGTTAAAATATCAAAATCGGGGTTACTTATAGCACCATTCATGTAGCGAGGATTTGAGAATGCATTAGCTGTATTCCACAATAGTTTAATGCCAGTTTCTTTTTGTCTTTCTAATAACAAGTCAGAAATTTCATTAAAGTTTTTTAAATATTCACTTGCACTGTTTCCCTCTGGGGCAACATCAGCATCATGAAAACAATAATAAGGAGTTCCTATTTTTGTGAAAAATTCAAAAGCTGCATCTGCTTTATTTCTAGCATTTTGCATAGGATCCGCAGCACTAAAAGGAAAATCGATTGTTGCTTGGCCAAATGGATCACTACCATTAGCACAGAAACTATGCCAATAAGCTGTAGCAAATCTTAAATGCTCTTTCATAGACTTACCATCTATCTTTTTATCAGCATCATAGTATTTAAATGCTAAAGGGTTGTCACTATTTTTACCTTCAAATTTTATTTTACCAATATTTTTAAAATATTCTTTTTTACCTACAAAATAATCCATTTTTTATCTCCTATTTAAATAATTTACTCAATGAGGAATCATACGTTCTATATTTTTTATAACCAGCTTCATACAATTTAGCATTCTCTACATTTGGTGTGAAAATTCTATCTTCATTAAATTGTGTATGGATATCTGTTATTTTTTTTACACTTGTTTTTTCTAAAGTTGCTAAACTTTGAAGTGCTCCACCAAAAGCGGCTGTTTCACTGATTTTAGGTGTCATTACTGTTAACTTAAACATATCAGAAACTATTTGAGACCAAACTTTAGATTTTGCTCCCCCACCAATTAAAATAATCTTACTTGGTTTAAATCCCTGTTCTTTAAAAGCTTCAAGACCTACTTGCATTGAATAAATAGCACTTTCAAGAGATGCTCTTGCGATGTTCTCTCTATTTGTATTGTTCATATTCATTCCAGCAATCACAGCTTCTGCTTTTGGATAGTTTGGTGTTCTCTCTCCATTAAAATATGGAAGAAATACTATACCATTAGCGCCGGCTTTACTTTTACTTGCAATCTCATCTAATTCTTTAACACCCAGTTGTAACAACTCTCTAAGCTGTTCTGTAGCTACTGTGCAGTTCATTGTACAAAGCAGTGGCAAATATCCTCCGCTACTAGAAATAAAGGCTGCTAGGCGATTTTTACTATCAGCAATAACTTTTTCACTGTATCCAAACAATGTACCACTGGTGCCAAGACTCATTACCAAGTCTCCATCAGAAGTACAACCAGCGCCAATTGCACCCATCATATTATCACCACCACCTGGAGATACGATAGCATTTTTATTTATTTCAAGTTCTTTTGCTACACTCTCTGTTATGGTGCCAATAACATCTGTTGATTTAACTAATTTTGGTAAGGTTTCTTTTAAATCCCGCATATCATCAATTGCAGTTAATACCTCTTGTGACCAACATCTATTCTCAACATCAAAGAAGGCTGTTCCACTTGCATCCCCTTCTTCCATAACATAATTATTTGTCAAATAATAATTGATATAGTCATGTGGCAGTAATATGTGAGCTAATTTTTTATAAGCTTCAGGTTGTTGTTCTTTTAAATACAATACTTTACTAGCTGTGTAGCCCGCTAATATTTGATTGCCAATTAGGGAAAAGACTTTTGCTTCTCCTCCTAATTTTTCTGTCAATTTATCACAATATGGAGCTGTAGATGTATCACACCAAAGTTTAACATTATACAAAGAATTTCCATCTTTATCTAAAGGTACAAATCCATGTTGTTGACCGGAGACTCCTATAGCTTCTATTTTATCTTTAATTGATTTAGGAATTTGCTTAAAACAATCTTTTAAGGCATCAATAAACCAAGAAGCTTTTTGCTCTCTTGTTCCATCTTCTTTTGATATCATCTGATGAGGAGATGTAGTAACAATTAATACTTGTTTTTTTTCTGAATCATAACATAAAACTTTGGTACTTTGTGTACCACAATCAATTCCAGCTGTTATTGCCATTGGTAACTCCTTGTTGAATTCTCTATTATTATATAATCATGATTTTTACAATATAAACATGGACAAAATATATATTACATATATAATATTAACTTATGGATATTTTAGATTGTGTATTTGTTTTACAGCTTCATGAAGAAGAAGCACTAGCTTGGCACCAAAGATTGCATTCCCATAAAAAAATGCAATTTGAGGTTCATTATTTTTTAGAAGGTGAAGGTGTTTTCTATACAAACAAGACGAAATATAGGATAAGAGAGAATCAAGTCTTTGTTACTTCTGATTTTGTTCCTCACAAAATTACTGCAGGAAAAGACTCTTTTATCTCTTATTATGCTGTATTAATGGAGTTTGACTCTCTTGATAAAGAATTGATTGATGCTCTAAATAAAAAAGGTCCAATTACCTTAACTGAAAATAAAAGATTTTTCTTTGAGTGGATAAAAGATAATGGAATGAGTAAAAATATTAACCTTAGGCTATCTAGTTGCCATAAAATGTTAGGCTTTTTATATAGCTTAGATCAAGATTTTGTAGAAGAAGAAAGTATTAACATTGCTGTTGAAAAGGCTCTTAAATATATGAGGCTTCATCTTTTTGAAAACATCAGCCTTGAAGAACTTGCTAGTTATGTAACCTTAAATCCAATTTATTTTAATAGATTGTTCTGTAAGAAGATGAATTTCCCACCAATTAAATATTTTTCTCTGCTCAAGTTAGAAGCTGCCAGGTCCTTATTAGCAACAACGTCCCTTAGTATTAAAGAGATTTCTGCTAAACTTAACTACAGCAGTCAATTCCATTTTTCAAAGTGTTTTAAAGACAATACTGGCTTTGCCCCTTCTCTTTATAGAAAAACACATTATCAAATGATTGGAGAGAAAAAGTAAAAATACTATAATTTTCTCTTAAATATTAATGGCAACTCAATAGAGCTGCCATTTATCTTTTATGATAAAAACTTTCTTTTCTTCTTTAGCTTTTTGTCTTTTTTCTTTTCTTCAAAAGCATTCTCTTTTTTAATAATATTATTGTTTCTCTTATCTGATATAAACCAAGCTCCAATAAGAGCAGAAACAAAACACGCTAGTAATAAGCCTAACCACATAAAGGGTATATCTGAAAAAGGAAGTTTAACATTCATTCCATAATAGCTAACTATAAAGGTTGGAAACATTAAAGCGATTGAAAGAATTGTCAATCTTTTCATGATCATACTCATATTATTACTAATAACAGATCCAAATACTTCCATTGTACCACGCATCAAATCTGAATAAATATTAGCCATAGAAATAGCCTGTTTATTATCTGTAATGGTATCTTCAAGAAAATCTACTTCTTCTTCACTAGATAATTGAAAAAAAGGGGACTTTTGTAACTTTTCTAATAGCATTTCATTTGTTGTTAAACTTGTTTTAAAGAGAACTAAACTTTTTTGAATTTGCATTAGTTGGAGTAATTCTCGATTCATTACCACGCCACTTAATTTTTCTTCAACTTGATTTTTTTGTCTGTTTATATATTTCAATAACCTGATATAAACTAAAGCAGCTCTCTCCATAATAGAAATTACAAAACCTTCCTTAGTTTCAACAGGGTATTGTCTAAAACGTTTTTTAGAAAAATCTTCTAAAACTATAGAATCACTTTGACAAATTGTTATTACCATATTTTTATATAAGACAATACCTAAAGGGATTGCATATTGACTAACACCTTCACAATCATCATCTTTGGCGGGCAGACGAACAATAAGAGCCGTATAATCATCTTCTTTTTCAATACGTGCTTGCTCATCAGGGTCCATAATATCGGCTAATAGTTCACTGTCTATTGCATATTCTTCTTCAAGAATTGCTATATCATCTCTGTTGATCTCTCTTGCATCAACCCATACGTAATCTGTATTAAGTGGAGTATCACCTGGAACTCGTGATACAACATTATTTCTCAATGTAATCATTATTGTCCTCCAAGAAGTTCCCTTCCAAAGCACAAAGTATTACCTTATAGCTATTTAAAGAAGGAAATTATATTTTAGTGTTATAGATTTAGGCAAAGGATTGCCACTATCATCTGACATTAATTTCCCTCCTTGGTGTATTTTTTAGATTTTTTCTTGCTAATAAAAATTATTATTTTTATTATATACACTTTAATATATTATAAAGTGTTTATAATTTCAACCTTAAACAATTTAAGAAAGAATTACTTTTATTTATTATTTGGTTTTTCTTTTAGTAGTTTTTTTTCTTTTTTCACTATTTTTTTCTCTCTTTTTATTCTTTGTCTCTCTAATTGTTGAGAGATTTCATATCTAGTTGGAATGGATTGATCTGTTAATTCTTTAACATATAAGATTCCACTAAAATCAATTACTACCAAATAATGATAAAAATTACTTTTCTTTTTACTTATTTTATCTTCAATAACCAAATGGATATGATAAACACTATTATTAGGTTCATTGATATTATCTACATCAACATACCTATCTATCATTTCTTTAAACCAATCATCCATTCTAACGTAATCAACGAGGGCAAAACTTGTCATCCAAGGTTTTTTATCTACATCATGATTCTTATTTAAAGGATATATTTTTAAATAATGGGAAAATTGAACAACAGATTCTTCTCTAAGCATTTTATAAAAAAGATTACTACTATTTTTTCTTCTAACAGCTCTAACTGCTTTAGGAACTTTACTTTCTTTAAAATATAGAAGATTATTTTTTGAGGAACATACTTTAACTCCCGTACGAGGAGATTTGTAAGTAAATATTTCATCAGCAATAAGTTTTGGTTGTATTTTAGTGAAGATTCTTTTTATACCATCTTTTATCCTGTCTTTAAAGACATAAATAATAACGACCAACAATCCCCATCTAATTGTTTGACCACTAAACTTTGCTTGAGCAAAAAGCGTAGCTACTAAAGCAAAGGACATAGCAAGAGATGCCGCAACACCTGCAACAATTTCATTAACTCTTTTGGGTGTTTTGGAGATAACAGGATCTAAGCGTAATACACTTTTGCTCCATTTTCTTAAAGTTTCTCTTCTGAAAGAAAGATTTTCAATGTCTACATTACTAGCATAACCCATTTTCTTTCTTCTTCTAATCTCATGATAAACTATTTTCTTTAAAAAACTATTTACGCTTTCTAATTCTTCTGTTGATTCACAAAGACTTAATATTTCACTTGCATATTGCTCACTTATTAAACCACTTGCCTCATCAGCCCAATAAAGGGCTGTAACAAACATTTTATTTTCTAATTCTAAGTCCAATAAATCATCTATTAAAAATATAAATTTTTGCTCTAATATTTGTCGTTTTTTCTTCCAATCTTTTACAATAGCTTTAAACTCATCAAGGTTTTTTGATCTAATTAAACAAAAACATTTTGTTTGAAAGCTTTGTAATTGATGACGGAGTGAATTTACAACAGCTTGTGCTTCATGGGTAAATTCAACATCACTAACCTCAAGATCTTTTCCAAGTTTTAAGGTATCAACGTATTTAGTTAACTTTGTTAAAGGACTTAAATCATTAGTTTTATCAATTAATTCTTCCAAACTTAATTCAGGGGAAGCGTAGCGACCATGAGTTCTAAATTTATGACTCATAGATTCTAACGAGGTTGTTGTTGCATTAACATTCAATTGCTCTGGTGTAAAGATATAATATGAAATATCTTTCTTTAGAACTTTCTTTTTTGCAAAAGGTAAAATAAATTTTAATTCTAAATGTCGTGAAGAATACTTTTTAACCTCTACCACTTGAAACTCCTTTGTTTCATTATAACAGACATATGAGCAACAAGGAATAGTAAATTTTTATCAAAAAGTAGACTATAATGCTATAATTTGGACTTTTTATCTTAAAGATATAAATCCATCGTAGGGATATTCTTTGGCTGTTTTATCAGATATTTCTTTTAATTTTCCAACATTTTTTATATTAAAATTAATACCATCACTATCGAGGTTAAAAATCTTATAAACATTTCTACCCATCAAATCTTTAATCCTATCACGAGAAATATTATTATCTATTAAAGCTTTGATAAGAAGTAAAGTTGAAGAAAATCCTGGTATTCCACTAGCCCCGTTTTTTTTATCAACAAGGGTATGAGGGGCATGATCGCTTTCAATAAAATCAACAGTTCCATCTAATAGAGCATCAAACAATGCTATTCTATCCTCTTCTTCTCTTAGTGGGGGATTCATTTTTGCATAAGATTTATTATTAGCTGCATTTTTATTTAAAAGAGCATGATGAGGGGTTACCCCGCAGCATATTTTAAAGGAGTACTCTTGTTCTTTAGCTTGCTTTATTAACTCTAATCCTTCTTTTGTACTTAGATGAGCTATATGGAGACTTCCCTTAAACCCAGCTTGATTTGCAAAGTTTATAATATCTTTAATACTTTCTATTTCCGCAATTTTAGGCCTTGCTACACTTTGAGTTGAAAAGTCTTTATTACTGAATTTTGAATTATCTAATAAACTTTCTTTTTCACAATGTACAACTAAAACACCTCTATAATCTTCTTGGACTAAAGTTTTAAAAACCATCTGTTGATCTTTTTCGCTTACAATACCCATATCACCTGTAGAGTGACCTGCAAATAATTTTATTCCAATTACCAGGGGAAACAATTCATTGTAAACTCTAACAATAGATTTTATTTGATCTTTGTTTTTTGTTAAACCTGCATAAACATGGTAAAAAATATCAGATTTTTTTAATTTTTTAACAGCTTCATTTGCACATGATATTCTATCTAAAATAGTATCACGGTCAATTAAAGGTGGATTTGTATTTGGCATATCAAAAACCTCATTAATTCCACACTCATAGGCTACTTTTAAGCCATGGTAAATTGTTTCTTTTTCGCTGTCATTAAAATCTCGTAAATGGACATGGGGATCAACCATAATTACCTCTGTATCATTTCTGGGGCATATTCTTCAAGGTATTCATATTTGAGAAAAGTCCCACTTTGACAAGTTAATACTTCTCCACAAACACACTCACCACACATTCCTACACCACATCTTGTATCTTTTTCCATTGATAAATAAATATTTTCTTTTAAAAAGCCTCTATCTATTAATTTTTTTGCCGCAGTTGCCATAAATATTTCAGGTCCAACTAAATAAGCATTCGTATCACTAGCTAAGTGTATAGTATCTAACTCTTTTAATACTCTTGCAACTACTCCATTGTCGCTCATACATTTAAAGTCTCCCATTGGAGATAGGGCATATTCTAATAATGCATCTTTTTCAAACCTCTCTGTAGTTCCAACTAATATTTGAAGTTTAGTTTTTTCTTTTTTTAATTTTCTACACAAAGCAGGGAGTACAGCCACTCCAGTTCCACCAGCTATTAATAGAGCGTTTTTACTAATTCTGTTTTCAAGCTCTTTACCATACATTCCTCTAACATAAAGAGTATCACCAACTTTGAGGCTCCACAAAGCTTTTGTAAATTCACCTCTTCTTTTTATAACAAAAGTTACAGGCTCATCATTGGATAGGGTAAAAGGTTTTTCTCCAATTCCAGGAAGCCATAAAAAAGCATATTCACCAGCTTCACATCTAAGGTTTTTATCTAATTCTAATATTATTGTATCACTACCATAGTATTCAATACTATTGATTTTCATAGCCTTATATTCCATCTGCCTCTCTTTAATTAAAAAAGCATCAGATTCAAGTGTTAGATTTGAATACTCTCTTTTTATAGCAGCCAAATAATTGCTCCAATTAGGTTGCTTTACTCTAGCAAAAGCTGATCCAATGCCAATTGCATCACAACCGGACTCCATCATCTGTTTTGCTTTAAGACCATTATCGATTCCACCCATTCCAAGAAGTATTGCAGTATCCCCTATATTATCTCTTATCTCTTTAACACACTCTAGTGCTCTCTCATACACCCAATTACCGCTCTTTCCACCTTTTCCACCCAGAGTGTTTTGTAGAATAGGAGTATTAGAAACAGAATCTGTGTGAATAACAGGTCCAACTGTGTTAATAGCGACTATTCCATCAGCACCATTTTTTACACATTGTTTTGCAATTTCACCAATATTTTCAACATTAGGGGTTAATTTGATAAATAATAAACTCTTAAAATCTTTAATACTCTGTTTTATTTCTTTAACATAAGTACTTGCAATACCAACATCGCAACCAATTGAAGAACCAAAGCCTTTTGAAGCATGAGGACATGAAAAATTCAATTCTATTGAGTCAGCAAGGCCATCAAAAGCTTTGCACAAGGTTATAAAGTCCTCTATTGTATTAGCTGAAACACTTACATTTAAAAAGGCTTCTATATTGTCTTCTCTCAAAGCTTTGACATCCACTAGAGCCTTTTCTAAACCTGGATTCTTAAGTCCAACAGAATTACCAAAATTACCCAATTCAGTTTCACAAATTATAGGTTCTCTATTTCCTAAATTTGGATTAACTTGATAACTTTTTGTTGTAATAATATCAATTTCTTTAACTTTTTTATCAACAAAATTAATAATATTTCTATTTGTGGTAATTACCCCACTTACTGTTGAAAGGTACAGAGGAGCATTTTCACTGCAATGGTTTTTGCTTAGTGTTTCTAATAATGTTTTTTTCATACGCTATATTGATGTCTCTCTCATTAATTCTTTAATTTGTTTCATGCATAAATCAAGCCAATCATCTGGAGCATGATTCTTTTTCCAAGGATGAGTTAAACTGCTGGAACTATTAATTCTAGCTAGATAAAGAGGGTAATTAGCATCGCTTAAAGTGTCCATTACATCTTTTGCACTTCCACCTTGAGACCCAACTCCTGGTATTAGCATAGGTATTTTTTTATCACTATAATATTTTGCAATATTGGATAATTCATTCATTGAAGTGGCTCCAACTACAGCACCTATACCAATTTCACTTTTACTCCATTTAACTATGTTTTCACTAACTTCCAAGTACAAGGGTTTATCATTTTCACAAATTAAATTCTGGAAATCTTTTCCACCAGGATTACTGGTTCTATTTAATACATATAAACCTTTATTTTTTACTTGGAAAGGAGAAATAGAATCACTTCCCATGTAGGGAGATACTGTGGTTGCATCACAATTCCAACAATCAAAGGCTTCAATTGAATAATTTAAACTGCTTCTAGCAATGTCTCCTCTTTTAGAGTCCAATATTATTGGAATCGAGGGGAAGAAGTTTTCAAGCATGTCTAAAACATCACTTAAAGCGAGGGAGCCTTCAAACATTTCATCTCTTGGTTTATCAAGAGCTTGATAATATCCAATGTTTGGTTTAAAAGCGGCAGGAACTAGTCCTGATAAGCTCATTCGTCTAAACAAAGTATAAAAATAATCATTCATTACTTCTCTAATACTTTTATCAGATTCTGGTAAAACATCCATTTTCGGGTCTAGACCCATACAAGCAATATTTTTCACATGTATTGCACTTTCTTCTAGCTTTTCAATATAATTCATGCTTTCTCCTAACTTTCTACTCTCTCAAATCCACGTTTTACACCCCAACCAAATGGATCTTCTCTCCACTCTCTTAAAGCTTTAGCTTCTTCTTCATCTACATATTTAATTTCTAAAGCTCTTTTTACCATTGTATCATAGTCTAATATTGTAAGGGCTTCACATTTTGGATCTAATGATTCAAAAGCTACCTTAGAGGCTTCAAGGCCATAGGTAAAAATAGCTAAAGTATAAGGGCAAAAACCTTCACTTTCTACAATTGCTTTTACAGCTTTTATGGAAGAGCCGCCTGTAGAAATTAAATCTTCAATCAATAAGACTTTTTTGCCTTCATAACTATGAGTATTACCCAAGCCTTCAATCTTTTGATTTAGTCCGTGGGTTTTAGAAGAGGATCTTACATAGGTCAAACTCTTGTTTAGTTTATCAGCAAGTGTTGTAGCATGAGGTATTCCAGCTGTTGCAGTTCCTGCAATATTATCTGGATCAAAGCTTAAAGCTTTACACATTTCACTAAAAGCTGTGGCAATTAAGTCTCTAGCCTCATAACTTGAAAGCAATATTCTATTGTCATTATATATTGGCATTCTATAGCCACTAGCCCAGGTAAAGGGATCATTTACTTGTAGTTTGATTGCACCTAATTCCAAAGCTATATCTGCTAATTGATATCCAAATTCACTCTTTATGCCGTCTACTGATTTCATAGAGTTCTCCTATTTACTTGATTTAAAAATTTCTTTAAAGCTATGAGCTTGTCCACAATAATTACATATAAACTTTTGATCTTTTGTTCTAAAGAACATGGCTTCAACACCTTCCCCTTGGGTTGGATTCGATATACATGCTTCATTTTTACAACACATATCATCAAAATTATATATCCTAGGTGGCATTGTAGTCCTATATTTTTCTACTACAATATTATCTTTAATTATGTTTAAAGTACACCCAGGTGCAATTGCTGCTAATCTCTTTAACTCTTTTCTACTAAAGGTTTTATTGCCAGGTCTAAAAAGTATTCCTTTGTATTGTCCACAGGAACTACAACTTACCCATTCCCCACCTCTTTGATCATCTAATTCAATGATTTTGCTTATTAGGGCCATATGTTCTCTAATTTCTTTTGGGCTGTCCCCTTTGCATATATGATCTATTACAATACCTGTATTTATGGGATTAACACCTTCACTATAATCCTTTTTCTTTTTAGGATTGTTGGTGGTTTCAACCTTGAAAATATATTCCTCATCAGTATACTTATTTTCCAATTGAATTGTTGGCCTAAAGTCACTTCCAAGAGATCCCCCTAATAAGCCTAACAAGATTATTCTTACATACATTCCATTTATTGATTGTTTTTCCCAACCATTTAAGGAGGTTTTATCTAAAAACAGTGGAATTGTAGGTGTTAATTTATGTCTTGGTAGTGGATGGTAGAATTTAGTATTGAGAGGTAACCTATCTAAAAACTCTCTTCTAAAAGTTATTGCTTTTCTTAACTCTGTTTGACGTTTTAATATTTGCTCTCCCATTCTCTCTAATTGAGGTCGGGTAAAATACCACTTGGTAGCAATTTTAGAACTGTTTAAATATTCTTCAATAGAATTATATATACTTACATCAAAACCATTATCTCTCATATTACTTAGATAAGTTTCAGGCATTGCTAATTCTACTGGAGCTACCAAATCTATTTTTACATTCTTAAATAGTTTTAAGCCATTAGCCTTGGAATGAACTGTTCTACCATGAAATAAATCACCAACCAATGCAATATGGAGATCATTGTAATCAAAATCATTATCTTCTAAAAAAGTGTATTCATCTAACAACTCTTGAGTTGGATGCTCATGTTTGCCGTCTCCTGCATTTATAAAGGAAGGTTTTCTTACCAAAGTATTTCGGTTTGCAAATTGAGAGCATTGGTTTTCTAAATGTGCACAAACTCCCTCAACTTTACTTCGTATGACAAATATTGAATTGGCATATCCCGCTAGTGTATTAAAAGTATCACTATAACTTTCACCTTTGTTAAAGGATGAAGTAGAAGCAGATAATTCGCTTACTTTTGTCAAATGGAATTTGGCAGCATTTTTAAAAGACTCTTTTGTTCTTGTAGAATCTTCCAAAAAAACTTCATAAATACCAAAGTCTGGATCATTAATTCTAAAGTCATCAAGCATCTTTTTTTCATTATTTTCCATTGCATCTTTCAGAGCTTTTACTTTTTCAAATAAATAAGCCCTCTCTTCAATATTAAAATCATCAATAACACACAAAGATCTTCCTACAAAAAAATTATCCATATTCGCTCCCTATAAAAAAATCAGCCTCAAAAAGACTGACTTTATATAATAAATAAATAAAAAACAGAAGCAGCTGATTTCTTATATAATCTGTGATATAAGCTTTTCATTAATTTCATACACTACTCCTAAATATTTTAATCCAAATTTTTTTAATACTATTGAAAAAGATAGACTATATCAATAGTTTTAAAGTAAATAGGGTAATATTTATTGAACTTTTGCAAAATTAAATATTAACTAATATTAAGCTTTTTTAGAGCCTTTATCATCATTTTTTGTTATATTATCACTTGAAACTTTAGGCTTTTTTATAACTTTTCCACTAGCTGATGGATCATTTTCTAGAAAATCGAAAATTTTATCATAATCAACATTATTATCAGCTCTATAGGAAGAATTGAAAACTGTTTGTCCAAATTCTTCAGGTTTTTTCCAGTTGCTTTTCATGCTAGCTAAAGGAGCAGTTGAATGCTTTTTCTGCCATTGAATGTTTAGTATTTTTCTATACTTTAAGCTTTGTTTGTAAACTTTTATAGCTTTGTATCTTGAAGTTACAGATCTAGTTTTTTTACGACCCGCTGGACCATAAAAATATTTATCACCATGCTTACTCCCGTAACCATACCCATATTTTGAACTCGTATTAACTGTAGTTTCTGCTTCGTTTGGTAAACAAGCATTAAATACAACACCTGCAATTTTATGTTCAACTCTACTAAGTGCTTCTAATAAGGCCTTTAAAGCTGGTTTTGTGGTAATATTTGCTCTTACAGTAATAATCAAGGAATCAAATCTTTCACTAAAAGCCATAACTTCAGATGCATAATCTAAAGGTGGAGCATCAATTAATATATAATCATAATAAGGGCCAATTAAGGCATTTAAATAATCCATTTTAGGGTTTGTCAAAACAGCAATTGGAACAAGTGGCAATCTTCCTGGAGGTAAGATATTTAACAAGGGAATATTGTCAATTGGCTGTAATACAATATCTTCAAATTTTATATTTGGCTCTAAAATTAAATTAACAAGACCTTGTTTTGCCCTGGAATAACCAAATTTTGCTTCAATTGATGGCAATCTAAAGTCTCCATCAACTATCAATACTCTACTCCCCATATTAGCCAAACAAAGGGCCATATTAGCTATTAAGGTACTTTTACCTTCACTAACATCACAAGAGGTTACTACAAAACTTCTATTCTTACCAGCTTCAGTTGAGTAAATAATATTGGAAACAATTGCCATATATTTTTCACTTTCATAAGCAAGAGGATTTTCATATACTGACAAATTTTGATAACCTATAGACTTTTTACCTAAAGGGTTTATAGTTTTATCTTTTATAAGAGGAATCCAACCAAGTAAGGGGACTTTTGTATTTTTTAATATTTTCTTAACATGTTCTGTGGTTTTAAGAGTATTATCAGCCATATCAATAACCAAAGCTAAGAGGAAACCTAAAGCAGCTCCTAACAGCATTGCGACAGCTAATATAAGTAATTTATTTGGACTAACAGGGGCTTTTGGTACAATTGCGCTATCAACTAAGGTTACATTACCTGTAACAGCAGCTTCAACAAGTTTTACTTCCTCTAGCATAGTTCTAAGTTGAACACCTATTTGTTGTAATACAGATACATCTCGTTGTAATTCGATAACTCTTCTTTCAATAATTGGAAGTTGATCCAACTCTTTATTAAATTGCAAAGATCTAGAGCCTAATACCGATAAACAAACATTACAAGTTTCAATAGTTATTACAGATCTTCCATATTCACTTAAAAGAGAAGCAACAAAAATATCATCCCCTGAATATGGGGCTAATTGATGATTTATAATATCAAGTAATTTTTTAGAAGTTGAGGATAAGCTACTTTTTAATTCACTAATTCTTGAGCCAACACCCTCGGAGTTATCCAAAGACATTGAAGCATTAACAGCTTCATACATTATTAGCTCAGATTGAATAACTGAAAACCCTTTTATTAAAATATCAAAATCAGGGTCACTTGTTAATTCTTTAACTGTAGGTAAAACTATATTTTTATCAAGAAGATTTGCGTAAATTGTACCAATTTTACTTTCAGCTTCAATTTTTTGTAATTTTAATGGTTCTTTTCTAAGTTCATAATAAGAAATTTGATCTACAAGCATTGAAGATTTTTCTGTTAGTTGTAGGACTCCTGATTCTTCTTTGAAATCACTTAATTTATTTGAAGCTTCTTTTAATTCTCTTTCATTGATTGGAATTTGTTGCTCTAAAAATTCTTTTTGCGTAGTTTTAGAGTTCTTTGCAATTCTAGTTAATAAATTATCATAACTTACAGATAGGGCATTAGCAAAATCTGCCGCAAATATAGGATTTTCATCAGTAACTGAAATAGAAACTAATTTTGTATCTTTGACTGAAGAGACTGAAATCTTACCACTTTTGGAACCTATTTTAAAAAATTCACTGTAGGCAATACCTTCTGAATCCTTATATTTCGATAAGTCTAACAATTCTATTGCAGCATCTATATTTGTTCTACTTTTTAACAACTCTACCTCAGTTGAAATTTTAGAGGAACTTGAGCTCATATTAGTTAGCATCAAATCATCTAGAGAAGAGGAGGTTATTATAGGTTCTACTAAAACTGTAACGGTAGACGAATATTGAGGTATTACATATTGAAGATATATTACAGCTCCAATTACAACTATAATTAATGTAGTGAGAAACCAAACAAACCTTGATCTAAAAATCTCCCACAACTCAGATATACTTATGCCTTCTTCATTTATATTATTATCAAAATCCACAATTATCTCCTACTAAATTAAAATAAACCTATAACTGCGTTAATTAATGCTAAACTAGCGGTTACAATTGCTAAAACTGATGCTACAGTTGCTACGTCTGTTGAAAAAGTATTTTTTTCAACATGAATAGTCGCCTCTGAGGGTATATAAGAATCAGTGCTTATCTTTTTTCCATCTTTATCTTTTATTGTTATTTTATCATCGGCATCCTGACTTAATCCACCAGCTAATGCTATATAATAACTTATTTTTTTATCAGGTTCATATGCATAAGCGCTAGCTCTTGCAACTGCACCTTGAACATTTACAAATTTTTGATCAAAAGGAATTACTATTTTATCTCCAGCTTGTAAGGCAAAATTATCTTCCACATCTTTTGTTAGATAAGAAAGAATGTCAATATTTATTGTCTCTCCATTCCGTAGTAGATAAGAGTTAAGTAAATCACTTGTACTTGTAAATCTAGGAGAAATTGTTTCTAACATAAGCTCTAGGTTTTCACCTGGAAAGAAATTATATATTAAAAAGCCTCTAGCCATTCCTAATAAAGAAGCTGTGGTTGAATTATTAGTACTTGTATCTTTAATAGCACCTTCAAGTCTAATACTATTTTTTTCTATCTTGATGCTTGGTGCAATAATTTTATCTAAATTATTAATTTCAATATAACTATTATAAGAAGTTTTAATTTCTTGATAAATATTTTTTTCACTGTCATAGCGACTAATTATTATATTTTTTTTATCTGCACTAGGAAATAAGCCTCCACAATATTCATTTAATATAATGGATAAAGTCTCATAGCCTTTTAATTGATAAGTACCAGCTTTATAAACATTTCCATTTACATTAACAACCCTTTGTGAAGGTTTTAATATTACAGTATCACCAACTTTTAATAATGGGTTTTGATCTGTCTGTCCTTTTTTCAAGGCCAAATACAAATCATAATGTTTTATTTCACCATTTCTATCTTTAATCTCTATATCTCTTGTATTTGCATTGAAAGAAGCAACATTAACAACATGACTTAATTTACTTAAACCATTGGCTAGATAAGTTGAAGAACTAACAACCTCTCCTGTTACTTGAACTGCAAAAACTCCAAGCGATACTAGAGTTGCTTGAGGAAAAGAAAAAGAATAATAAGTGGAAATATTGTTTTGTATTTTACTTGTTAAGGAATTTAATGTCATATTTTCAGCATCGATAACACCTATTAATGGAATATTTACCATAAATTTGCTATCTACTTGCAATAATAATTGTTTTTGCTCATCTCCATCTTGATAGTCAATTCTAAAGGTATCACCGGGGGTGATTGGATAATTAGAATCACTAATAGCTTGAAGTAAAAGTACTGAAGGATCAATTTCTTTTATTATATTGGGCAGACCTAATTGTTGATTAAAAGTCTGAGATTCGATATTTATAGCATCTAATTCATTACCTTCAAAGTTATTGAATAAGGGGGAATTGATAACATAACCAGATACATCTTGGCTATAATCAGCAGAATATATATTTAAATTAAATATTAAACCAAATGCTAAAATAACAATTATGGTTTTCTTTATACTAAAATGCATAATTGTCTCCTTTTGCGTTAAAATTAGTAATATAGTGCCTCATAAACATCAAAAAGTCTAGTACTAAATATCATCATCATTATAAGAATCTATCTAATAAAGTTAAATAAAAACCGTGGTGAAATGAGTAAAATAG
>CAZJGS010000014.1:0-30912 GCA_964545735.1 uncultured Spirochaetaceae bacterium
TCAGAGCACGTGATTTGTAATCTCGGGGTCGTCAGTTCGAATCTGACAGGTGGCTTTTTTATTCTATAGCGTATTCTCTTCTTAAATTTCCAGCTTTATTTAAATATACAGGTCTAATATGCTTTTTATCTTTATAACAAAGAATCATTATTCTAATAACCTTTTCAAACATATTATCAATTTCAGCCTCTTGTGCACAAAATAAAGCTACATCACTACAATAATTGGCACTTCTTAAAGACGCTGCGGGGTTTCTACTTTTTAAATCTGAAGTAATTGTAAAACATACATTAATTAAATCATCTTCAGTTAAATTATTATATTCTAATAATTTTTCAAATAATTGTTTCACTGCAAAATCAATTTCTTCTATAGTGTCTTCTTCTACTGTTGTAGCACCACGTAATGCGCTAATTGTATCCATTGTTTCCCCTTTATTAAATGATTATTGTTTTACCTGCTATATTTACAATAAAAGAATAGACTATATCAAGTATAATTATAAAAATAATTCTAATTAAATTTATAAGAAAAATTCTTGTTGGGAAAATTCTATTTTTAATAAATATTGATAAAGCATAAACTACAATCCAAATACCAAAAACAAGTGAAAATAATAATAACATAGATGAAAATTGTGATATAAATATCATATAATCACTATTAATATCATAAATTAACCCCAATATATAATAGAGTAATATTCCAACGTTTAACCATATCATATACCAATGAACTCTATTACCAAGTTCTAATACTCTTCGTGATTCTAACATTTAAAATTCTTCCCTTGGTGATAAAAATACTACAAAAACACTACCTTCTTTGCACTCTAAAATTAATTTACCTTCTGTTGCTTCATTAGAAAGTGAGAAATGATTACTTGTAACGATAAAGTTGTTTAAAGGCCATTTTAAATTATTACAGACTACAGTTGCCTTAGATCCAATTATAGAGTTCAAGACGCTAACGGTTTCACCCACACTAGTTTTAAACTGTTTTTTATCCGTAACTAAGTACATAGCATCTTGTCTTGTTAGCCAGCAAATAGGAGGACCATAATTTTTGAAGATTCCCCAAATGCCCAACAAATGATCCATTCTACCCTCTCCGCCGCCAAGAAGGATATACTCATCACATCCTTGGTCTTTAGCATAGGCAATAGCGAGTTCGGTATCAGAAAAATCTTTATCTCTATCATATCGTTGATATTTCACATTGTTTAACAATTCTACTTTTTTTAATGAATCAAAATCACCTACGGCAATATCACAGTTTAAACCTAATATTTCAACTACTTCTAATCCTCCATCAGCTGCTACTATAAGATCACTAGTGTTAGCAAAATTTGGTGGAAGAGATAATGGTGCATTACCATTTGTGACTATTATTGCTCTCATTTTATTTATCCTTTTTTATAATACAATCACTTGCCTTTATATAGTAAGGGATTTTAGTATATTTATAAACTGTTATTAATTTAAAATCAAAGATTTGAATAAAATAATAAATGTTTTTACAAACTTGGAATATTTATATATTTTGTATTTTATATCAAATAAATTTAAATATTTGTTAAATTATTGTATAAAAATTTCATTATAGTACAATAACTATATATTTTTTATAAAATAATGGTTGTCAAATCAAATTATGTAATGTAATATTAGTTCATAAAAAAAATTAAAGAGAGGTTCTTTTTATGCCATCAGCAAAAAGTCGTTTAAGTGCACTTGCACTAAATCCAACAGATATTATGATTCCTAAAAAAGGAATAGATTTGAAAAAATGGGCTGTAGTAGCTTGTGATCAATATACATCAGATAGAGCTTATTGGAAAAGAGTAAAAGAATTTACATCAGATAGTCCAAGTACTTTAGAATTAATTTTCCCTGAAGTGTATTTAGAAGATAAAAAAGATGAACAATTTATAAATAGTATCAATACAACTATGGAACAATATGTTTCAGATGGTATTTTTCAAACCTTTAAAGATTGTTTTTTCTTGTTAAAGAGAAGTGTTAATAATACTCATCGTTGGGGATTAGTTGGAACTTTAGATTTAGAAAAATATGACTTTAGTGTTGATTCTTTATCTCTTATTAGAGCAACTGAGGGCACAATTCTTTCTAGGATTCCACCTAGAAAGAAAATTAGAGAAAATGCTCCTTTAGAAGTACCTCATATCATGGTATTAATTAATGATGAAAAAAAATCTTTAATTGAACCCTTTACCCAGGATTTAAATTCCCTTGAAAAAGTGTATGACACACCTCTTATGGAAAATGGCGGAAGATTAGAAGGCTATTTAATCAATACTGAAAAAGCCTTTGATAATATTGCTACAGCACTAGAGAATTTATATGCTTCTTTGGATAAGTCTAATCCATTGTTATTTGCAATGGGAGATGGAAACCATTCATTAGCAACAGCAAAAAGTTGTTGGGAAGATATTAAAAAAGGTCTTAGTGATGAAGAAAAACAAAACCACCCTGCTCGATTTGCCTTGGTAGAAATTGAAAATATTCATGATGAAGGTTTAGAATTTGAACCAATACACCGTGTACTTTTCAATCTTGAAAAGTCTAAGTTTGATCAATTATTAGCATCTCATTGTAGTAGTTTTGAAGTAACCAAATTTGACTCTAATAAAGCTTTGCAAAAAGCTATTGAAGAGGTCGAAGGACAAACTCTAGGATTAGCAACAAAAAAAGATGGATTATTACTATACAAGTTAAATACTCCTGATGCTGCTATTGCTGCTGGAACTATTCAATTGATTCTCGATGAAATTATTGAAAAGAAAATTTGCTCCTTAGATTATATCCATGGGTTTGCTGATACTATTGAGCTAGGAACAAAGGATAATAACCTTGCTTTATTAATGCCAGATGTATCTAAACATACTTTCTTTGATGCTATTATTAAAGACAAAGCTTTACCAAGAAAAACTTTCTCTATGGGTGAAGCTCATGAAAAACGTTATTATATGGAAGCTAGAGCACTAAGTTAATTATAACTTAAAAGATAGTCCCTTCATTTAGCAAATACTACTGTGAAGGGATTTTTTATGCTTAAATTATTTTAGTAAATTTTCAGGAACTATAAATTTTCCTTGCCTAAGAATTTTATATGGCTTTAGTGTGACATCTAACAGAGTTGATGGTGTACTACCTTGCATTTGACAATCAACTATGAATGCTGCAACCCTATCTTTATAATTTAATATAATATCCATGATATTAGTTAAAGAAGCTTGTCCACTTTCATTAATACTGGTTGAATATATTGGAGAGTCTAGTTGTGTTAACAAAGCTTGTAAAAAAGGATCAGAGGGAACTCTAATTGCTAAAGTACCACCTTCTTTTTTATTTAAAACAACAGTTAATGGGCAAGGCCATAAATCAATTATTTCATCAGGAACATGACATAATTCTTGAGCCTGCTCTAATGTTGCTAAAATTAAAAAAGGTTTTGTTTCTTTTCTATATTTAATATTTCTTAAAGTTTCTTCAGCTGGGCCCATTTTTGCACACAATCCATAAATGGTGTCACAAGGTAAAACTAGAACGTTATTTTCATTTAATAAATCTAGTGTTCTTTTAAATGTTTTATCCTGTTCTAAGTACAATACTTCAGATTTTTCTTCAATCATTTAATGTCTCCGTTTTTTAGATATTAATAAATAACCAAGAGAAAAAGCAATACCAAAGCCCATTGACAATAAAAAAAACTCATAATTTTTCCATCCTGCAAAAAATCTTTTTTTATTGACAATTTTTTTATTTATAGTTGGATAGTGGCTTGTACTTATAGTATTATCTTTTGAATCGGATCTGTAAATAATTTCATCACCATCATTTATATATCCAAGATCTAAGGCTAAATCCAAAACATATTCACCAGATTCTAATTTTAATTTTTCAATTATTAAATTTTCTATTTCATTTTCTAATTGTAAATTTCTTTTTTCTTCTTCACTAATAGTATTTTTGAAATTTTTATATTGTATAATTGATATGTCAGAAGCTATGGCAATTAATAGAATATATGGAATAAGGGTACTTATTATTAATAATTTATAAAATTTTATTGTCATGGTTCAAGTCATCCTATATAATATACATAATAAGAGCTGTTATTATTATTGTAAAGTCTCTTCAGGAGTTATTAATGTCTAAACAAACAGGCTACGCTAGAAATATATTCTTCTCTATAATTATTTCAATTTTAATTTTATTAACTTTAGGATTTTTTTCCATAAAATATTTGGTTCCAATCTATGATTTACAATCTAAAGATATTTTTCAATTTTTAATTTATTTATTACCTATACTCATAGGCTTTGTTTTTATAGAAATTGGTTCGATTATTGCATCTAGAGAAAATATTCACTCTACTGAAGATGGTGAGAATTTATTACTAAAAAATCGCAATGATTCTACTTTGGTTGAAAATATAATTGATGATCCTTTGAATAAAAGAGATGCAACAACTTTTTCTCCAATATCCCCTATTTCAACACTGTCTTCATCAGAAACTGAAAAGTAATATTAATCTTATAATTCAAAATCAATCAATATAACCTTACAATTGTGGCTTTTTATAAACTAAAGTCTATTATTTTAGGTTTTTATTATTAATTAGGCGATGATACTAGGGATTCTTAAATTAAATTTTGTCTAAATCAATAATGTATTAGAATTCATCAAATTATAAATTTGAGTATTGCGATAATAAAACGAATATAGCATTATCTAGTGATGTGAAGGACTATACCCTGATGAAATAAAGAAAAAACCAGCATATTTTAATTACTAATTTGCAGTTCTACACTATCATACATTAATTTATATCTATAAAAGAAATCAATCAAAAACTATTTTCCATTAGTAAAGTAGAAAAAATCTTATATTATTAAATAACATCATATAATATAGAATCTATACCATTTTAATGACATTTCAACTTCATTTTTCAATTAATATATTTTCAATACTACTCAAAAATTTCCCCGGCCCTTATTTAATCATCAATAATATTGATTTAAAATTTTATATAGTGGACAATTGTTATGTCATAAGCTATGACAATAACTAAAACATACATAATAAGGGTACTTATTGTTAATATTTGACATAATTTTATTGTCATGGTTCAAGTCATCCTATATAATATAAATTATAATAATAGTTGCTATTATTATTGCAAAATCTCTACCGGAGGTATTAATGACTAAACAAACAGGCTACGCTAGAAATATATTCTTCTCTATAATAATTTCAATTATGATTTTATTAGGTTTAGGATTTGTTTCGATAACATATTTGGTTCCAATCTATGATTTACAATCTCAAGATATTTATCAATTTCTAATTTATTTATTACCTATAATCTTAGGCTTAGCTTTAATAGAAATAGGTTTAATTATTGCCTCAAAAAAAGATATAGATATTAAAATAGATAGTGAGGATTTATTACCAAAAAATAGTTATGATTCTCCATTGTTTGAAACTATAAATGATGATCCTTTGGATAAAATAGATAATTCAAATTTTGATACAATCTCTGAAATGGATAGACAGACTTACTCTTTTAGAGATTCTTTGGATAGTGAAATTTCTGATAAAATCAGCAAATACAGTAACTATGAATTAATTAACCTCTTAGAAAAACATGAAATTAGTAAAACCTTAAACACAGTTGAAACTCCTTTCAGTGAGGAGTTAACCTCTACTTTATTTAGTTTATCATCAAATGATGTAGCCAAAGCTGTTGATTGGATAAATGAAGGAGCCCCAATACCTATAGAAGGTGCTGTTGTTTTAGATAATATAGATGCTGAAACAATAGAACAACTTGCAAAGTTATCTCAAAGTGAAGCCTCAATGGTTTTAAACTTAATTAAAAAAAGTCCTACTTATATTGATTTAGAGAATCTTAATGAAAATAGTTTACAGTCTCTCTCTAATTTAAATGATGAACAAGTTGCTAAAGCTATTAATTGGATTAATATTGGTTGTCCAAGAGCTGCTGATCCAAAAGCTAGATCGTTTGATAATTTAGATAAAGATACCTTATTAAGATTAGATGAATATAATAGTATACAAGTTAATGTTGGTTTAGATTATATTGATGAGGGTGCTCCTGATGTTGTAACTCCCAATATGGTAATTCTTCCAAATTTAAGAAATACAACAATTGATAGAATTGCTTCCTATAATGATGAGACTATTAACTTTGGATTAGATTACATAGATATGGGATCACCTGAAGTTGTAGGTGAAAATACAGTAGTAATACCTAATCTTAGTGCTGCAACAATTGAAAGAATTATTTCTTACAATGATGAGACTATTAACTCAGGTCTAAATTATATTGATCGTGGGTCACCTACTTTCCAAGAAGATTTACCTTTTGGATCTGAACTTAATAATGCAATTAAATCATTTAGTGCTAATGAAGCTAAAAATGCTGTTAATTTTATTAACAATGTTGATGAATTTGATTTTAGTCTAGGTGATTTGACAAATAACTTTGAAGATTTCTTAAATTCAGAACTTCAAGATAATGAAAAAGGTGGATTTACTTTTGAGGTTTCAATAGCGATTTTTGATAAAGACAATGTATTGAGTGAAGAAGTTAGGAATTCAGTTTTAAGCAAATTACCTTCTTATACTTATTTATATGATACAGAAAATAATAACAAAGCAATTGTTTTCCCTTATGAAGGAATCAAAGAAGCAAAAAATTACCTCGAATCTATTTTAAAAGAAGAGCCAATGTGTAGTAACAACAATGATTTTAAAATTGGTTATTCATCACAAAACAATCGTAAGATTGATGCTAAAGTTTTAATTGATGAAGCTTATGCCAATTAAGAGATTTAGTTTAAAAAAAAGAGAGTTTTAAATACTCTCTTTTTTTTGTTCTTTAGGAAAGATTTTAACTCTTTCAGTGGTATAATATTTTTTAGTTTCTTTGGTAATTTCTATTTGAGCTCCATCATTTGGGATTGAAAAAATCATTCTATCTTTAGTTAATATTGTGTTTTCGAATATTTTCTTAGCTTGATATTTTAGAGCTTTTAATTCAAAGTCATTATACCTAGGACTGTAATGCATTAATGCTAAACATTTGGCATTAGCATCTTTAGCAATTTGAGCAGCTTGAGTAACACACATGTGTTTTTTCTCTTTTGCTACCTCTTCCATTCCTGCTTCAAACATTCCTTCACATAACAATAAATCTACATTTTTAACTTTCTCTGCTATTGATTCTAAATAAAGGGTATCGGTTATGTAACTAAAGGATCGTCCCTTTCTACTCTCCCCCACAACCATTTGTGATGTGATAGAAATATTATCACTATTTAAAACAGTTTCCCCTCTTTGGAGCTTACCAAAATCGGGTCCAGGTTTTATTTTATATTCTATAGCTTTGTTTGGGAAAAATTCACCAGGTCGATCTTTCTCTCTCATAACATAACCAAAACAAGGTTTTGTATGATTGAGTCTTATGGCTTCAATAGTGTAATCATCATTTTCTATAATTACGCCTTCATTTACTTCTACAAAAATAATTTCATAATTAATATACATATCTAAAATCTTTCTAGATGAATCGATATATTCTTTTAATTTTTTAGGACCATATATATATAACGGCTCTTGCCTATCAACTTGCGATGAAAGCATAAGAATTCCAGGGAGACCCGTTACATGATCTGCATGCATATGTGAAATAAAAATTTTATTAATTTTCTTCCACTTAAGGTTCAACATTTTTAAAGATACCTGAGTACCTTCACCGCAATCAAAGAGAAATAATTCCCCTTTCCTTCTTACCATTGAACTTGTTAAAAATCTTCCTGGTAAAGGCATCATTCCACTAGTTCCTAATACAAAAACTTCAAAATCCATATTCGTATTATAAAAAAATTTTCTAAAGTAAGCAACAAGAATTACTCATGATTTAACATATCCAGTACTTCAATTTTCTTAATTCTTTTTAAACTAAAAAACACACTAAGCATTGAAATAAAAATTAAAGCAAATCCAATAATAAATATATTTGAATAAGGAATAATAATATCAAAATCAAATAGATACCAACTTAATGCTGGTATCGAATCTAAAGGTAATTTTGCTAATATATGTAAAAAAGATTTACTTATAAAAATTCCTAGAGCTATCCCAGTTAGAGTAGAAACTAAAGTAAATAATTCTATAGAAACAAAGTAGTTTCTCTTGATTACACTATCACGCAGTCCACTAAGTTTGTTTATTGCTATTGTTTTATGATCTTTTGTAATCAAATCAGAGGAAATAGAAGAAACAAAATATCCAGTTAGTAGAGCAATTACAATAAATACAATTAATAAGCTTTGGGTGCTTAATAATAAATTATTGTATACAGAAGCTTGGATTTCATACCAAGCTCTAGATACATAACCATCTAAATTTAGAGTGATAAGAGAATCTTTTATATCAAAGCCCTCTTTAAGTATTATTTCCTGGGTACCTTCCAAGTTACTTTTTAGGATGTTTTTTAATTCATTGATATCCATAAAACAAAGATTCATATCAATTTCTT
The DNA here is from genome assembly GCA_964545735.1 of uncultured Spirochaetaceae bacterium. Lineage (GTDB taxonomy): Bacteria > Spirochaetota > Spirochaetia > Sphaerochaetales > Sphaerochaetaceae > Pleomorphochaeta. The sequence goes on from CAZJGS010000014.1 coordinate 8,596, forward strand.
TATAACCTGAGTTATATAGACCTTCAATAAATAATAGTTTTGGTCTTATTCTAGTTTCATCTTCAGCTAATATTAAAGCTGCCTTTTCTCCAATATTCAAACCCAATTTTTCGGCTACTTTTTTAGAGATAATAATGGACGGAAGGTTTGAGGTATTAGGGGTTAATTCTAAGTTAAGAGATTCAACTCTATTATCATTAAAGAAAGTTTTATCCACAGCTTTTACGGCTGTTATTTGAGTATCATTTTTACCGTAAAGTATTGAACTTATTGTATAAACAGTATCGGATGTTTCAATAAAATCGTATTTTTCAACCAAATTGTCCGTTGTATTAACCTCTATCTCACCATTAACTAATAAAGAAAATTTTGTGGCTATTCCAAGTGACATTGAATTGATAAAAATAGTTGAAACAATCAATAAAGCAACCACTAATATAATAAGAATTGCAGATCTTATTACTTTAGTTTTTGAAGATTTTGAAAATAAAATTTTTTTTATTAGTATTTTATTTAGTTGATTATTCACTCCATTTCCTCTGTTATTTGACCATGGGTTAATTTTACCATTCTATTACATTTAGATGCAAATATTTTATTGTGAGTAACAAGAATAAGGGTAGCTCTTTCCTCTTCTACCAAATCAATTAGTAGATCTTCAACAAATGCAGCATTCTCTTCATCTAAAGACCCTGTAGGCTCATCAGCGAATATTACTTTAGGATTGATACTTAAGGCTCTAGCAAGGGCTATTCTTTGCTTTTCTCCACCTGATAGCTGTGATGGTTTATGATGAGCCCTATCTATTAAATCAATTTTTTCGAGCAAATAATTTGTCCTATCTGTTGCGGCTTTTTTACTTTGGTTATTAATTAATAGAGGCATGATTATATTTTCAAATGCTGTAAAATCTTCAAGCAATAAGCTATTTTGAAATATAAAACCCATTTGCTGATTTCTCATTTTACATAATTGTTTATCATTTAATTTTGAAATATTTTTATCATCAAAAATTACTTGCCCTTTTGTGGGTTTTAGTAATGATGCAGCTATTTGTAATAAGGTACTTTTACCACATCCGCTTTTTCCTATAATAGAAATGGACATACCTTCTTCAATAGTTAACGATAAATCTTCAATTATAGTAAGATTTTCTTTGCTTCCAGGCAAAGGATAAGTTTTTGAAACATTTTTTAATTCAATAATATTATTCATTTAATAAAATCTCCATACTGTCATTTCGTAGCAATTTTTTAATTGAAAATTGGCTCATAATAATTGTGATTATAAAAAGTGGTAAAGCAACAACAAGACAATTAGTAAAAGAAAATGAAACATTTACATTTATTGATAAGATAGGAATACTGTAACTAGTTATTCTATTTAAATAAATCAGTATTGAATTAGAATAGTTTAATGCAAAATAAGTTGTAATTGAACCTAATATAATACCAGTTGTACTTACTATTAATGAAGATAAGGCAAAAATATTTTGTATTTTCTTTTTTGTCACACCTAGTGTTCTAAGCATCGCAATTTCACTCTTTTTTGATTTTATTAAATTAATAGTACTGCTATACAAATGAATTAATACAATTAGACTCATTAAAGATAAAGTAAAGTACATTAAAAATTGCTCAAGTTTCATTGCAGCATATAAGCTTTCGTTTTGATCAATCCAAGAATTTACAGTACCTTTGTGAGATACAATTTCTTGTATTGTCTTTACATCTCCATACACCCCAATTTTATGCGGAGTATATGGCGCATATTTTTGTAAAGTGTAATAATCCATAAATGCATAATAATTATTAAAATTACCCATAGGTGTAAAATATACACCTGAAACAGTTTTAGTTTGTTGAAGTGGTACAACAGCTACGGTTTTACCCTTTTTTAATATTGTCAAATCTACTGATTTTAAAAAGGTAAATGTAGAATTGAGTGTTTTTGAATACCCTATAAGTATTCCATCACTATCAAAAGTACCTTTAACTAATGAATAAGGTAGTTGTTCAAAATCATCTTTTTTAATAGCCCTAATCTTTCCAAATAATTGAGATCCATAATTATCTCTGATTATTGTTGGAACTTCAAAAAAGTTAAAAGCAAATTTAATATCATCATCTGAGTTTAGTGCCTCTAATAAATTATCAACATCTTCCTCTTCATTTACATCAATTATAGCATCGTAACTATCAAATTCTCTTATAAGAGAAAATTTCTGATCTTGAAGTTCAATCATAAAGGCTAATATTACATTTAAAGCAAGGGTTGAAAATAACAAACCAAGAGCTATTCTTATAGATGTCAATTTATGACGATTTTTAGAAGAAAAAGCATAACGTTGTGCTATTTTATAAATCATCACTCGCCTCTCTATATTGAATATCAACTATTTTATCATTTGCATATGTTATAGTACAATATACTTCATTATTTTCATATAAATTTTCGATTTTCTCATCATTTTCATTTATGTAGTATGAGCTAATTAAAATATCATTTTCACTTACCAATACTCTTTCTATCTTATTTTTTAAGTATAAACTAACAGTTTTTCTACTTGTATCAAAGTTTTTAGTGAATTTGTTATAGATATTTTCAGTTTGTATCTCTTTTGTTTTCAAATAATTATCATCATAAAAGAATTCTACTGTTTTAAGTAATTGCATATTTTCATCAAAAATTTCTTTTTTATTTAAAACACTGTTTGAATAATAATCCTTTACTGTACGGTCATTTGTCTTTTGAGCTAGTATAATTTGTCCGTTTTCATTTTTATCAACTATTATTTCATTTAAAAGTTTTTCTTTATCATATTGAGTGGAGTTTATAACTCCATTATGAATTTGCGATTTTTTGTATTTGGATTTGTCACTTGTACTCAAGCTTTGATAATCTTCACTTATATCAAAGGTTGATAAAACGGAAGTATCATTAGTAACTTTTAATATCCCAGCTAATTTATTGTCATTTGAATAATAAAAACTATAAATATCTTGCAATTCATTATCAAGTGAGACTACTTTAGATTTTAACTGAGTAAAATTATCATTGTAGTTATATTTAATATTTAAATTATCTTCATTTTCACTCTTAATGTAATTTTTATAATAGATTTTAATGTTTATTTTTTCTAAATTATCAGTTGTTATTGTTTTTATATCATCTTTTCTTTCAATAGTTATGGTTTGAATTAATATATTATTTCTAAATAACTGTGTTTTAGTTGTAAAATCAAAAATCTTTTCAACCAGGTAATATTCACTATCATTATTATATACACCTAATTTCTGGCCAATTGCATTTGAGTTAAATGTGGCTGCATATAAGTTTATAATTAATAATGAGCATACACCAATTAAAAAGACTTTTTTCATGTTTTTCTCTATTCTTCTAGTCCTACTAATGAATTTAAAAATTCATTTTCATCAAAGGTTTTAATGTCGTCGTAAGACTCTCCTACTCCAACAAAAGCTACAGGTAAATTTAATTTCTCACCTATTTGTACCAAGGATCCGCCTTTAGCAGCACTATCATATTTTGATAGAATTAAAGCATCTAACTTTATAGCATCATGAAAAAGTTGTGCCTGAGAGAAACCATTTTGACCTGTGGTACTATCAATCACCAAAACCTTTTTATAATGAGCATCATCAATACCTTTAGCTCTAATAACTTTGTCTATTTTCTTTAATTCTCTTAGCAAATTATCTTTGTTATGCATTCTACCTGCAGTATCAGCTAAGATAAGTGAATCATTTTTAGCTTTGGCACTAGTGATAGCATCAAAAATAACTGCACCAGGATCGCTGCCATGTGTTTGTTTTACAATTCTAACACCAATTCTATTTGCATGTAATTCAAGTTGATCTATGGCGGCAGCTCTAAAGGTATCTGCTGCTGCTAATAAAACATTAAATCCTTCTTTCTTATATTTATTTGCTATTTTTGCAATTGATGTAGTTTTACCAACACCATTAACACCTAAAACTAGGATAATAGTTAATTCATCTTTTTTTAATTCAAACTTATAAGGTTTTACTTTATCTTTTAAGATTTCTTTTAATATATTTTGTAATTCATCTTGAGTATTACATTTAAGTTCTTTTGCTTTTGCTCTCAATTTATCTGAGATATCCATAGCCATTGAAGCTCCGAGATCTCCTTCTACCAAAAGATCTTCCAAGTCTTCATAAAAACTTTCATCTAATTTCTTTGTACTAAATAAGGCTTTTAATTTTGCCCCAAATTTTTCAAACATGTTTGCTCCATAATATTTATTTTAAATAGTTGCTAATTTTATATATGATATTAACTTATAAATTGTATTTAATGAACTAAGAGAAACAACAGATGTTGAAAAAACATCTATAAAGGGGTCTAAACTGTTGCTTCCAAAAGCATCATTTATATTATTAATAGACAAAGATGCAAAGTTAATCAATATATAAGTAAAAAGTGATGAATAAAACTCACTTTGTGCTTGTGCCACTAATTTGTTATCCCCCATCCATAGGGGTTTTAGTGAAAATTCAATATTTGTTAAATCACTAGTATTTTGGATTACGAAAGGCATAAAGCTTTCTTTAGTTGCTTCAATATAGAAAGGAATTTGTTGATTTTGCAAATTAAAAGATGAAGCTGTATTAATAGGTATTCCATTTAATTTAAAATTGACCAATCCAATCTTTGAAATCAAATTTATGCTAGAGACAACTGGCGCTTCAATTTGTATGTCTAATACATTGTTTTTATCTACTATTTCTACTTTTTTTATAAATGTAGTATAGGAATTTGATATTTTTATATAGTGTATGCCATTTTCAAGTACTAAATATTCATTGTTTATGTCTAATTGTGACAAGTCTTTAACTCTTAATACAATAGAATTGAATTTATTTTCTTGCTCTTTTTCTAATCTTTGTTTAGAAATACCAACTATTTCATAAATTTGTACAGATTTACTTTTATTTGAGAGTGTTAAAATTGAGTAATCATCATTAAAATATTTGATTAGACTTGTTAATATTTCTTTTGAGTCTTCACGTATAAATTCGGTTGTTAAAATTTTGTCATAAATCAAATCTCGTTTTATTGTATCTAAATATTCAATTCTAAATCTTTTTAAATCATTAATTGTTGAAAAAGTTAATAACAATAGTCCATCTTTTGAATAATCTTCAAGAATATTACTGATTATAAGTTTATTATCATTGTGTAGTAATAGGCCTAACAAGGCATTTGATTCAATTTCACTAAATACAAAGTTAAAGTTATTTGTTTTTGAAAACAATTCAATATCTTCATTCTTTTCGATATCTATTATTTGTTGCTTTATTTTTTCAATGTTTTGTAAATTGGATTGATCTAAATTTGTAGAGTAAAGCGTTGTATAATTTATTAATTTATCTATCAATACTCTAGCTTTTTCTTTTTTAGATTCTTGAAATTTTTGATCAATATAATATTTTGGCAATTTAATTTTATTCAAATAGGTGTTACAAAGTTTTGTAATAAATTTTAAGTTATTCATATCAGTTTCATCAAATTCACTTTCATAAATATTACTAGAAAGAGTAGATGCATTCTCATTGTTTAAAATATTTGTATATTCTTTACTATTTAAAACTAATGTGGTGGCAATATTATAATCAGAGGCAAAAATGAAAATTGAGATGTTAATTAATAATAAAAAGACAAAACTTTTTTTCATAAATTATTCCTCTTGGATCCACTGTAGATATGCTTCAATAAAAACATCAATTTCTCCATCCATTACAGCATTAACATTGGTAGATTGAGCATTTGTTCTATGATCTTTTACCATAGTGTATGGTTGAAATACATAACTTCTTATTTGAGATCCCCACGAAATTTCTTTTTTCTTTATAGCATTTTCAGCATGTTCTTTTTCTCTCTTTTCTTCATAATAGGCATAAAGTTTAGATTTTAACATCTTAAAAGCTAATTCTTTATTCATTAATTGAGAGCGCTCATTTTGACACTGAACCACAATATTTGATTCATAGTGTGTAATTCTAACGGCACTGTCAGTTTTGTTTACGTGCTGTCCACCGGCTCCTCCAGCTCTATAAGTATCAAGTCTATAATCATCAGGAGTTAATTCAATTTCTATATCATCATCTATAACAGGTATAGCATAAACAGACCCAAAAGAAGTATGACGTCTTTTTTGAGAATCAAAGGGAGAAATTCTAACCAAACGGTGCACGCCCGCCTCTCCTTTTAAATATCCAAAAGCAAAATCACCTTTTACTTCTATTGTAGCACTTTTTATTCCACCTTGATCCTCTTGTAAATCTAATATATTTGTTTTGAAACCTTGTTTTTCACACCATCTAAGATATAATCTCATTAGCATTTGTGCCCAATCACTTGCATCATTTCCACCGGAACCTGAGTGTATTGTTAAATAGCAATCATTTTGATCATATTTTTCACTTAAAAGGGTTTTAATTCTTAGAGGATTATAACTCTTTTCTACTTGTTCAATTTGAGTGTTGATTTCATTGAGAATTTCATCGTTATCTTCATCACTATACAATTCAATGATGTCATTGATTTCATCAATGGACGCTATAAGTTCTAACCAAGGGTAATAACTATCTTTTAGATTGTTAAGTTGATGAAAGGTTCTTTTAGTATTTTCATTGTCATTCCAAAAATTGGGATCTAAGGTTAAATTTTCAAGTTTTTCTATTTGCTCTTTGACTTCAGTGTTGTCAAAGCCGCCTCCTAACTTTTAAGGCTTCTTGTTTTATATCATTTAAAATAGTTTTTTTTTCAATAAACATATGTTTTCTCCAATTTGGTTAAATATTTCTACCAATTCTTAATAGTAAATTTAATTCAATTTGTTCGTTTGCTTCAAGCATAACATCCCAGGTTGGTAAAAACAAAGTAAATTGATAAAGCTTTTCCATTGTTACAACGGTTTTAGTTGTAATATAAGAATTTTTATAAAATAAATTACAATTTTTATTAAAATTAATACCTATTTTAGTTTTATGCACTTTGTCATTTATTCTAACTGAATTAATATCTTCAAAAGTATTCTTATTATCATCGATTTCAATATTTTCTTCATTAAAAAGAATATTTACATTATTTTCAAAGGGATAAAAGCTTAGTGGAATCTCAAGACCATATTTAAATTGCTTTCTTTTTAAAGAGGTGTTGGTCAATTTTACTGTAAATGATATTTCATTGGATGAAAATTTATAGTGTTTAAGTATATTGATTCCAAGAGAATGTTTTTCCTGAGATTTTAGCTCAAAATCTGTAAATTTATTATCTAAAATATCAATGTTATAAAACAACTCTTTTAAAGTATTACTTTTCATTGAATAATTTGAAATATTAAAATTATTCTCTAATAAAACATCTTTAAATAGTTTTTGCTTGCTACCAGCAATGGCCAAATTATCATCAGTGTTGATATAATTGTAGGGAAGCAAACCGTTAACAAAGTTATACCTTTCTGGAAAATATTTAAGCTCTAATAAACTTCCACCTTTTGGATCAATAACTGCATTAAAGGTTTTACCACCGGTAATCACTTCATTTATATCATCTTTATCAACATCTTGAACAAAAGGATAAGTAAAATCTTCTAAGGTAATTAGTAATTTTTCAAGTTCTATTAAATATTTATAAACATCGCTTCTTATTTCTCCCTTTAAAATTGAAGCATTAGAGTCATAAAGGTATGGAGCTCCACACAATAATTTTGGGATTATTTTGGCTATTTTTCTTTTTACATCTCTATTTTTTTTGTAAGATTTTGCAACTTCAATTAAGGAAATTACTCTGTTATACAGATAATTTAAGCTTTTATCTTGAAATAAAACACCATGAATTGAATTTTTAGGAACCAAAGCATCAAATCCATACCAACCCTTATCTAGATAATCAAGTTTTAAGGATCTATCTTTTTTGTAAAGTGTATCTAAGGACAATTCACAATTGTCAAAAAGATATACAAACAAGTCAATAATTTGTGTACTGGTTATTCCACCCTGGCACAATTGATTTAAATTAATCATAGCTACTTGAACTGTATTATTATTTAAAGCTTTTACGTTTGAAAACATTGTTTCAAAAGAAATTTTTCCTAAACCAAAATCATGAATTAATTTACTAACTCTTGTATCTATTGGAATAATATCAACACTTCTACCTAGTTCTTGCATTTTAAAAGGTTTTGGTGGAAAATCTTCAAAGGTATTTTTATTATCGAGAGAAATAATAACTCTCTCAATTTTACTTAAACTCAAGCAACTAATAAGAGATGGATCCCAAATTTCCCCATAACACCAAAAGGTTTTAGGAAGTTTTTTATACTTTTTTGCAATAAAATTTGTTGTAGTTTCAATTTGTAAAATTCGCTCTGCTGGTGGAACAATTGGAAGAATAGCTTGGTAAAAGCTACCAGTGAGCATATCAACCTTGTTAGACTTGGTTAAATCTTTAATCAACATATTAACTTCAGCGTGTGATTTTTCTAACCATTGAAGGAGAGAGCCACCCAAATAAAGTTGGAGAAAAACATTATCTCTATTATAAACCTCTGTTAATAGAGGTTTTATTGCATTATCTAAAATATGCTTATTAGTTTCACAAGATGTCCCTCCTGCTAATTGAGAATATGCTCCAACGATATATGACATTTTTTAAGTTTAACTCCTTATTAGCGTTTAACAATACATTTTTTTGGGCAGGCTTTAGCAGCCTCGGCTATTTGGGTATGCGGCTTTGAATTATCAAAAACCGAGAGAAATCCGTCCATAGAACATCCAGACTCAGGAAACTTTCTAACACATATTGTACACCCTATACAACCCACATCACAAATTTTTCTTACTTTTGCTCCAGATTCATGGTTATTACACTTTACTACAAATTCAGATTTATCATCAATGAGTTTTATAACATTATGTGGGCAAATATCTACACATTTACCACAAGCAATACATAATTTAGGATCAACTTCAATATGGCCATTCTCTTTTTTAGAAATGGCATCTACAGGACAGACCTCAATACAAGAGCCTAATTGAAGACATCCTTCTTTACAAGCAAACTCACCATTGAACAATAAAGCTGCTGAATTACAGTCTTTTATTCCTTGATAATCAAAGTCTGTTTGAGAGTGCTCACAATCGCCATCACAAAAAACATAGGCGACTTTACGAATTGAGCTAATTTCTACACTTTCTCCCAAAATTTCTCCAACTTTCTTTGCAACCTCACTTCCACCAGGAGCACATAAATTTAAGGCACAATCACCATTAGCACAAGCTTCAGCGTAGGCTGCACATCCAGCATAGCCACAACCCCCACAGTTTGCACCAGGCAAGACAGCCTCTATATCTAGCTGTTTTTGGTCTTTGGCAACTGCAAGTTTATTAGCAGCAAAAGCTAAACCAATACCTAGAAGAAGTCCCATTACAGTTATTATTATAAATGCTAAAAATATATTCATTATTCACTCTCTTATACTAAATTTAAGTTTATTAACAAGGATTTATCAAAAGCCATAAATGCTAATGCCATCAAGCCTGCTGATACAAAAGCAATTGGAACGCCTTTAAAACTTCTTCTAACCGGTGATAAATCTAGTTTTTCTCTAATATTACTCATTAGAACAATTGCTAGAGTAAATCCAAGTCCAGCTGCTAAGCCACCAAAAAATGATTCTAGACAAGAATAGTTTTCATTAATATTAATTATGGCAATACCCAATACAGCACAGTTTGTTGTAATTAGTGGTAAAAATATACCCAAAGCTTTGTACAATGGAGGACTTATTTTTCTTATAACCAATTCTACTAATTGAACCAAAGATGCTATTACAAGTATAAAAGATACAGTTCTCAAATATTCTAATTCAAAAGGAAGAAGTAAAAATTGATACACACTCCAGCAAACTACTGATGCAATAGTCGTAACAAAAGTTACAGCCATTCCCATACCTAGTGCACTCTCACTACTTTTAGAAACACCAATAAAAGGACAAATGCCCAAAAACTGCACCAATATAAAGTTACTGATAAATATATATGTAATTAAAATTGCTATATAGGTCATGCAAGTTTCTCCTTTTTAGCCTTTCGTTTTGAATAAAATTCAAAATAAGCTTTTAAATATCCCATTAATAATAAAGCACCAGGGGCTAAAGTCATAACTCTAATTGGCCATCTGTTTATAAAGGGTACTGTTATAACACCACTGAAAGTTCCCATAGGAAAAAGAGTAATTGTTCCAGATCCTAAAATCTCTCTTATTGCTGCAATAAGTATTAGTGCCAGCATAAAACCAATTCCCATTCCAATAGCATCTAAAATAGAATCAAATACAGTATTTTTATTAGCAAAAGCTTCTGCTCTTCCTAAAATGATACAGTTTACAACAATAAGTGGTAAAAAAACACCAAGAGATGTATAAATTTCAGGAAGAAAGGCATGTAAAATCATTTCAATGATTGTTACAAAGGATGCAATAATTACAATATAACTTGGAATTCTAACTGAATCTGGTATAACTTTTCTCAGCATACTTATCATGATATTGCTACAAGTTAAAACAAATAATACGCTAAAGCCCATTCCAATGGCATTTGATACCATGGTGGTAACACCAAGGGTTGGACATAGTCCTAATAAAAGTACAAAGGTTGGGTTTTCTTTGAAGATACCTTTTGTTAACTCTTTGACATGTTTATTCTTCATTATTTTCCCCCCAAGCTTTTTACAAAATCACTACCGCTTCTAAGTGCATTTGCAATAGCTATAAATGTAATTGAAGCTCCACTAATAGCATCTGCATCATCCCCATTTAATTGAGTTTTGCTGTTTGGAATTTTACTTTTATTCAAATATTTATTCATATACCAACTTTCTTCACATTTTTTACCTAAACCTGGAGTTTCAGTGTTGCTAACAACTTTAGCTTGCATTACTTGTCCCTCTTTGTTATAGGAAGCTACCATTGAAATTTTGCCACCGTAACCAACAGCATCTAAATTCAACAAATAACCCATTTTTACATTATCTTCACTTAAAACATAATAATAATTAACAAAAGAATTATTTTCGACAAGAGAATTTTCTTCACTTATTAGTAAGCCATCACTTACAGCTTCTAAAGCACTTAAAGTTTTTTGGTATTCATATTCAATAATTACAGGTTGAGTTAAGCTATTTAAAAAAGCTAAAATAATTGCAGCACAAGCACAGATTATAGCAAGTACCATTGAGGTTTTAAAATATTTTTTCATTATTTAGCCCCCACTGTTTTACTTTTTTTAACATAACCGAATTTTTTAGGAACTATATATCTATCAATTGTAGGACTTACGATATTCATTAAAATAATAGCAAGAGATACAGCTTCGGGTAAAGATCCAAAATATCTTATTAAGAAGGTAAAAAATCCACAACCGACGGCAAAAATTACTTTACCTTTTTTTGTTATGGGAGAAGTTACCATATCAGTTGCCATAAAAATAGCACCTAGAATTAAACCACCTGAAAAAATAGCTGTTAATACCTCTCCATTAAAAAATCCTAAATCATTTCTAACTCCTTCAAACACCCAAGTAAGTAATGCAAAAGTTAATATAAAAAATACAGGTATATGGTAAGTTATTATTTTTTTTGCAAGCAGATAAAGTCCGCCAACAATCAAGAGAAGTGCACTTACCTCTCCAATACAACCACCAATATTACCAATAAAGGCATCTATTGCATAAGGAGAAAGGTTTGTTAAATCAGAAATTTTTTCTGCAAAAGCTGTTGTAGGATATGAAGCTTCACTTAATATTTGAGAAGGATTAAGGTTAGTTAAGCCTCCACTTATACTTGTTTTTACAAAGGATAAAGGAGTAGCACTACCAACTGAATCAACCATCTTTAAAGTTTTAGGTACACTATAATTACTCATCATAGAAGTAAAACTAAAAAATACAAATACACGACCGGCCAGGGCCGGATTCATCCAGTTAGCACCAAGACCGCCAAAGGTCCATTTTACAACAATTATTGCAAAAGCATTTGCTAATATTATTACTGGAAAAGGAATTAAAGAACTTAAATTCATTCCAAGTAGTAAACCTGTCAAGAATGCAGAACCATCACCTAAAGTACTTTTTCTAAAATCTTTATTACCATCAATAAATCCTAGTATATATTCAAAAAAACAACTTGATACAATCGATATCAATATCACAAACAAGGCTCTAAGGCCAAAAACATATATTCCCCAAATTGCCGCTGGGCTTAAAGCCAAACTGACATTCCACATAACAGAGCCTGTAGAGTTTTTACTGTGAAAATGTGGAGAGGATGTAATTTTTACTCTCATTTCTTTCTCCTTGCTAGTTTTTTACCTGTTTTAAAAGCATGAACTAATGGAATGTGAGCTGGGCAAATATAAGCACAACAACCACATTCTTTACAATCCATCAAGGAATATTTATTAAGAGCAACTTCATAATTCCCACTTTTTATATTTCTGTATAACATGGTTGGCATCAAACCTATTGGACAAACACCTACACATTTACCACAAGAAATACAAGCTGTTTCAATAGCTTTATTTTCATCCATTATAGCAATAACACCACTTGTTCCTTTTACAACAGGAATATCTAAGGATGCAAAAGCAAAACCCATCATAGCTCCACCGCTAATAATTTTATCGGGTTCTTCTTTGAAGCCACCACAGTAATCTATTAGCTCTGAAATTGCAGTTCCAACTGGTACAATTAGATTTTTAGGATTTTTAATACATTCACCACTAACGCAAACAACTCTATCAATTAGAGGTTTGTTTAGCACACAAGCTTCATATATTGCAAAACAAGTACCAATATTAACAACAACAGCACCAATATCAAGTGGAAGTTTTCCACTGGGTATTTCTCTATTTATTGTAGCTTTTAATAGTTGTTTTTCATCTCCTTGAGGATATTTCAATTTGAGAGCTTGAACAGTTATTGGATAATTTTTTTCTTTTATAATAGATTTTAGTTGTTTAACTGCATCCATTTTATTTTTTTCAATTCCAATAATTACATTTGTAGCTTTGGACATTTTTTTAGCAATCATTATACCTTCAAGAACTTCTTCACTTCTCTCTAGCATAGTTCTATGATCACTTGTTAAATATGGTTCACATTCAACACCATTAATAACTAAATATTCAACAAATTTTCCTTTTGGAACCATAAATTTAACATGGGAGGGAAAGGTTGCTCCACCGAGGCCTACAACACCCAAATCTTTTATTGTTGCTATAAGATCCTCTGAACTTTTACTCTCATAATCCGCTTTTTCAAAGATTACTTCTTGTGCATCTTTATCTGCTTCAATTAAGAAAGCATCTGTAACAGCACTGTTTGCAAGTGTTTGTTTGATAATTTTCTTAATTACCCCTGAGATAGGAGAGTGAACTTCAGCGCTAATAAAACTAGAAGCTGTTGCTAACTTTTCTCCCTTTTTTACATAATCTCCAACCTTTTTTAAGGCTTTAGCTGGGGCTCCTAAATGTTGAGATAAACTTACAACTACTAAAGAAGGGATAGGCAATTTTTCTAGCTTTAGTTTATTAGAAAAGTGCTTTTGATCTTTAGGATGCACTCCACCTCTCTTAAACGTTAAAACGTCTTTAGGCATTTTAGGCTCCTTATTATTCCTATTTGATATTAATCGATAATCTAGTATATTAAATTAATAATATTGCTTATTTTTTGTAAATTTAAGCCAATAAACGACTACACTTTTGTCATATTAAAACTTATAAGGTCTATTATCAAGTATAGTTTTAATTAATTTTTCTAAAATCAACTTAATATAATATTCAAATTTTATTGCAATCAAACATATTTGTTAATATCCATTACATCACATTACAAATTGGTGATATCCAATTTCTTATAGATAAAACTTTACTATTAATTGCATTAATAGATTTATTATAAAGCTCAAAAATATTTTTTTTAAAATATAAGTTAATAAATATATTACAAATTATATGAACTATAGGTATACTATACCTATGAACCGAATTTTTAAATATGCATTTTGGAAAATGAGCGGAATAAAAGTTTATGCACTTATTGGCAAAAGTGGAACTGGAAAAAGCTTTAGATCCAAAATGATAGCTGAAGAATATAATATAAATTTAATTATAGATGATGGATTATTAATTAAAGGGAATAAACTACTAGCTGGAAAAAGTGCAAAACAAGATGCAACTTTTTTAGCTGCGGTTAGGACAGCTGTCTTTGATGATTCAAAACATTATCAAAGTGTTGTAGATGCCTTAAAGAAAGAACGTTATAGAAAGATATTGCTTATTGGAACTAGTGAAAAAATGGTAAGGAAAATAGCAACCAGATTAGATTTGCCACAACCCTATAAAATTTTTAATATAATTGATATTGCTACTAAAGATGAAATTGATAATGCTATGAGAATTAGATTCACAGAGGGTAAACATGTAATACCTGTTCCTTCTATTGAAATAACAAGAACTTCTCCAATGATAGTTATAGATTCAATGAAGGTTATGTTTACTAGAAAGATACTTAGACCTTGGAAAAGAACCAAAGTATTTGAAAAAACTGTAGTTAGGCCTCAATTTACTAGATTTGATAAAACTGTAATTAGTGAGGCAGCCTTAACTCAAATGGTTATTCACTGTCTTGATGAATTTGATCCGGCTATAAAAGTTCTTAATTTAAATGCCAAAGTTCAAGAAAATGGATATTCTCTTTCTGTAAAATTGAGAATACCCTCTAAACATATGATGCGAACTTCTCTTGGCGAACTTCAAGAATTTATTTCTGAATCATTAGAAAAATATGGATCTATTTTTATTGCCCAAGTCTTTATTGAAATGGAAGAATGGAATTAAGGGTTTGCTACCTTTGGTGCAACATTAGGAATTTTCTTTCTCTTATTTATATCATGCTTTATAGGAGCTCTTTTTTTATAAATATATTTTCTTCTTCTATCAAAATTTTTATTAGGAACTCTTGGGCGTCGAACACAACCTCGAGGAACATTAAAGCCTTTCATATCTAAAAGATTGGCACAACACAATTCAACCTCGTAATTACTTGGTGTTATTGGTGAAATCAAAACCTTAACTTGTCTAAAGGTTTCTTTAAATCTTTCTCTAGATGTTAGGCTCTCATCACTAAACAAAATTAATTCTTTTACCAAATGCAAGAGCATATTAGCTCTTTTTACTTCACCTGCTTCACCATTTTGATACTGTCTTATTTTATAATCCAACTCCAGTAAACTATTTTGAACATTATCTAAAGAAGCATATACATTAAAACAGGGCAATAAATAAACTAAAAGCTTGTATTTTTGAAGTTTTAAAAAGATATCACGACTATAACCGGAAGCTAATATTTTATTTACTTCCTCAGTTAATCTACTCGTTGATACTTTTGCTAGTTCCATATGATTTTTCTTTATAGCTCTGCTTACGCTGTGGTTTAATTTGAAATTAGTAGTAACACTATATTTAATAGCTCTAAGCATTCTAACTGGATCTTCTGTGAAACTTGTTTTTAAATCTATAATTGAAGAAATTTTTTTCTTTTTAAAATCTTCCATTGCATCATTAAAGTCTAAAACATGTTGAGTCTTAGGATCATAATAAAAAGAATTGATTGTAAAATCTCTTCTTTTTGCATCTTGCTCTACCGTACCAAAGACATTGTTGTTAATACCAAAACTCTCTTCATCAGATCTGAAGGTAGAAACTTCAAGGACTTTTTCACCATATTCTAAGTGTACTAATTTAAATCTTTTACCAATTATTCTAGAATTCCAAAATAATTTATGAATTTGTCTAGGTGAGGCACTCGTTGTTATATCAAAGTCTTTTGGTTTTTTATTTAATAACAAGTCTCTAACAGCACCACCTACCAAATAAGCTTCGGCCCCTGTTGCTTGTAGTTTTTTTACAGCACGAAGCGCATCGCCATCAATTAGAGCTATGTTTATCTTGTGTTCATTTTTAGTATAGATTTTTGCAAAAGGAATACTATTTCCCTTGGAATCATTTTTATATCGAATAAGCATTAATTTTTCTCATTACCATTTTTATATATTGTAGATATTATTTAATAGCTACTACGTAAGAATACTATGTTTATTAGCTTTTTGTAAAGCAATAGTCATTTATTACTTGATAAGTAAATAATTTGTGTGTTTTTACCTGTATTGATTGTATAATCCTCATTGATAAAAACAAAATATTCGAGTATAAATAATTTATAAAACAAATAAAAAATATTCTTTAATAACAAAAATCAATCTCCTGGAGTATATATGTCACAAAAAAATAAGATTATAGAGCCAAAAGTATTAAAAGGGTTTTCTGATTCCCTACCTAAAATTGAAATACAAAAAAAAAGAATAATAAATAAGTTAGAACAACTTTTCTCTTCCTATGGTTTTGTTCCAATCGACACTCCTGCCCTTGAATATACAGAAGTTTTACTTGGTAAAGGTGGCGGTGAAACTGACAAACAAATATTTCACTTTCAAGACAATGGTAAAAGAGAAGTAGCTCTTAGATTTGATTTAACTGTTCCTTTTGCTAGATTTTTAGCAGCCAATTACAATGAATTAGCATTCCCATTTAAAAGATATCATATCAACAAAGTTTGGAGAGGTGAAAAACCTCAAAAAGGTAGATTTAGAGAATTTTATCAATGTGATTTCGATATTGTTGGAATTGATTCTAGTGAAGCAGATTTTGAAATTCTTTCTATGATGAATCACTCCTTTAGTAAACTAGGAATCGATAACTATAAATTCCATGTTGCTCATAGAGGCTTGTTTAATGCATTTTTACAACATTTAAATCTATTAGAAAATAGTGTTGAGATATTAAGAAGTGTTGATAAACTTAGAAAAATTGGTGAAGAAAAAGTCAAAGAAAGTTTAATTGAGATTAGTGGTGAAGAACATAAAGCTCAATTAATTCTTGATTATATTAAATATGATGAAAATGAACCATTTCTTCAAACTGTAAGCAGATTATCTGCTTTATGTGGAGGAGAAACTGAGCACACTACTAGAATGACTGAGATTTTCAATTATTTAAAAAGAGCTGATATTAGTGAGCACTTTATATTAGATCCTTCTATTACTAGAGGACTCGATTATTATACTGGTATAGTTTATGAAACCTTTTTAGAAGATTTGCCTAATTTTGGATCAGTTTGTAGTGGAGGTAGGTATAATAATTTAGCATCACTCTATACAAAAAATGAAATACCAGGCGTTGGCTCTTCTATTGGACTAGATAGATTATTAAGTGCTTTGGTTGAATTAGATAGCCCCTTATTAGAGGGCTCAAGTTCTAGTGATGTAATTATTTTTAACAAAGGAGAAGAGTTTTTCTCTATTGGAAATATGATTGCAACTAAACTTAGAGAATCTTCAATAAGAGTAGATACTTACCTTTTTAATAAAAAGTTACCTCAACAGTTCAAATATGCTGAGAAAAATTCTATTCCCTATGGTATAATGTTAAATGAAGAGATTATAAGTGATAATACGTTTACACTTAAAAATTTAATAAGTAGAGAAACTTTTGAACATGTAGATGTAGAAAAAGCCCTGCTTATTATAAAAGGAAATTAATGAAAGACATGAGGCATCTGCCTGTTTATCAACACAGGCAAGAAATTATTGATTGTTTAAATTCAAATCAAGTTATTGTTGTTGAAAGCCCAACCGGCTCTGGTAAAACAACACAACTACCAATTATTTTGCATGAAGCAGGATTTGACAACAATTTATGTGTAGGTATTACACAACCTAGAAGAATCGCAACTTTATCTGTTAGTGATTTTATAAAACAGCAAGTTGGAGATAATGGGAGTTTTGTAGCTTATAAAATGCGTTTTGCAGATACTACAACAACCTCTACAAAGATTAAAGTAATGACCGATGGTATTTTATTAATGGAATTGAAAACAGATCCATTATTAAAAAACTACTCCGTTATTTTAGTTGATGAAGCGCATGAGAGATCTTTAAATATAGATTTTATACTCGGTATGCTAAAACAAGTCATACAGCAAAGACCAGACTTTAAAGTTATTATTTCATCAGCAACTATCAATACTAAAAAGTTTTCACACTTTTTTGATGACTGTCCAACAGTATCTATAAAAGCAAAGTTATTCCCTATTGAAGAAATTTATTTAACTGAAGATTTTAGTAATAATGACGTTTTAAACAATACAATTGTTAAAATAGTACAAGAGAATGAAAAAAAGAAAAGTGGTGATATCTTAATATTCTTACCAGGTGAATTTGATATAAAAAATTGTATAAAAGCTTTATCAAAAAGTGATCCTGATAAAAAACTTATAATATACCCTCTTTATGGAAGATTAAGTAAAGAAGAGCAAGAATCTGTTTTTGATAAGACTGAAGAGAATAAAACTAAGGTAGTTGTATCTACTAATATTGCTGAAACTTCAATAACTATTGATAAAATAGCAACTGTAATTGATGCAGGTCTTGCTAAAATTAACTTTTATAACCAAAAGAATTTTACAAGTTCACTAGTTACTCTTCCCATTTCGAAATCCAGTGCTATGCAAAGGAGAGGAAGATCGGGAAGAACGCAAAGTGGTACCTGCTACCGTTTATATTCTGAAAAATCTTATACCTCTAGAGATATGTACACACTAGAAGAAATTTTAAGAACTGATTTAAGTGAAGTAGTACTAAGAATGAGCGACTTGGGTCTTTATGATTATGAGCACTTTCCCTTTATAACTCGTCCAAACAAAGACGCAATTAAAAGTGCAGAAAATACTTTAAGAGTCATAGGTGCGATTGACAGTGAGAGACATTTGACACAAATTGGTGAATTTATGGTTAAGTTCCCTCTTCTCCCCCGTCATGCTCGTGTAGTAGTAGAGGCTATCTACAACTACCCTTCAGTAATTAATGAAGTACTAATTGCTATTGCTTTCTTATCTTCTAAAACACCCTTTATTTTACCTCCTGACAAGGTAGATGAAGCTAGAAGTGCTCATAAAGCTTTTAATAATGATAGGTATGGCGATTTTGCTAGTTATTTAACTCTTTATAAAACCTATTTTTCAATTGAAGTAAAAAATGACAGAATGGAATTTTGTAAAAAGAATTATTTAGATTATCAATCTATGCAAGAAATTCTACATATAGTAGGCCAATTAGGCGATATTATAAGTGAGAATGATGTTCCTTTAACTGGTAACGGCTCTATGCATGATTATATTTGTTGTATTGCTAGTGGTTTAAAACAATTTATTTGTATAAAAGAGTATGGTTATATGTACAATACTTTATTTGCAACTCAAATTTTTATTCACCCAGGTTCTGCAGATTTTAGAAACTTACCAAAATATATTGTTGCAGGTGAACTTGTTCAAACTTCAAGATTGTTTGCCAGAAGTGTATCTCCTATTTTAGAAGATTGGTTAGATGATATACAAAAAGGTCTTAAATATGAATTAGATGATAAGTTATCAAGTTTGGATTCTAGTAAAAATGGTAAAAGAAATAAAAAAGATCGCAAAGATAGAAAGACTAAAGACAGAGGTAATGAAACAGATCAAAGCGGTGGTGCTGTTACTATTTACTCTCGAAATTACAAATTGATTAAATTTAAAAGTGGTAAAAAAGAAATTAAAATTGCTAGAATTCCTTATGAAGATATTTCATATTTGGCTAAAAAGCATTTTAACAATAAAAAACCAATTCAAAACATAAAAGCTGAAGTAATATATGACGGTAAAGTTGTTCAAAAAAATGGATCTTTTTACTCTCTTTTAGCTTTAGAAAATAAATATGATAATCTAAAAAATTCTGTTTCTATAGCACCTCTAACAAATTATTATGTTGAAGATGCTGCAGATTTGATTGTTAATTTTGATAAGATATTAAAACTTACTCCTCAAGGTAAAAATCAATACTACTTTATAAAATTACATGCTTCAAAAAATCATGTTTATTTTTATGAACCTTGTAAAGATTATAGTAAAGCCTTAAATGATTCTTTGTTTGGCCTATTAGAGCTAATGGAAGATCTAAAAGATTTTAAAGACTTTGACAATTTTAAAGTTGTTCAACAATACTATTATAAATTACTCAGAATTTTAGAAGAATAAAAAATAAGTTTTTTAAACCAAGAAATCTGCCTCATTTGAGACAGATTTTTTTGTTTTTAAAGATAAATATTAAAGAGTTTCAACAAACCAACTTACAGTTTTATCTTTTAGTTCATTATATTTGCTTAAGTCACCAGTAAAAATCAAATAAGTATGATTAGCACCTTCAATAGGAATTAATTTGCTTTTAGCATTAGTACTTGCAGCTTGAACTTTTTCACTATCAGAAAAAGGTACAGTGCTATCTAAAGTTCCATGCAAAGATCCAATTGGAGCATTGATTTTAGAAGCATAATCCAATACATCCATACTATCAGCTTGATCAATCCAAGCCTTTGATAAAGGTAAAGCTTCTCTCCATTCAAACTCTAATTTGGTTTGTCCTGTTTTCATAGCTTCATCTCTCATTTCTTTTGTTGCCATATCGCTAATAACTAAGGCTCCAGCCCAAGTAGCTACACTTTTATAAGTATCATTGTTTGAAGCTGCTAGTAAAACGTCTGTTCCACCTTGACTCCAACCAAGTAATCCTATTCTCTTGCCATCAATTTCACATCTATTAGCTAAATAGTCAGCAACAACTTGAGTTTCTCTAATTGCTTCTTCATTTGTATAAAGCAAATAACTAGCCTTACTTTCTCCACTTCCTGGGAAATCGAACCTAAGAGAAGCAATTCCCTTTTCAGCTAGGGCCGGTGCTAGCATTTTATATCCGTCTCCAGCTTCATCTTTTTGACTTCCTGTGCCATGTTCCATAATTACAACAGCACAAGGTTTATCACATTTAGGCAAAGTTAAAATTGCTGGAATCATAAATTCCCCTGCATCAATTAAAATAGCTTGCTCAGTTGTTTCACTTCTAAAAGCAATTTGTTCATCTGTACTTGCACAACTCATTAAAAAGATTGTTGCAACACAGGATAAAATCAAAACAGTTTTTTTCATATTCAATACCTCTTTTTACAAGCATAAACCTGTGAAAAAAATTAAACAAGATTTATTAATATAATATTTTTGCTAAGTTCTGTGTTAGTAACAATGAAATAATCTATATTTATATATCTTTATTTATGATTTGATTAAAGTGTTACTAGTTTTATGAAAATATTTAATAAAAAAGAATAGAGAGAGTTTTTCTTAATACGTTTTCATTATCGTATAATATAGAACTCAAACTGCTTTTATCGCAACCTGGAAAAAATCAATGCAGCAATTCCTATCCAGAGATTTTGATTCCTATATACTCCGAAGAAAAAAGAAAAAAACATTATAGTTGTTAAAATTGGTAAAAAAGTCATAATCCTGAATCCGTATAGATAAAAACCCAAATATATTAACAAATGTTAAGTAATATCTATAGAATAAAATAACCCCTTATGTTACATGATCTTTATCCGAGAAGTCGAATAATGACCACGCAACTTCTGAGCAGTATCATAGTGAAATAAAAATTGATTTAAACTTTGAAAGATTAGCTTCTGGAAAAAATAGAGTAAGCAAAATGTTACTTGCTGCATTAACAAATGCCTATAATATTCTAAGAATAATTGGACATTTTACTCTGTTAAATCAAAATTATTTACCAGAAGGGGCTACTGGTAATAGAGATAGAATTAGAATGAAAACAGTCTTGAGAGATATAATTTATGTAAGTGCTCATTATATAAGAAAAGGGAAAGACATGGTTCTTCGGCTATATAACAAAAATCCTTGGACAAAATTACTGCTGAGGCTTGATAATAATATCAACAAATACTTTCCAATTTCAGTTTAAAAAAATAAATTAATTAGAATTTAACAGACTTCTAATACCAATTAGAATAATTCAATACGTCCAACATTAAAAAATTTTGTAAAAAATATTAACTTTTGGTGCTGCATGAAATCAAACCGGTTAGAAATGAAACCAGGAAACAAATAGAAAAATAAATCGTAAAAATTTAGTAGCTTTAATCCTTTTATTTTCAAGAAATAACAGCACTTTCTAATTTATGCCTATTTATACGTATTCAGGATAATATAAAAATTCGGGTCTGTAGCCAAATTGTCGGGAGTTGCAAGAATGCATAAATATCTTTTGTATC